>NZ_JBBCYQ010000016.1:0-64788 GCF_037144815.1 Curtobacterium sp. USHLN213 | reverse complement strand
ACTCGACGGCGTCCGCGACGTCATCAGCGCCCGCGTCGACACGTACCTCGTCCGACGGCAACGCGCCGCACGCATCCGCGTCGCGGTCCGCCGCGGCGGCGACGCCGTCACTGTCCTCACCGCCGTCGACCGGGCCATCACCGTCCTGGACCGCACCCTCGGCCGGCAGATCCCCGTCCTCGTCCACCTCACCGGCGGCACCCGCTCCACCCTCGCCAAATCCACCCGCGTCCACTGACAGCCGTCAGAACACCGACGACTGGCCGGAACACCGACACCCGCACCGAACGGAGAACACCACGATGGCGAACCGCAACCACGACCGCGCCGCGGACGAACCCGTCAGCGAGTCCACGTCCGAGCAGCGACGCGAGGACGCGGCCGCCTGGTCGCCGGTGGCCCGGTACGCGTCCGAGCTCTTCGGCACGTTCCTGCTCGTGCTCGGCGGCGTCGGCACCGCGCTGTTCGCCGCGAACGTCCCGAGTGCCACGGACAACCAGCAGGGCGTCGGCTACCTCGGCGTGGCCCTCGCGTTCGGTCTCACGCTCGTGGCCGGGATCTCGGCCGTCGGGCACATCTCCGGCGGCCACTTCAACCCCGCGGTCACGCTCGGTCTGCTCGCCGCGGGCCGAACCGATGCCCGCCACGTCGCCGGCTACATCGTGGCCCAGATCGTCGGTGGGCTCGCCGCGACGAGCATCATCGCCGCGGTGCTCTCCGGCAAGCCGGGGGCGTTCGCGGCCGCTCGTGACGGGGGCTTCGCCTCGAACGGGTACGGATCGGCGAGCCCCGGCGGGTACGGCCTCGGGTCGGTGTTCCTCGCCGAGGCGGTCCTGACCGGTGTCTTCATCGCCGTCATCCTCTCGATCACCGCCAAGCGGGAGTACCAGGCCGTCGCGCCGATCGGGATCGGGCTCACCCTGACGCTGATCCACCTCGTGAGCATCCCGATCAGCAACACCTCCGTGAACCCGGCGCGCTCGATCGCCGCGGCCGTCTACGGCGGGGCGACACCGCTCGCGCAGCTCTGGGTCTTCATCGTCGCCCCGATCGTCGGTGCCGTCGTCGCCGGTGTCATCGTCCGCGTGAGCGGTCGACGCCAGCTCACCAGCTGACGACCACCGCATCGCGGGACGCCCCGCCGGTCCACACCGGACCGGCGGGGCGTACGTTCTGCGACACCACGGCCGACCACCTCGGCCGGACGACCACCGACCACCGGGAGAACGCATGAGCGCACGCACCACGACCGCTTCCGTCACCGCCAAGACCCTGCTCCGCATCGCCCTCGGCGCCGTCCTCGTGTCGCACGGCTCCCAGAAGCTCTTCGGCGCGTTCGGCGGCGGCGGCATCGAGGGCACCGCCCAGGGCATGCACCAGATGGGGTTCCGACCCGGCCGCCGCAACGCCGTCCTGGCCGGGATCGGCGAGGCCGGCTCCGGTGCCGCCCTCGCGCTCGGCCTGGCCACCCCGATCGCCGGTGCAGGCGCCGCGACGACCATGGGTGTCGCCTCGAGCGTGCACACCCCGAACGGCTTCTTCAACGCCGACGGCGGGTTCGAGTTCCCGGCGTTCCTCGGCTTCTCGGCGGCGATGTTCGCCCTCGGCGGCCCCGGTCCGGTGTCCCTCGACCACGCGTCCGGCCACGTCTTCGACCGTCCGTGGCTGCGGGGACTCGCCCTCGCGGCGGTCCCGGTGGCGATCGCGGTCCAGATCGCGCAGCGTCGGAAGGCGCTCGCCTCGGAACCGGCGGCTGCCGACGAGTCGTAGGACGTGACGGACGGGAGGGGGGGGGGGGCCCCCCCCCCCCCCCCGCCTCCCGTCCGGGCACTCGCCGGCGAGACCGTCAGGTCGTGGTGACCCCGCTCAACCGCGCCTCCTCCGCGTCGTACCCCGACCGCACCTGCCGCAGCACGAGGTCGTCGATCTCGTCGGCGTCCCGCAACCGCAGGAGCGTCGACGCCTTGTGCCGGACCAGGGCGAGCTCGAGGGCGACCGCGGTGTCGTGCCGTTGCAGCGCCGGGTGGTCGTCGTCGTCCTCCTCGCGGGCCTGGATGACGTCGAGGTGCGCCTCGTAGTCCTTCCGCACCCGCTCCACGGTCGCACGGTCCGCGCCGGTCGAGCGGGCCAGGCGGGGGAGTGCGTCGAGCGCCTCCTCGATCGCGGTGCGCTCGGCGTAGCGGCGCTCCTCGCCGACCGACTCGTCCTCGGGCAGCGCGGCCCGGCGGAGGACGGCCGGCAGCACCAGCGCCTGCCCGACGATCGTGACGACGACGACCCCGGCGGTGACGAAGACGATGAGGTCCCGGTCGGGGAACGCCGCGCCGGACTCGAGGGTCCGGGGCACGGCGACGGCCATCGCGAGCGACACCGCCCCGCGGAACCCGGCGAAGCCGCTGACGAGCCGGTCCCGGTGGCCCTCGCGCGGTGCTCCGCCGGACCGTCGGGTGACGAGCCACACCGTGCCGCCGGCTGCGTTGAGGAACGCGAACCGCACGAGCACGAGGGCGATCGACACCGCGGCGATCACGCCGGTGGCGCGCAGGAGCTCGGCGGGCTCCAGTGCCCGGGCGGCGACCATCGCCTCGATGCCGACGAGCACGAACAGCGCGCCGTTCAGCAGGAACGTCAGGAAGGACCAGAACGCGCGGACCTGCTGACGGGTCTCGGCGCGGTCGAGCTTCGGACCGACCTGGCTCACCACGATGCCGGCGGCCACGACCGCGAGGACGCCGGAGGCCCCGATCGCCTCGGCACCGAGGAACGCGACGAACGGCACGAGGAGGGTCACCAGGTTCTCGAGGACGACCGTGTCGACGCGCCGGAGCACCTGCGTGCCGAGCCACGCCGCGACCAGACCGGCCGCCACGCCGCCGAGGTAGGACAGCGCGAGCATGCCCGAGACGCCCCAGAACGTGAGCTCCTGCGTGCCGACCGTGACCGCGACGGCGATCCCGTAGACCACGAGGGTGGTGCCGTCGTTGACGAGGCTCTCGGCACGCAGCACCGTGACGTTCCGGCGCGGCAGCATCTTCGTGAGCACCCCGACGGCCGTGGCGTCCGTCGGTGCCACGGCCGCACCGAGCACCCAGGCCGGACCCCACGGCATGCCGAGCAGGTGGAGCAGGACGGCGATCGCCCCGGCCGTGACCACGACGAGCAGCGTGCCCATCAGGACGATGCCGCGCAGGTTCTTCCGGATCTCGCGCAGGGACGTCGTCAGGCTCTCCCAGTACAGCAGTGCCGGCAGGAAGAGCAGGAGGACGGCGTCGGCGGGGAGCTGCACGCCCGCGAACTCGGGCACGAGGGCGAGCAGCGCGCCGAAGACGAGCAGCAGCACTGGCGGGGCGACCCGGATGCGGTCGGCGATGCCCGCCGTCAGGGCGATGGCGAGGCCGAGCACGACCACCAGTTCAGGTCCCAGCACACGCACTCCTCGATCGACCGACACCCCAGTCAACGCGGTGGGCGCTGACAGCGCACACGCGCGCCGGGCGGTGGTCGCGACCAGTGTCGGACGGGAGGCGCGGGTCGGGCCCGACCCGTGCCTCCCGTCCGTCAGACGCGCAGGTCCACCGCGGACGACGCGCGGACGCCGTCCACCTCGACGACCACCCGCTCACCCCAGAACGCGACGCGGTCGCGCACGGCGGCCACCGCGGGGAAGGGGTCCGGGTAGGACCACGCGACGTCCTCGACGGTGCCGTCCGCGCGCCGGACTCCCCAGTACGCGGTCGCGTGGCCCTTGTACGGGCACTCGCTGACGGTGGCGGTGGCGACGAGCTCGTCGAACCGGACGTCCTCGCGGGGCAGGTACCAGCGCGTCGGCAGGCCGGTCTCGTACACGGCGACGGGCGAACGGGAGTCGGCGAGCACTCGGTCGCCGTCGCGGACCACGACGTGCCGGCTGCTCGGGAGCGCGTCCACCCGGTTGTGCGGGTCGCGGGGATGGGTGATGACGGGCTCGTCCTCCTCGTACCAGGCGTCCAGGACCCCGGGGGTCCACGTGACGCCGAGCCACCCGTCGAGGCCGTCGTCGTCCCACGACCAGGCGACGTGCGGGACGACCCGGTCGGGGAGCCGGAGGTGGTACCAGCGTCGGGCCGGTCGGACCGGGCGCCAGGACCGACCCGGTGCGGGTGCGTCGTCCGCCGGCGACAGGAGGTCGGTGCGGACGTCGGCTCGCGGGATCCCGTACTCGGGGACCTTGTGGCCGGCCTCCCACACGAGGATCGGTGCACGGGTGTCGACGACCGTCAGGCCGTCGACGACCGCGCGGACCCAGCGGCTGCTCGGCTCCCACGTGAGGTGGTCCGGCAGGCCGGGGTGACGACGGCGGAGGGTGTCGGATTCGGCGGGCTGCGGCACGGGGCGATCATGCTCCTCGGACGCCGTCCGTGCGCACTCCTACGTTGTGTGACGTCGCGCAACGCTCCGTTACGTCGCCGCTCGTGGACCGTCGGTGGTGCGTGTTTGCATCACTCCACTGACGAGGGAGTGTTCCATGACGCACGTCGAACGGGCCGCCCGCGTGGCCTCGGTGCCACTGCGGATCGCGGTGTTCTCGCACGGGACGGAAGCGCCGCCGGCGAGCCGGGCGTACCGCGACGAGCTGGACCTGTTCGCCGCCGCGGAACGACTCGGGTACGAGAGCGCGTGGGTCCGTCAGTTCCACTTCCGACACGACGACGACCCGACCCGCGGCGGGCTGCCGTCACCGTTCGTCTTCTTCGCCGCCCTCGCCGAGCGCACCTCGACCCTGCGGCTCGGACTCGGTGCGGTGACGCTCCCGCACGAGGACCCGGTCCGCGTCGCCGAGGACGCCGCGGTGCTCGACGCGCTCAGCGACGGCCGGGTCGAGCTCGGCGTCGCGAACGGCGGCGGCCCGGAGACCCTCGACGTCTTCGCGCCGGACCTCGCCCACGCCGAGCACGAGGCACGTCGGGCGGCCTTCGACGCCCAGCTCGACACGCTGCTCGGTGCGCTCCGCGGGGAGCCGCTCGGGACCGGCACGGCCCGACTGAACCCGGACGGCAGCGCACTGCTGGACCGGCTCTGGGACGCCACCCTCACCGCCGGCAGCGCTGCGATCGCCGCCACCCGGGGACACGGGGTCCTGGTCGGCACCACCCAGACGGTACCGGCCGAGGTCACCGCCGCCGCCTACCTCGACGCGCTGCCCGACGGCGCGGTGCCGCGGGTGGCGCTCTCCACCGCGATCTACCCGGCCCGTGACCGTGCCACGGCGCTGCGCGAGGCCCGTGCCGGCATCGAGGCGAAGTACGCGTGGGGCGAGTCGTTCCTGCCCCCGGCGTCGACCCTGGCCGAGAAGGCCGCGTCGCTGAACCTGCACTACGGCACCGCCGAGGACATCGCCGAGTCGATCCTGTCGAAGCCGTACTCCCGGTACGCCACGCAGCTCAACGTGCAGGTCGAGCACGGCTACGCCGACCAGGAGCGTCGGCGCGAGGCCCTCGCGCTGTTCGCGGAGGACGTCGCGCCACGCATCGGGGCGACGGTGGGGCCGGTCGCACCGGCACGGACACGAGAGGCGGTGACGGCATGACGCGCGACGGCGGCCTCGTGCTGGGCGGGATGGTCTTCTACCCGGGCGGTGAACACGTCACGAGCTGGCGGCTGCCCGGCAGCGAACCGGAGCAGTACCTCGACGTGGAGTACTACGTCCGGTTCGCCCAGACGCTCGAGCGTGGCGGGTTCGCGACGCTCTTCATCGCCGACGAGCTCTACGTCTGGGACCGCTTCGACTCCGGCATCGACCACGTCGTGAACATCCGCACCGAGCCCTTCACGCTGCTCGGCGCGCTCTCGCAGCGGACCGAGCACATCGGACTCGCCGCCACGGTGTCGACGACGTACAACGAGCCGTACCACGTCGCCCGGAAGCTCGCCTCGCTCGACCACCTCAGCGAGGGCCGCGCCGCGTGGAACCTCGTCACGAGCGCCTCCGACGAAGAGGCGTGGAACTTCGGGCGCGACGCCAACCTCGACCACGCGGTGCGCTACCGGCGCGGGGCCGAGTTCGTCGACGTCGTGCAGGGACTCTGGGACAGCTGGGACGACGACGCCTTCCTGCACGACAAGCAGTCCGGGTACTTCGCCAAGCGCGAGGGCCTGCACGTCCTCGACCACCAGGGGGAGTTCTTCCGGGTGCGGGGACCCCTGAACATCGCCCGTCCGCCCCAGGCGCACCCGGTGCTGTTCCAGGCCGGCGCGTCCGAGGCCGGCCGAGCGCTGGCGGGAGCGAAGGCCGAGGGCGTGTTCACGCTCTGGCAGGACGAGCTCGCCGACGCGCAGGCGCTGTACGCCGACTACAAGCGCCGAGCCGTCGACAACGGCCGCGACCCGTCGTCGATGCTCATCCTGCCGGCCGTGTCACCGGTCATCGGCGACACCGAGGCGGACGCGCTGCGGCAACTCGACGAGATCGAGGAACTCACGCCGGACCGCGTCTCGCTCGACCTGCTCTCGCACTACCTGCAGACCGACCTGTCCGACCGGCCGCTCGACGCGCCGTTCGAGCACGTCTTCGACGAGTCGTCGATCACCCAGTCGAAGTCGGTGTACGAGTCGATCCGACGCATCGCCGCGGACGCCACGACGCTGCGCGAGGTCTACCGGACGATCCTGCGGCGCCGGTTCCTGCCCGGAACACCCGAGCAGATCGCGGACTGGCTGACCGAGCGCTACGAGCAGGACGCCGCGGACGGCTTCATGCTCGCGTTCTCGTCGATCCCGGTGAGCGTGGACCGGTTCGTCGACCAGGTGGTGCCGGAGCTCGAACGCCGCGGCGTGTACGACCGCACGTACCGCGGGGACACCCTGCGCGAGCACCTCGGGCTGGCGCGACCGGCGAGCACGCTCCAGACGGCGGAGGTCTCGGCATGAGCGACCGGATCCTGCTCGGTGCGTTCGCCTTCCACCCCGGCGGCGCACACGTCACCGGCTGGCGGCACCCGTCGTCGCGGCCGGCCGAGCACCTGACGATCGGCCACCACCGCCACATCGCGCAGAGCGCCGAGCGCGGGTTCTTCGACACGCTGTTCCTGGCGGACGGCCTGTACTTCTGGGACCGGTACCCCTCGGGCGTCGACCACTACGGCGCGCTCCGCCCGGAGCCGTTCACCCTGCTCGCGGCGCTGTCCCAGGTGACCAGCCGCATCGGGCTCGCGGCGACGGTCTCGACCACCTACAACGAGCCGTACCACGTGGCGCGGACGATCGCCTCCCTCGACCACATCAGCCGGGGCCGCGCGGCGTGGAACCTCGTCACGAGCCGCTACGACGAAGAGGCCCGGAACTTCGGCGGCGACGCGCACATCGACCACTCCCGCCGGTACGAGCGTGGCCGCGAGTTCGTCGACGTCGTCCACGGTCTGCTCGACAGCTGGGACGACGACGCGATCCGTGCGGACGCCGCGTCCGGGATCTTCGCCGACCGGGACGGGCTGCACCGGCTCGACCACGACGGGGAGTTCTTCCGGGTGCGCGGTCCCCTCAACATCGCCCGGCCGCCGCAGGGCCACCCGCTGCTGTTCCAGGCCGGCGGCTCCGAGTCCGGCCTCGAGCTCGCCGCCGACACCGCGGACGCCGTGTTCACGCGGGGTGGGTCCGCGGCCGACGTCCGTCGGTTCGTCGACGACCTGCGCGCCCGGGCGGTCCGACACGGTCGCGCTGCCGACGCCGTGAAGATCATGCCCTCGGTCATGCCGGTCGTGGGGGAGACCGCCGCCGACGCCCGGGCCGAGGCGGACGCGATCCTGGCGCTCACCCCGGACGCGCTCATCCTCGAGGACGTGTCGCACCAGATCGGCCAGGACCTGTCCGGGCGCGACGTCGACGTGCCGTTCGACTACGCCGAGGAGTTCGACACCTCGAACGAGACCCGGTCGCCGAAGCCCGCGGTCGAGCGCCTGCTCGCGGACGGGCCGGCGACGCCCCGCGACGTCTACTCGTGGTCGTACCGGCGGAGCCTGCTCACCGGCACCGGGCCGGAGATCGCCGACCGGCTCGAGGAACTCGCGGACGACGGCGGAGCGGACGGCTTCATCGTGCAGTTCCCGTACCTGCCGGGTGGCATCGACCGCTTCGTCGACCACGTCGTGCCCGAGCTGCAGCGCCGCGGCCGGACCGCCACCACGTACGACGACCTCACCCTGCGCGAGCGGTTCGGACACCCCCGCGTGCCCGACCGCGCGCACCGCTGACCGCACCACCCCCTGCACCCCGAACCCAGGAGCCAACCATGACCGTCGACCTCACGTCGCGACGGCGTCGCCTCAAGCGCCTCGCCCTCGCGGCCACCGCGTCCGCCCTCGCCCTCACCCTCGCCGCGTGCTCGTCCGGTGGCGACGCCTCGTCCGGCTCCTCGGACGCCGGCACCTACACGCTCGGCCTCCAGGAGCCCGACAGCACCATCAACCCCCTCACCACGTCCGACTACAACGCGATGTTCATCGTCGGGCTTGCATCCGAGGGACTCCTCAGCCAGGATGCGCAGGGCAAGCTGGAGGGCCGGCTCGCCGACTCCTGGAAGGCCTCGTCCGACGGGCGCACCTGGACCGTCACCCTGCGCGACGGCCTGAAGTTCTCGGACGGCGCCGCCCTCACGAGCAAGGACGTCGTCGCGACGTTCGACTCGATCATCGGCACGGACAGCCAGTCGCCCGGCAAGTCGAGCTTCGAGGGCATCCTCGGCTCCGTCGCCGCGGACGGCGACTCCGCCGTGGAGTTCACGCTCGACAAGCCCTACGCCGACTTCCCCTACCTGCTCACCGGCTCGAACACGACGATCCAGCCCGCCGGCTTCACGGCGTCGACGAACTGGGCGAAGCAGCCCGTCGGTGCCGGCCAGTTCGTGCTGTCGAAGTACTCCGCCGGCCAGGGCGCGACGTTCACGAAGAACCCCGACTACTGGGACGCGAAGGACGTCGACCTCGAGAAGGTCGACGTGAAGTTCTACGCCGACGACCAGGCACAGCTGCTGGCCTTCCAGAGCGGCGAGATCGACCAGATCGCGTCGAGCCCCACCGCGACCTCGACGCTGCAGGCCTCCGACTACAACGAGACCAAGCCGTACTACAACAAGTTCGACGGCATCTTCCTCGACGTGACCAAGGCACCGTTCGACGACCCGGACGTCCGCGAGGCGTTCGCCCTGGCGCTCGACCGGAAGGAGATCGTCAAGACGGTCTACGGCGGGAACGCCGAGGTCGGCAACGACACCACGTTCTTCCCGAGTTCCGCGATCCAGCCGAAGGGCCTCGAGCAGCGGTCGCAGGACGCGGCGAAGGTGCGGGAGCTCCTCGGCGGCAAGACAGTGTCGTTCGAGATCACCACGCTCGACGCCGAGAAGGCGCTCGCCCAGGTGGTGCAGCAGCAGCTCGAGGCCGTCGGCGGGTTCGACGTCACGCTCAAGGTCCTCACGAGCGCGCAGTACTACGCCGACGGGGCCGACACGCCGTGGCTCAACGCCCCGGTGACGATCACGAACTGGGCGCAGCGACTGCCGGCCCAGTACGTCGACCTGATCTACCGGTCCGGCGCCGCCTGGAACGCGTCGAAGTACTCGAACCCGGAGCTCGAGACCCTCGTCGACCAGTACGAGTCGACCACGTCGGAGTCCGAGCGGCAGGACCTCGCCGACCGGATCGCGACGATCGAGTGGACGGACCTGCCGGTGATCGTGCCGGCGTTCGCGTCGAGCAGCATCCTGCTGCAGAAGCGCGTGACGGGGACCTTCCGGTCCGGGCAGGACTTCCCGGGCGGGTTCGACTTCCGCGGGATCGGGGTCACCTCGTCATGAGCACCGCGCGCCGCCGTCGTCTGCTGTCCCTCGTCGGCCAGCGGGTCGTCCAGATCCCGCTCGTCCTGGTCGTGGTCTCGATCCTCACGTTCTGGCTGGTCCAGGTCGTCCCGGGGGACCCCGGTCGGAACGCGCTCGGGCAGTACGCGACGGCGGCGCAGGTGCAGGCCTGGAACGTCGACCACGGACTCGACGGCTCCCTCGTGAGCCGGTACCTGCACTGGATCGGCGGGTTCGTGACCGGCGACTGGGGCACGAGCTTCGTGTACTCCGAGCCGGTGCGGGACCTGGTGCTCGGACGGCTCGGCAACTCGCTCCTGCTCGGCGCGTACGCCTTCGTCATCATGGTGCCGGTCGCCCTCGTGCTCGGCGCCGTGCAGGCCTACCGCCAGGGGCGCCGGTCGGACCGTGTCGTGACGGTGGGCCTGCTGACCGTCTCCGCGATCCCGGAGTTCGTGGTCGGGATCGTCCTGCTGCTGGTCTTCGCGGTCTGGCTCCGCGTCGTGCCCGTGCAGGCGTCCGGGGCGCTCGACGCGGGGTTCGGCGAGCGGCTCCGGGTGCTCACCCTGCCGGCGGTCGTGCTGGCCCTGGCGTACCTCGCCGTCCTGACCCGGATGGTGCGGGCCGGGGTCATCGAGACGATCCGGTCGCAGTTCCACCGGACCGCGGTGCTGAAGGGGCTGACGACCGGTCAGATCGTCCGGCGGCACGTCGTCCGCAACGCGCTCATCCCGACCTTCTCGGTGCTCGGGATCTACCTCGGCACCCTGCTCGGCGGGAGCGTGATCGTCGAGACGCTCTTCTCGTACCCGGGGCTCGGCGCGCTGCTCGTGTCGGCCGCCGAGCGGAAGGACGCGCTCCTGCTCGAGAGCGGCGTGATGCTCGCCGGAGCGCTGTCCCTCGGCGCGCTGCTGCTCACCGACCTGCTGTTCGTCGTGGTGGACCCCCGGATCCGGTTCGAACGGCGGGTCACCGCATGACCGCCGTCGTCCCCGGAGCCCTCGCCAGCGACGCCCCGGTCGTCACCGGGCCGGAGCAGACCGCAGGATCGCGCCGTGCCCGTCGTGGCTGGCGCGCGCTGCTGGGTCGCCCGACCTTCCTGGTCTCGATCGCGGTCCTCGTCTGGTGGGTCGTCCTCGCCGTCGGGTGGCACGCGCTCGGGTTGCAGCCGTTCGCGAAGACCGGGGAACTCCTGCAGGCGCCGAGTGCGGCGCACTGGTTCGGCACCGACTCGCTCGGACGCGACGTCTTCGCCCGGGTCGCGGCCGGCGCCCGCCCGGCGCTCGTGATCGGCCCGTTCGGTGCCGCGCTCGCGACCGTCCTCGGGGGCACGCTCGGACTCGTCGCGGGCTTCCACCGCGGCTGGGTCGACACCGCCCTGATGCGGTTCTTCGACGTGCTCCTCGCGCTGCCGAGCCTCATCTTCCTGGTGGTGCTCGTGGGGGCGTTCGGCGTCTCGACCCCGGCGCTCGTGCTCATCGTCGGCGTGCTGTTCGCTCCGGGCATCGCGCGCATCGTCCGCGCCGCGGTGCTCGTCGAGATGGGCAAGTCCTACGTGCAGGCGGCCCGGCTCCAGGGCGAGAGCGCGCTCCGGGCGATGCTCACCGAGCTCCTGCCGAACGTCGTCGGGGTGTTCGTCGTGCAGGCCGTCCTGAGCCTCGGTGCCGCCATCTTCATCACCGCGTCGCTGTCCTTCCTCGGCCTCGGGTCGCAACCTCCGGCCGCCGACTGGGGCCTCGACATCAACGCGAACCGCGCCTACCTGCAGGCCGCCTGGTGGACGGTCGTCTTCCCGGGCGTCGCCGTGGCGTCGATCGTCGTCGCCGCGAACCTCATCGCGGACAACCTCAAGGAGGTCGCCGAGTGAGCGAACCGCTGGTCCGGGTCGAGGGACTCACCGTCGCGTACCGCGGTGTCAGGGTCGTCGACGGGGTGTCGTTCACGATCGAGGCGGGCGGGTCGTACGGCCTCGTCGGTGAGTCCGGCTCCGGCAAGAGCACGGTGGCGGGGACCCTCACCGCCTCGCTCGGTCCGGATGCCGACGTCTCGGCGGCGGCGATCGTCGTCGACGGTTCGGACGTCCCCACGCTCCGCCGCGAACGGCTCCGGCGCTTCCGGCGTGACGTGGTCGCCGTCGTGCACCAGGAGCCGGGCCTCGCGCTGAACCCGACGATGCCCGTCGGCCGTCAGGTCGCCGAGGTGCTCCGTGCCACCGGGTCCGGGCGGGCCGAGGCCGAGGCCGGCACGGTCGAGGCGTTCACCCGCGTCGGCCTGCCCGACCCGGACACGATCGGCGTCCGGTACCCGCACGAGCTGTCCGGCGGGCAGCAGCAGCGCGTCGCGATCGCGATGGCCCTGGTCTCCCGGCCGCGGCTGCTCGTGCTCGACGAGCCCACGACCGGCCTCGACAGCACCGTCGAGGCGGGGATCATGGCGCTCATCGACGAACTGCGCGAGGAGACCGGCTTCGCCACGCTCCTCATCAGCCACAACCTGCCGCTCGTCGCCGCGCACTGCGAGCGGGTCGGTGTCCTCCGGCACGGCGTGCTCGTCGAGGAGGGGTCCGCCCGAACGGTGCTCGGTGCGCCGTCCGAGCCGTACACGGTGCAGCTCGTCGAGGCGCTGCCGGACATCACCGCGGGCAAGGCCGCACGCGGCACCACGGAGGACGACGTGCTCGTGTCGGTCCGCGGCCTCCGCAAGGAGTACGACGGTGCGGTCGCCCTCGACGGCATCGACCTCGACCTGCACCGGGGTGAGGTCCTCGGCGTCGTCGGGGAGTCCGGCTCCGGCAAGACCACGTTCGGACGGGCCCTCGCCGGCCTCGTCCGCTACGACGGCACGGTGACCACGGCTGCCTCCGCCGCGGGCGACGGCCCCGGGCGACGGACCCCGCCCGTGCAGGTCGTGTTCCAGAACGCCGACGCGTCGCTCAACCCGAGGCGGACCGTCCGCCAGGTGCTCGGCCGGGCGATCCGACTGCTCGGTGGCGAGGGCAGCGCCGAGGACCTCGCCGCCCGGGTCGGACTCGACGCCGCGGTCCTCGACCGCCGGCCGGCGCAGCTCTCCGGCGGACAGAAACAGCGCGTCGCCATCGCCCGGGCCTTCGCCGGTCCCGTCCCGCTGGTCGTGTGCGACGAGCCCACCTCGGCGCTCGACGTGTCCGTGCAGGCGCGGATCCTCGACCTCGTCCTCGACCTGCAGCGCACCACCGGGACGACGTGCGTCTTCGTGTCGCACGACCTCGCGGTGGTACGTCGCGTCGCCGACCGGATCGCGGTCTTCGACGCCGGGCGGATCGTCGACGTCGGTCCGGCCGAGCAGCTGTTCGACGCAGGACGGCACCCGCGCACGCGGGAGCTGGTCGCGGCAGCGTTCGACCTCCGTCGGCGAGCGGGCCTGGTCGCACCGGTGCCCGACGGAGTGGTCGACGCATGACGCACGGGGACGGACGTCCGCGGTAGCGTGCCGCCATGAGCGACGACACGACCCCCGCCCGCGCGCGTGACACCCGCATCGCCGTCGTGACCGGCGGCGGCAGCGGGATCGGCCGCTCCGCCGCACTCGCGCTGGCGGGCGACGGGTGGACGGTCGTGGTCGCCGGACGGCGGCGTGGCCCGCTCGACGAGGTCGCGGCCGTCTCGGAGCGCATCGTGCCGGTCGTCGCCGACGTCTCGGTCGAGGCGGACGTCCGACGGCTCTTCGACGAGACCGTCGCGCGGTTCGGCCGACTCGACCTCCTGTTCAACAACGCCGGCACCGGGGCGCCGGCGACGCAGTTCGACGAGATCACGCTCGACACCTGGGACGAGGTGTTGGCCGTGACCCTCACGGGTTCGTTCCTCTGCGCCCGCGAGGCGTTCCGGATCATGCGGACCCAGACACCGCAGGGCGGCCGCATCATCAACAACGGCTCGATCTCCGCGCACGCACCGCGTCCGCTCTCCGCGCCCTACACGGTCGCCAAGCACGCGGTGGCCGGCCTGACCAAGCAGCTCCAGCTCGACGGTCGGGCGTTCGGCATCGCCTGCGGGCAGCTCGACATCGGCAACGCCGCCACCACGATGGGGTCGGGCGCGGCGGACGGGACGATGCAGGCGGACGGCTCGATCCGCCCCGAACCGACGATGGACGTCGCCGAGACGGGCCGAGCGGTCGCGTACATGGCCGGGATGCCGGCCGGCACGAACGTGCCGAACCTGACGGTCATGCCGACCGCCATGCCGTTCGTCGGTCGCGGCTGACACCGGACAGGAGGCACGGTGCGGCTCCGCGCGCCCCCGGAGTCCTCGACGGCGCGGGTCTGCCGCGAGGCGGACCGCTCAGCCCCGCACGGCGCGCGCCCCGCCGGGCAACGACCGCCGCGCCCGCCGCCACCACGCACCCCACGGCAGCGAGGTCGCGAGCGCCAGGCCGATCACGACGCTGCCGAACCACCCGACGACGACGCCGGGGATCGGCACGAGCAGGCTCGTCCACAGCAGCACCGCGAGGATGCCCAGCACGTACGCCGCCCCCGCCTTGAGGTACCGGAGCCGCTTCAGCCCCGACGCCTCGTCGAGCCGCGAGGTCAGGCGCGCGAGGAACACCGCCCCGACCCCGATCGCGGCGATCGCCACGGCCGCCTGTTCGAGCGCCCCGAGCCCGTCACCGCCGAGCACACCGGAGCCGGACAGGCTGTAGACCCCGTCGAGGATCTCGAACAGCATGAACACCACGAGCCCGCGTTCGAAGACGACCGTCGAGGCGTAGGCGTGGATCCGCCAGGCGCCGCTCCCGGTCCCGATCGACGCCGTGTCGGTCCCGTCCGTGCTCCGGAGCGCCCATGCCGCGATCCGCTTCGACCCGAGGTACGCGCCGATGCCGATCGTCCCGCCGAGGACCACCGGCAGCAGCGTCGGCGGGGACCACCCGGCGTCGACCCCCACGAGCACCGAGGTCAGCAGCACCCCGGCGCCGGCGGTGACCAGCGACCAGACGCGAGGGCGGGCGACCCGGGCGAGCCGCGCCTCCAGTCGGCCCAGCCAGGACCGACGCGACGCGCGGTCCGTGTTGAAGAGGTACTCGGCGAACACGAGCCAGATGAACGCGGCGCCGAAGGCGGCGAGGGCCGGCCGCACCTCGGCGAGGTGCGCCGAGAACGAGCCCGGTGCGAACACGGCCTCGCCCACCGAGCTCGCCGGGTCGGTCGCGTCGCCGACCGCCACCGCGGCCGGTGGGAGCAGCAGCCGCATCGCGAGGACACCAGCGACGATGCCGAGCGACAGGAACAGCCGCCGTGCGGGGGAGTGCAGGCGCGACGCGATGCCGGCCATCGGGACCGACGAGTCGGCCGCCATCGCGATCTCGAGGAGCGCGAGCGCGACGAACGCGAGCGCGGCGGCCGGACCGAGCACGAACCACGCCAGGGCGGCGGCTGCGACGGTGGTGAGCAGGGGGACGGTCAGGAGCGATCTCGTGGCCATCAGCCCATCCAGCACCGTCGGCCTGGGTGGGCAGTGGAGCGCTCCTGGGCATCGGCCTGGAGGAACGGCTCGTTTCGCCCGGGACGGGTGACGGCCCGTCCCCACTT
Source organism: Curtobacterium sp. USHLN213 (assembly GCF_037144815.1). Taxonomy (NCBI): domain Bacteria; kingdom Bacillati; phylum Actinomycetota; class Actinomycetes; order Micrococcales; family Microbacteriaceae; genus Curtobacterium; species Curtobacterium sp. USHLN213. The sequence goes on along the minus strand of NZ_JBBCYQ010000016.1, from coordinate 49,393 downwards.
GCGGGGACGGGCCGTCGGGTCACGTCGGCAGGCGGCCGGGTGCGGCCTCCGGTGCGTCAGTCGTGGAACGTCTCGATGGACGCGCCGAGCGAGTTGAGCCGTTCCTGCAGCTGCTCGTAGCCGCGGGCGATGATGCCGACGTTGCGCAGGACGCTCTCGCCCTTGGCCGCGAGCATCGCCAGCAGGATGACCACGGCGGGGCGGAGGGCAGGCGGGCAGCTGACCTCGGCACCCGAGAAGTGCGTCGGGCCGGTCACGTCGAGCCGGTGCGGGTCGCGCAGGGTCACGCTCGCGCCCAGGCGGGTGAGGTCGAGCAGGTGGATCGCGCGGCCCTCGTACACCCAGTCGTGCACGAGCGTGGTGCCCTCCGCCATCGCGGCGATGACCACGAAGAACGGCAGGTTGTCGATGTTCAGGCCGGGGAACGGCATCGCGTGGATCTTGTCGATCGGCGCGTGCAGCTCGGACGGGTACACCGTGATGTCGACCAGGCGGGTGCGGCCGTTCGCGGCGGGGTACTCGTCGGTGACGTCGAAGCGCAGGCCCATCTCGGCCAGGGTCGCGAGCTCGATCTCGAGGAACTCGATCGGTGCGCGCGTGACGGTGAGCGTGGAGTCGGTGACGATGCCGGCGGTCAGCAGGCTCATCGCCTCGACCGGGTCCTCGCTCGGCCAGTAGTCCACGACCTCGTCGATGCGGCTCTTGCCGGTGATCCGGAGCGTGGTGGTGCCGATGCCCTCGATCTCCACCCCGAGGAGCTCGAGGAAGAAGCAGAGGTCCTGCACCATGTAGTTCGGGCTGGCGTTGCGGATGACGGTCTCGCCATCGCGGGCGGCCGCTGCCAGGATCGCGTTCTCGGTGACGGTGTCGCCGCGCTCGGTGAGGACGACCGACTTCGTCGGGACCTCGGTGTTCGCCACGTCGACCTCGTACCAGCCCGACGTCGCCTCGACGTCGACGCCGAACGGGCGCAGGGCGATGAGGTGCGGCTCGACCGTGCGGGTGCCGAGGTCGCAGCCGCCGGCGTACGGCAGGCGGAAGGACTCGTAGCGGCCGCTGAGCGGACCGAGGAACATGAGGACGCTGCGGGTCCGGCGGGCGGCATCGGCGTCGATCGCGTCGAGACGGAGGTCGGACGGGGCGACGATCTCGAGGGTCTCGCCGTCCTCGGACCAGGTGACCGTCGCACCGAGGCTGCGGAGCACGTCGATGATGCGGTCGACCTCGACGATGCGCGCGACCTTGTGCAGACGGGTCACGCCACGGTTCAGCAGCGAGGCGCACAGGAGCGCCACGGCGGCGTTCTTGCTCGAGTTCACCGCGATCGAGCCGCTGAGCTTGCGGCCGCCCTGCACGCGGAGGTGAGCACGCTGCGGGGCGCCGCCGATCGAGACGATCTGCTGGTCGAGGGCGTCGCTGATGCGGGTGAGCATCTCGAGGGACAGGTTCTGCCCGCCCTGCTCGATGCGGTTGATGGCACTCTGGCTCGTGCCGACGCGTTCGGCGAGCTGGGCCTGGGTCATGCTGCGGCCCTTGCGGGCGCCCCGGATGAGGGCGCCGACCTCGCGGAGCGGGGCCGGGGTGGTCGGGGGAGCGACGATGGTGGTGTCGGTCATGAGGGGCACGCTAACACGCTCATGAGATAAATCACGGGGGACAACGCCCAGTCTTCTCAGGATCGGGTCGGGAATACACCGTCTGTGAGAACTTCGTCGTCACCTGTCGTCCAGCGGAGCGCGTCGCCGTCGAACGTCCAGACGGTCGCGGCGTCGTCGTCGACCACCGGTTGCGGGTCGCGCAGCCACACGGTGGTGTCCGGCGTCCACCCGGCGATGACGCTCGCGGTGTCGGGGTCGACCGGGATCGCGGTGCCGGCTGCGCGGAGCCAGGCGCGGACCGTCACGTGGACGGCGTCGTGGGTCTCGGCGAGCGCGGACCAGTCCGGTGTCAGCCACCGTCCGTCGCGGCCGGTGGTGCGGTACCAGTCGTGCCGGCGCGTCGTGTCGCTCACGTCGACGGACCACCGGCGGCAGAGCGCACCCCAGTCCTCCGCGGAGTCGACCACCAGGACGCGGACGTCCGGTGACGGGTGGATCGGCGCGACGGTGGCACGCTCCCAGCCGAGCCCGTCCTCCACCGCCCAGAGCCCGATCGGGCCGAGGGTCCCGGCGGCGGCGGTGGTGGTGAGGAGTTCGGACGGTGGTGTCGACCACCAGGAGCCGCTCACGTTCGCCGCGGCCGGGCGACGACGATCGCGGGGCCGCACGGCGGCCACCTCGGTCGCCAGTGCGCGGTGCCACGCAGTGAGGCTCCGGGCTGCTGCTCCCGGACCGGCGCCGCGGTCGGGGTGCCGCCTGTGCTCGCCGTCGAAGACCGTGCTCCACTGCGTCACCGCTCCGGGCGGTTCGACGACGGCGGTCACCGCGGGGAGGGACGCCCAGGTGCTCGCGAGCCGGGCGAGCGCCGGGGCGAAGTCGGACCGGGCGAGCAGGACGTCGGTCGCGTCCGGCTCCTGCCAGGACATCGCGGTGTCGGCCGTGTCCGCGAGCGCACGGAGGACCTGCGTGGTGTCGATCGACCGCGGGTCGACCGTGTCGATGACCGCCTCGAGTGCGTGGGCGACCTCGGACGACTCGTCGGCCGCGTGTCCGAGGAGCTCGAAGCAGAAGCGTCGGCCTCGGGGGCCCACGAGCAGGTCCTCGGGGGTGATCACGGCGTCAGGCTACTGCGCACGCCCTCGGTCAGGGGCGTGCGAGCCGGCCGCGCACGATCGAGTCGCCCGAGTGTGCCGGGTCGCCGTCGTCCGCCTCGGCCGAGACGTCGACGACCGGGAAGCGTGCGGTGTCCATGCCCGACGGGACCGTGAACCGCCCGCGGTCGCCGTCGAGGAACCCGACGCTGACGAGCCCGTCGAGGTCGGAGCGCATCATCCACACCTCGCGCAGGGCACCGGTACCCGTTCGTCCGGTCCCGCCGCGCAGGTCGACCACGAGCGAGAGCCGCCCGTCGCGGTCCCGCTCCAGCTCGGCGGTGCCACCGGCCCCGGACCACCCGGGCAGGGCGTCCAGCTCCGCCCGCGCGAGCACGGTCTCGGACGCCGAGCCGGGGAGCCCGGGCAGGGCACCCGTCGCCACGCCGATCCCGAGCACGATCGCGAACGCCCCGACGACGGCCGCGACGGTCAGGAGGACGCGCCGACGGCGGTGGACGCGGGGCCCACCGGGGGTGACCCGTCCGCGGGGGCGGGTCGTTCCTCCTGGGCCCGTTCCGGTGACCGGGACCGGTGCGGGGGACTCCGCCGGGACGTCGCGCGGCGGACCGTCCCGGACCTCGGCGGCGATGCGGTCCCAGACCGCCTCCGGGGGCGCGTCGAGCCGGACGTGGGAGGACGACCGCGTCACGGCGGCCACACGCTGCAGGTCCGCGACCTCGTCGCGGCACCGCGCGCAGGCAGCGAGGTGCTCCGTCACGGCGTCGTCGGCCACGACACCGGAGACCGCGAGCATGGCGAGCGTCTCGTCGTCGACGTGCTTCATTCGATCACCTCGAGACGTGTTCGGAGCCGAGCCAGACTTCGGTGGATGTGACTCTTGACGGTGCCGAGGGGGAGTCCGAGCCGCTCGGCGATCTCACGATGGCTCAGCTCGTCGTAGAACGCCAAGCGCATGACCCGGCGTGGCACGTCGTCGAGCCGGTCGAGCTCGCCCGCGACCAGTGCGCGTTCGGCCAGGTCGAACTCGGACTCCGGTGCCGCCGCGGTCTCCTCGACGACGGTCGGGTCGGTGGTCCTGGCGTGCCGCGTCCGTTCCGCGAAGGCGTCCGCGATGCAGTTCCGGGTGATCCCGACGAGCCAGGCGCCGAGCGGGGCCCGCTCCGGGTCGTAGCTGGCACTCCGACGCCAGGCCTTGACGAAGACCTGTTGCGTCACGTCCTCGGCCGCCGACTGGTCGCCCAGCGCGCGGAGCGCCAACGAGTAGACGAGCGGGGACCACCGGTCGTAGACGGCGCGCAGGGCGTCCTCGCTCCCGGCGCTGAACGCGTCGGAGAGCTCGCTGTCGTCCGGGAGGGTGGTCGTCACTGGATCCTGTCGCTGGCGTGGTCGTCGTCGACCGTGACCCGATCGTACGGCGGACGTGCTCGGTCCGGTCAGGCGGGCGTCGCGCTGATGATGAGGTTGCTCTCGTAGTGGTGGGTGGACTCGTCGAACACGCCGCCGCAGGAGACCAGGACGAGCCGTCGCGGCCCGTCGGTCCGGAAGACCGAGGCCCACGGGAGGCCGCGTTTGGCGACGAGGGCGACCGAGTCGATCCGCCACCGGGTCCGGTCACCGGCCGTGTCGGTCAGGGTGACGGTCGTGCCGGCGGGGACGTCCCGGAGATGGGCGAACGGCCCGACGCCGTAGCCGACGGCGTCGACGTGGGCGGCGATCACGACGGTCCCCGTGGTCGACGCCGGTGCTGCGCCGTACCGGTACCAGCCGGCGACGGCCGGATCGGGCGGCAGGGACATCGCGCCCCGGTCGTCGACGCCCTCGGGACGGACCTCGGCCCGCACCCCGGCCCAGTCGACGGCGATCCGGGACGGAGCGGCGACCCGGACGGCCGGCGGGACCGTGGCGCGGACCTGCGGCACCGCGGTCGAGAACGCCGACGGCACCGGGGTCGGCGTCGACGACGGACCGGTGACGATCGCGGTCGAGGGGTGCCCGTCGGGGGTGGGGGAGCCGCCCGACGAGCACCCGGTCAGGATGGTCGCGGCCACCGCGGCGACGACGAGCGCCGCCGCGGTGGTCCGGACCGGGGACGGCACGGTCAGTGACCCGAGTCCTGCCGCTGGTCCCCGGTCACGGTGCGGCGGCGCCGGAGCACCACCGCGCCGATCGCGACCGCAGCCGCGAGGGCTGCTGTCGTCCCGCCGACGATCCCGACGGTGTCGGTCCGGTTCGTCGCGACGAGTCCGGCATTGCCGGCCGGGACGCCGTTCGGCGTGCCGCCGAGGTCCGAGATCGTCTGGGTGGCGAGGGCGAGGTTCTGGTCGTCGAGGCTGCCCCAGGCGTACACGATCGTGTCGGCTCCGGCGGTGACCGGGACATCGGCCGGACCGATCACCGGGTCGGTCGTGCCGGTGGCGGCGACGGATGCCGAGACGGTTCCGGCGGGGAGCTCGAGGGCCTGCTCGTCCGGGTTCGACAGGTTGCTGACGACGGCCTCGCCACCGGCGAGCACGTCGACCGCGGGAGCGGCTGCGACGTGCCGGACGATCAGGCGGCCCTGTCCGGCCGGGGTGGCCGAGACGTCGTTGGTGAAGAGCGTGGCGGTGGGCTTCCCACTGGTGTCGTCGTGCGCGACGGCGGTGTAGTTCCCGCCGGCGTCGAGCGTGACGTCCACGGGGCCGATGACCGGCTCCGACGCATCGGCTGCGTCCGAGGCGGTGATCGCGAGCTGGTGGGCGCCCGCCGGGACCATCATCGGGCCGGCGAGGGTCCCCGGCGTGAAGTCGTCGAGGGCGCGCTTCCCGTCCAGGTAGACGTCGACCGTGACGTCCGGGACGGCGTGCAGGACGGAGAGCGTCGCGTCCCCGGTGGCGGCGGAGGCGGCGGCCGCCGGGACCGCGGCCGCAGCGGCGGCGAGCAGCACACCGGCGGCGAGGCCGGTGGCGAGTGTCTTGCGCATGTCGGGTCTCCTTCTGGCCCCTTCGGGCCGGTACGGACGACGTCGTCGTCGACGTCACACCGGCACTACCGGCGGACGGGGCCGATCGGATGCACCCGATCCGGAATCCGACCGTGCCGGTCACGCCTAACGACCGGCCCCGGCCCGCCGATAGTCCTCGGTGCAGCCCACGGACGGGCAGCATCCCGCCCCACGGACGGCGGCGGGACGATCGAGAACCAGGACGGGCCATGATCGTCGTCACACGACTCAACGGCAGCGGATTCGCTGTCAACCCCGATCTCGTGGAGCGCATCCAGGAGACGCCGGACACGACGCTCATCATGGTCGACGGCGCCAAGTACATCGTCCGCGAGTCCCTGGCCGACGTCATCGACCTGATCGCCGCGTACCGGGCACGCATCGTCGGCATGGCCTACGGCACGGACACCGCCGCGCGGAACGCCACCGGCCCGCAGCCGACGCTGGCACCGGTCGCCCCGATCCACGCCGTGTCCACCGACCGGGCACCCCGCACGCAGGACGGGGGTCGCTGACGTGGACATCGCGACGATCATCGGGATCCTGCTCGCCTTCGGCGCCCTGTTCGGCATGGTCGAGATGGAGCACGTCGAGCTCGCCGGGCTGTTCCTGCCGGCACCGATGCTGCTCGTGTTCGGCGCCACGATCGGTTGCGGCATCGCGAGCACGACCCTCAAGGACGCCATCGCCAGCTTCAAGGCCGTGCCGAAGGCGTTCACCGGCAAGGTGACCCCGCCGCAGTCGGTCATCGACGACGTGGTCGGGCTCGCCGAGACGGCCCGTGCGAACGGTCTGCTCGCACTCGAGCAGGAGGCCGACAAGCACGACGACCCGTTCATGAAGAAGGCGCTGCAGAACATCGCGGACGGCACGGACGGCGACGAGCTGCGGATCCTGCTCGAGGACGAGATCGAGTCGAACGCCGCCCCGGTCCGGTCGGCCAGCTCGTTCTTCATGGGCCTCGGCGGCTTCGCCCCCACCGTCGGCATCATCGGCACCGTGGTGTCGCTGACCCACGTCCTCGCGAACCTCGGCAAGCCCGACGAGCTCGGTCCGCTCATCGCGAGCGCGTTCGTCGCGACGCTCTGGGGCCTGCTCACCGCCAACTTCCTGTGGCTGCCGATCGGCGGGAAGCTCCGCAAGCTCGCGCAGCTCGAGGCCGACCGCCAGACGCTGCTCATGGAGGGGCTCCTCGCGGTGCAGGCCGGCAGCCAGCCGCGCCTGCTCGGCGAGCGACTGACCGCCATGGTCCCGCCCGCGGCGCGCGGTGGGGACGCCAAGGGCGGCAAGGCGAAGGCCGGCAAGGGCAGCGACGCGGACGCCGACGACCAGCAGCTGGCGGCCTGACGATGAGCGCCAACCCCCGCGGGCGCGGTCGTGGACGGTCGAAGAAGTCGCACGACGAGGCCGAGCACCCCGACGAGCGCTGGATGGCCTCGTACATGGACATGATCACCGTGCTGATGTGCATGTTCCTCGTGCTCTTCGCGATGTCCACGGTCGACCAGCAGAAGTACATCCAGCTGAAGAACTCGCTCGCCACGGGCTTCGGCGAGGTGAAGTCGCAGAAGATCGACACCGCGTCGGGCACGGTCGTGACGAAGGACGAGGTCGAGGACGGCTCCGGGTACTCCGTCGACAAGTCCCAGGCAGACCACTCGACCGCGTCGTCCGGCACGAAGGACACCAACGTCGACCCGGCCTCCACCGTGGTGCCGACGACCGCGACGAAGGCCGACGTCGCCGCGGCGAAGAAGGAGCTCGACGACCTGCAGGCCATCGAGCAGGCGATCAAGGCGAACCTCGCGAAGGCCGGGCAGACGTCGAACGTGCAGTTCACGGTCGACGCCCGTGGGCTCACGGTCCGGCTCGTCGGCAGCGAGACGTACTTCACCACGAACAGCGCCGACCTGTCCGACCAGGCGAAGCGGATCATGGACGCCATCGCCCCGGTCCTGAAGACCAGCGGCCACGACGTCAGCGTCGAGGGCCACGCCGACCAGCGGAACTCCACCGCGCCGTACGCCACGAACTGGGAGCTGAGCGCCGCCCGCGCGACCGGGGTGCTCCGCGACCTCGTGGAACGCGGCGGGATGCCGGCCCAGCACATCCAGAGCGTCGGGTTCGGGTCGAGCCGTCCGCTGGCGAAGGGCGGAACGGACGCCGACCTCACGCTGAACCGGCGGGTCGACATCGTGGTGCTGTCGAACCAGGACCAGGACGTCAGCGCGCTGATGCCGGCCCTGGCGAAGGCACAGGACGGAGCACGAGCCGGCTGAGCGCACCACCGCCCCAGAACGGGGCACAGCACTGACGGGTGCTCCACAGCGGACCGATAGACGCACCCGTGACCGAGACCCTGCCAGCGCCCGAGGTGTACGACTTCGCGCGCCCGTCGACGCTCGCCCGCGAGCACGCCCGGGTCCTCGAGCTCGCCTTCGAGACCTTCGCGCGCCAGTGGGGCACCCAGCTGACGGCGAAGGTCCGCGCGGTGAGCCAGGTCACGTGCGAGCAGGTCCAGATGACGACGTACGACGAGTACGCCGCCTCGCTGCCCGCGCTCACCGGCATGGTGCTGCTCCCCATCGCGGACGTCGTCCCGAAGGGCGTGCTGCAGGTCCCGCTCGACGCCGCGCTCACCTGGGTCTCGCACGCGCTCGGCGCCTCGAAGCCGCTCCCGACGCCGGACCGGACGTTCACCCCGATCGAGCAGGCGCTCGTCCGCAAGATCGTCGAGGACGCCCTCGACGACCTCCGCTACTCGTTCGGCGGCCTGCTCGCGCACGACGTCACCGCCGGCGGCTTCCAGTTCAACTCGCAGTTCGCCCAGGCCGCCCAGAAGGGCGACCTCATGATCGTCGCCTCGTTCACGATCCGCGTGGGGGAGCGCGTCGCCCCCGGCACGCTCGCGCTGCCGGCCGACGCCGTCCTGCCGCAGCTCGGCGAGGCCGCCGCCCACGTCACCCCCGCCGACGCCCGCGCCCTCGTCGACGCGCAGCTCGCCGGCGTCCCGGTCGGCGTCAGCCTGCGGTTCGCCCCGGCGACGGTGCTGCCGTCGCAGGTCCTGCGCCTCGCCGTCGGCGACGTGCTGCCGCTGCCGCACCCGCAGCACCGCCCCCTCACCATCGCGGTCGACGGCGAGCCCGTCGGCACCGCCGCCGTCGGCGCGAACGGCTCGCGCCTCGCCGGCATCGTCGTCACCACCACATCGGAGCAGCCCGCATGACCGTCACGACCACCCTCCACACGCAGGCGGCCGAGGCACTCGCCGCGCAGCTCCCGACGGCCGCTCCGCTCGCAGCGGTGGCGGTCCCGGGAGGCGCGACCCCCGTCGCCCTCGAGGCGGCCGGTGACGCGGTGGTCGCGTCCTTCGTCGGCGGCCTGTCGGCCGACCTCGTCCTCGTGCTCACCGACCTCGAGGCCGTCGTCGCCGCGGGCGGCACCGACCACGGGATCGTCGACGTGACCGACGTGCTCCGTCCGTCCCTCGAGGCCGCCGCCGGTGTCCTCGGCGTCGGCGTCCTCGGCGAGGCTCGGCGCGAGTCGGCCTCGGCGCTCCTGGCCGACCCGGACGCGGTCGTGTTCGAGCTGACCGCCGGTGGCGTCCCCGGCGGTTGGTTCGCGCTGCGCGTCCGCGAGAACGGCACCGTGTCCGCACCGGCCGCCGCGGCACCGACGACGAGCCTGCCCGCCGGGAACCTCGGCCGGATCAACAACGTCGAGATGACCCTGACCGTCGAGATCGGCCGCACCCGGATGTCCGTGCGCGACGTGCTCGGCATGGAGCCCGGCGCGGTCGTCGAACTCGACCGCAGCGCCGGAGCCCCGGCCGACGTCCTGCTCAACGGCCGGCTCATCGCCCACGGCGAGGTCGTCGTCGTCGACCAGGACTACGCCGTCCGGATCACGAAGATCCTCGACGTCGCCGAGAGCGTCTGAGCCCCGACGTGGACACCGCCGTCATCGTCCTCCGCGTCGCGCTCTCGCTCGGCGTCGTGCTCGCCCTGATGTGGGTGCTGCACCGTCGCGTCGCGAAGAGCGGCCTGGGTGCGGGCAAGGCCAAGGGCCGCCGCTCGGCGTCGGTCGAGGTCGTCGGCCGCCAGGGCATCGGCGGCAAGGCGAGCGTCGTCGTCGTCGACGTCGAGGGCGAGCGCCTCGTGCTCGGTGTCTCCGAGCACGGTGTCGCCCTGCTCACTAGCGGGCAGGCGCCGGCGCCGGAACTCACGATCGTGACCGGGCCGGTGACGCTGCCGGTGCGTCCGACCCCGTCGGCCGACCGCTTCCGTCAGGAACTGGAGCAGCAGACGGCAGCTGAGCCGTCCCTCCCGTCCGACGCGGCGCAGCCGCTGCCCATGCGTCCCCGCAACCGCCGCTCGCAGCGCACCACGCTGCCCACGGCGCAGCAGCTGCAGGGGTCGATCCTGTCCGCCGACACCTGGCGGCAGGCCGCCTCGGCGCTCCGGAACCGGCGGGCCGGGTGACCGCGGCCCGCACCGGACGCCTGATCGCCCTCCTCCTGCTGGGGGTGACGATCGTCGCCGGCTTCCTCATGCTCACGGCGACCGGCGCCCACGCGGCCGGTGTCGTGCAGCCGACCGCCCCCGCCACGCCCACGCCGCAGTCGACCGGTGACTTCAGCGTCAGCGTGAACGGCCCGGACGGCACCCCGTCGTCCGCCGTCGTCACCCTGATCGGGATCACCCTGCTCAGCGTCGCACCGGCCCTCATGCTGATGATGACGTCGTTCACGAAGATCTTCGTGGTGCTCGCGATGACGCGGAACGCCCTCGCGCTGCAGTCCATCCCGCCGAACCAGGTGCTGGCCGGCCTCGCGCTGTTCCTGTCGCTCTTCGTGATGGCACCGGTCCTCGGGCACATCAACGACGACGCCCTGCAGCCGTACCTCGCCGGTCACCTCGACTTCACCCAGGCGGTCGAGATCGGGACGAAGCCACTGCGGACCTTCATGCTGCACCAGACGCGTGAGGAGGACGTGGCGCTCATCACCCGTGCCGCCGGTCAGGACAACCCGAAGTCGATGGCCGACGTGCCGATGACGACGGTGATCCCCGCGTTCGTGATCTCCGAGCTCCGCAGCGCCTTCATCATCGGGTTCGTCATCTTCATCCCGTTCCTGGTCATCGACCTCGTCGTCTCCGCGGCGCTCATGTCGATGGGCATGATGATGCTCCCGCCGGTCATGATCTCGCTCCCGTTCAAGATCCTGCTGTTCGTCCTCGTCGACGGGTGGGGGCTCATCATCAAGTCCCTCATCGAGAGCTACCAGGTGGTGCACTGATGAACCAGCAGGCCGTCATCGACCTCACGCTCCAGGCGCTCCTGGTGTCGGCGAAGCTCGCCGCGCCCGTGCTCGTGACGTCGCTCGTCGTGGGCTTCGCGATCTCGCTGTTCCAGTCGGTCACGCAGATCCAGGAGGTCACGCTCTCCTTCGTGCCGAAGGCCGTCGCCGTCGCGATCGCCCTGGTCGTCTGCGGCAACTGGATGATCTCGGAGATGGTCGGGTTCACGCACGTCGCGTTCGACATGATCCCGAAGCTCTTGGGAACGGCCTGATGGAGCTGTCGATCGACGGCGACCGCCTCGAGGCGACGATGCTCGCCGGCGTCCGCCTCGTCGCGTTCTTCGTCATCGCGCCGCCGTTCTCGTACCGCGCGTTCCCCGCGACGGTGAAGGTGATCCTCGGCATCGGGCTGGCGATCGGCGTCGCCCCGCGCGTCGCGGTCGGGTACGAGTCGCTCGACACCGGACCGTTCCTGCTCGCGCTCCTGACGCAGCTCCTCGTCGGACTCGCCCTCGGGTTCCTCGTGTTCCTCGTGTTCGCCGCCGTGCAGTCGGCCGGTGCGCTCATCGACCTGTTCGGCGGGTTCACGCTGGCGCAGGCCTTCGACCCGCAGTCGCAGGTGAACGGCGCCCAGTTCACGCGGCTGTTCCAGATGGCGGCGCTCGCACTGCTGTTCGCCTCGGGCGGGTACCAGCTCATCGTCGCCGGACTCGTGCGCTCCTTCGACGCGGTGCCGCTGACCGGCACGTTCGACCTCGGCGGCCTGGCGTCCGTGCTCGTCACCGCGCTCACGCAGATGTTCCTGTCGTCGCTGCAGATCGCCGGGCCCCTCGTGGTGGTGCTCTTCCTCGCCGACGTCGGCCTGGGCTTGCTCACGCGCGTCGCCCCGGCGCTCAACGCCTTCCAGATGGGCTTCCCGATCAAGATCGGGCTGACCGTCGTCTTCGCCGGCGCGCTCTTCATGGCCCTGCCGTCCGTCGTCTCGTCCCTCACCGGCGACGCGGTGGCCGCGATCACGGGACGGGGGTGACGACGTGTCCGACAGCGGAGAACGCTCCGAGCAGGCGACCCAGAAGCGCATGCGCGAGGTCCACCAGAAGGGCCAGATCGGGCGGTCGCAGGACCTCGGTGCGTGGATCGGGATCGCGGTCGCGGCGCTCATGATGCCGTCCGCGATCGGCAACGCCGCCGCCGCGGGCTCCGAGCAGCTCCGAGCCGTGCAGCGCGTCATCGCCGACCCGACGATCGGCACCATGAACGCCGTGTTCCACGAGGCCCTCGGCTCGCTCGGCGGGACCCTCGGCCCGATGCTCGGGGTCGTCGCCGTCGCCGTGCTCGCCGCAGCGGTCGCGCAGGGCGGCGTGCACGTCCGGAAGCTGGCCCCGCAGCCCGAGCACTTCGACCCGATCCAGGGCCTGAAGCGGGTGTTCGGCACCCAGGCGCTCTGGAACGGGTGCAAGGCGCTCCTCAAGACCGCCGTCGTCGGCCTCGTCCTCTGGATGGCCGTGCAGGCACTCGTCCCCGTCCTCATGACGAGCGGATCGCTCCCGCTGTCCGCCGTGCTCGACGCCGCGGCCGCCGGGACCGGCACCCTGCTCCGGGCGGCGATCGTCGCCGGCCTGGTCCTCGCCGCGCTCGACGTCTTCGTCGTGATCCGCCGCAACCGCAAGCGCACGATGATGACCAAGCGCGAGGTCAAGGACGAGAACAAGCACGCCGAGGGCGACCCGCTCGTGAAGTCCCAGCGCCGGTCCCGACAGCTCGCGATGAGCCGGAACCGGATGGTGCAGGCGATCGGCACCGCGGACGTCGTGATGACGAACCCGACGCACTACGCCGTCGCGCTGTCGTACGAGCCGGGGAAGTCCGCGCCGCGCGTCGTGGCGAAGGGCGCCGGTCCGGTCGCGGCGATGATCCGTGACAAGGCGCTCGAGGCCCGGGTGCCGATCGTCCAGGACGTCCCGCTCACCCGTGCGCTGCACGCCGCGTGCGAGCTCGGGCAGGAGGTGCCGGTCGACCTCTACACGCCGGTCGCCCGCGTGCTGTCGTTCGTCATGGCGCTCAAGGCCAGGGGAGCGGCGGCCGGGACGCACGCCCCGCCGCGGCCGACCACCCCGGACGAGGTCGCGACGGTCATCGACCCGGCCACGATCAGCGGGGACCTCCGGCCCCGCAAGCTCCGCCCGAACTCGACTCCCGAAGGGGTGCCCGCATGAACCGCAAGGACCTGCCGAAGCTCGTCGTCCCGGTCTTCATCGTCGGCATCATCCTGCTGCTGATCCTGCCGGTGCCGTCCTTCCTGCTCGACTTCCTCATCATCTGCAACATCCTGCTGGCGCTGGTGATCCTGCTCACGACGCTGTTCGTGAAGAAGCCGCTCGACTTCTCGGTGTTCCCGTCGCTGCTGCTCGTCGCGACGTTGTTCCGGCTCGGCCTCAACGTGGCGTCGACCCGGCTCGTCCTGGGCGAGGGGTTCGCCGGCGACGTCATCCAGGCGTTCGGCCACGTGGCGGTCTCCGGCTCGATCATCATCGGCGCGGTGATCTTCCTGATCCTCGTCGTCATCCAGTTCGTCGTCGTGACGAAGGGCGCCGAGCGCGTCGCCGAGGTCGGGGCACGGTTCACCCTCGACGCGATGCCCGGCAAGCAGATGGCGATCGACGCGGACCTCAACGCGGGGCTCATCACCGACGCCCAGGCGAAGGAACGCCGTGCCGCCGTGTCCGCCGAGGCCGACTTCTACGGTGCCATGGACGGTGCGTCGAAGTTCGTCAAGGGCGACGCGATCGCCGGCATCCTCATCATCGTCATCAACCTCGTCGGCGGCATCGCCATCGGGATGGTGCAGAACGGGCTGTCGATCACCGACGCCCTGTCGAAGTACGGCATCCTGACCATCGGCGACGGGCTGGTCACGCAGATCCCGGCGCTCCTCATGGCGGTGTCGACGGGCATGATCGTCACCCGCTCCGGCGCCGAGACCGAGATCGGTACCTCGGCCTCGCAGCAGCTCACCCAGTCGCGGAACGCCCTCGTGATCGCGGGCGTGGCGGCGATCGCGATGGGGTTCATCCCCGGCATGCCGATCGTCCCGTTCCTGGTCATCGGCGCCACGCTGCTCATCATCGGGTGGCGCCTCGGGCAGAACACCAAGCGCGAGGAGGCGGCCGTCGCCCAGCAGCAGGCCATGGAGGCCGCCGCGCCGAGCGCCGACACCCCCGAGGACCTCATCGAGCAGATGCGCGTGCACGCCCTCGAGATCCTGCTCGCGCCCGACCTGGTCGACATGGTGTCCGGCGCCTCGGACGACCTGCTCGGCCGCGTCCGGGCACTCCGCCGGAAGATCGCGATCGACATGGGGATCGTCGTCCCGCCCGTCCGGACCCGCGACAGCATCGAGCTCCCGCCGTCGACCTACGCCATCCGCATCGCCGGCGTCGAGGCCGGCCGGGGCACCGCACCGTCGCGCAGCGTGCTCGCGCTCGGCGACCACCTCGAGGGGCTCCCCGGGGAGACCACCGTCGAACCGGTGTTCGGCCTCGCCGGCAAGTGGGTCCCCGCCGAGCTCCGGCACGCCGCCGAGATGACCGGCGCGACCGTCATCGACCGCGTCTCCGTGCTCGTCACGCACCTGCAGGCGATCATCGGCGACAACGCCGCGCGGCTCCTCACCCGCGAGGACGTCAAGGTCCTCACCGAGGGCGTCAAGCAGGTCAACCCCGCGGCCGTCGAGGAGCTCGTCCCCGGGATGCTCTCGCTCGCCGAGCTGCAGCGGGTCCTGCAGGGCCTGCTCGCCGAACGGGTCCCGATCAACGACCTCGGCCGGATCTGCGAGGGCCTCACGCTCCGCGCGAAGGTGTCGACCGACCCGGAGGGGCTCGTCGAGGCCGCCCGCGCTGCACTCGGCCCCGCGCTGCCCGCCCGGTACCTCGACGCCGGCACGCTCCGGGTCATCATGATCGACCCGCTGCTCGAGCAGTCGATGCTCGAGGGGCTCCGGCCGTCCGAGCAGGGGACCCAGATCGTCCTCGACGCCCATCGCATCGAGCAGGTCCTCGGGTCGCTCCGCGAGGCCGTCCGCTCCGTCGAGGACCAGGGGATCTCCGCCGTCCTCGTCTGCGCCCCGCAGCTCCGCCCGGCCGTGCACCGCATGGTCTCCGCGCAGTCGAACGGCCTGCCGGTGCTCTCCTACCAGGAGGCCACCGCCGCGGGCTCCACCATCGAGACCGTGGGAGTGGTCCGTGCCGCCGACCCGATTGCAGCGTAACGGCGCCACGCTCGACGAGCTCCGGGACGCCGTCCGCTCGGAGTTCGGACCGGGCGCACGCATCGTCGCCGCCGAGCGCGTCACCACACCGGGCATCGGCGGGCTGTTCCGCAAGGCGCACGTCGAGGCCACCGTCGAGGTCCCCGGCCCCGACGACGTCACCACCGCGCGCGTCGCCATCGCCGACTCTCCGGTGCAGCGGGTGGGCATCGCCGCGCTCCTGGCCGACGCCGAAGCCGCGGAGGCGCGCATCGCCGGCCACGACGGCACCGCGTCCACGCGGGCCGACGCGTTCGCGTCGGTGCTCGACGGCTTCGTCGCCGACGGGATCACGGGGAGCGCCCCGCGCCCGACGCGTGCACTGCCGGAGGCGGGGGCGGAGGAGCCGGGTGGGTCGCGCCTCCTGGACGTGCCCGGTCCGTCGGTCGTTCCTGGAGGGACGGCTCGGCTCGTCGACGACGTCGTGGCCGAGCAGCTGGTCGCCGCCACCGCACCCACACGGCCCGCCCCGTCGGTCCGGTCCGCCGACGGCGACCTCGTGCTGCTCGTCGGGCGTCCGAACGACGTGGACGCGGCCGCCGGGATCTTCGCGACCCGGCACGCACTCCGGCCGACCGACGCGGCCGACCGGCGGAGCGGGATCCTCGCCCGGGCCGAGGGCGTCCGCGACGGGTACGCGCTGCTCGCGGTCGCCGCCTGGGACGACGTCGCGACGGCCGCCGGACTCGCACCCGACCAGGTCTGGGTCGTCGTGGACGTCGGTCGGAAGCACGAGGACTCGGTCCGCATGCTCGCCGCCGTCGCCGACCGGGCCCACGTGGCCGGGATCGTGGCGATCGGCGCGGGGGAGACCGCCACGCCGGAGTCGGTGCACCTGCTGGGAGTCCCCGTCGTGTCGCTAGGCTGAACGGGTGCTGGTACTCACGCGGAAGGTCGGCGAGCGGATCCTCGTCGGTGACGACATCGTCATCACGGTGCTCGACAGCCGCGGGGACGGCGTCCGGATCGGTATCGACGCGCCTCGCGGGGTGAAGATCCAGCGCGAGGAGGTCGTGCGCGCGGTGACCGAGGCCAACGCCGAGGCCGCTGCCGCTGCTGCCGGCGCCGGGGACGACGCCGAGGCGCGGCTCCGCCGGGCCCTCGAGGACCGCGGGCCCGCCGGCGACGCCTGACGCGCGCCCCACGTCCAGCGCTAGGCGCGGGGCTTCTTCTCCTGCTCGGGGAGGCGACCCGCGGCCGCCTCGGCGGCGAACCACGCCTGCGCCTCGTCCTGCCGGGCCTGCTCGGCACCGAGCGCGATCGGTGCACGGACGTGGCCGGCCTCGTACCCGAACGAGTCGAGCAGCTGCGGGATGACCGGCCGGACCCGGGCGACGAGGCGGTCGATGTACGCCGAGACCGCCCGCGCCCGCTGCGCCGTGATGCGCCCGTGCATGAGGTACCAGTCGAGGTGCTGCTCCAGCAGGCCGAGGGCGAACAGGTCGCGGAGCCAGACGAGCACGCGGCGGGTGTCTCCCGGCGGGACCTCGTCGATGGCCTCGGTGAAGGCCTCCCACTGCATGAGCTCCGCGTGGGCCTTGGCCGCCTCGATGAGCTCGTGCTGCGAGCGGTTGAGCAGTCGGGCGCCGCGTGCGCGGTCCTTGCCGGCCGACGCGAGGCGCATGCCGATCTCGGTGACCATCGTGTCGACGCGGCCGGCGAGCAGGTCGCGCTGCGTCTTGGCGTCCTGCAGGTCCGTGACGGACGCGGCGAGCGAGCCGCGGTCGGTCATGGTCTGCCCGAGGCGCCGGAGGCCGGTGGCGTCGGCGAGCTTCGTGGCCGCCTGGGCCGCCACGAACTTCGCGGTCGACGCCGGGTCCTTCGGCGCCTTCGCGCGGAAGTCGGTGAGCAGGCGCTTGCCGACGAGCTGGAGCAGCACGGTGTTGTCGCCCTCGAACGTCACGTAGACGTCGAGGTCGGCGCGGAGTCCGGTGAGGCGGTTCTCGGCGAGGAACCCGGCGCCACCGCAGGCTTCGCGGCACTCCTGGAGCGTGTCGAGGGCCGACCAGGTGGACATCGACTTGAAGGCCGCTGCCTGGGTCTCGAGGTCCTCGCGACGCTGCGGGGTGTCCTCACGCCCGCTGAACACGTCGTCGAAGGTGCGGAGGAGCTTCTCGTGGGCGAAGGACTGCGCGAACACCGTGGCGAGGCGGGGGATCAACCGGCGCTGGTGCCGGCCGTAGTCGAGCAGGACACCCTCGGTGCCGTCGCCCGTCGGGAACTGGCGGCGCTGTGCCGCGTACGTCAGCGCGATCTCCAGGCCGATCTTCTGGGCGACGACGGCGGCGCCGTCGAGCGACACGCGGCCCTGCACGAGGGTGCCGAGCATGGTGAAGAAGCGGCGACCGGGCGAGGCGATCGGCGAGGAGTAGGTACCGTCCTCGGCGACGTCGCCGTAGCGGTTCAGCAGGTTGGTGCGGGGGACGCGCACGTGGTCGAAGTGCAGCCGGCCGTTGTCGATGCCGTTCAGGCCGCCCTTGTAGCCGTCGTCCTCGCCGCCGACACCGGGCAGGAACGCACCCGCGGCGTCGCGGAGCGGCACGTAGAACGCGTGGACGCCGTGGTCGACGCCCTGCGTCACGAGCTTCGCGAAGACGACGGCGGCCTTGCCGTGCAGGGCGGCGTTGCCGATGTAGTCCTTCCACGCGCCGCGGAAGGGCGTGTGGATCTCGAACTCCTGGGTCGCCGGGTCGTAGGTCGCCCGCGTGGCGATGCTCTGGACGTCCGAGCCGTGCCCGGTCTCCGTCATCGCGAAGCAGCCGGGGACCTCGAACGAGACGATGCCCGGCAGGAACTCGCGGTGGTTCCGTTCGGTGCCGAGGTGGTGCACGGCCGAGCCGAACAGCCCCCACTGCACGCCGGCCTTGATCTGCATCGAGGGGTCGGCCGTGGTGAGCTCCTCGAACGCGGCGAGGTTGCCGCCGTGGTTGCTCGAGCCGCCGAACTCCTCGGGGTAGGGACGCTGGATCGCACCCGCGTCGACGAGGATGCGGAGCTGGTCGAGCGTCCGGGCGCGGGCGTCGGCGTAGGGCATGCCCTCGACCTTGTGCATCGCCGGGTCGAGTGCGAGTCGGCGCGAGGCTCGGCGGTCGTCCGCCCAACGGCCGAGCAGGTGCTCGGCGAGCAGGTCGACGTCGATCCGGACGTCGGTGTCCGTCCCGCCGGCGGGCGTGCCCGCGGCGGGGTCGCCGGCGGCGTCGGCCTTGGGCGTGTTCGTGCTGTGGACGGGTGCGGTGTCGACCATGGTCGGAGCCCTCCTGAACTGCTCTGTCCGGTGTTGCAGAACCCACGCTATTGATCGGACCCGCGAGTCGCGTGAACGCCGTCCGGGGCTGACAACGCGGGTGGCCCGTGGGTCGGCCGCGGTCGTGGGAACCCTCCAAACGATCGCGCCCGGCGTTCCTGAGGCGAGTTCAGCGATTCGGCGCGGCCCGGCTCCGAGGGGCAGAATGTGCGGCATGTCAGGTACCACCACGCCCGCACGCGGGCGGACCTTCTTCGGGCAGCCGTTCGAGTTGTCGACGCCGTTCGCCGTCGAGCTCTGGGAGCGGTTCTCGTTCTACGGGATGCAGGGCATCGTCCTCATCTACATGTACTACACGCTCTCGCAGGGCGGGCTGGGCATCGACAAGGGCGTCGCCAGCGGGATCATGGGTGCCTACGGCGGCGCCGTGTACCTGTTCACGATCATCGGGGCGTGGATCGCCGACCGGCTGCTCGGCGCGGACCGGACGTTGTTCGGCAGTGCCATCGTCGTGATGCTCGGGCACATCGCCCTCGCGCTCATCCCCGGTGTCGCGGGCGTCGGCGTCGGCCTCGTGCTCATCGCGCTGGGCTCCGGCGGACTCAAGGCCACGGCGACGACGATCGTCGGCGGGCTCTACAGCCGGGACGACCCCCGTCGTGACGCCGGCTTCTCGCTCTACTACCTCGGCGTGAACCTCGGGGCGTTCTTCGGTCCGCTCCTGACCGGCCTGCTGCAGAGCTCGCTCGGCTTCCACTACGGCTTCGGCCTGGCCGCGGTCGGCATGGCTGCCGGGCTCGTGCAGTACGCGATCCGCCGCCGCAAGCTGCCGGAGTCCGTGCGGCACGTCACGAACCCCGTCGACCGCCGTCGGCTCCCGCTCATCGGCGTGCTCGTCCTCGTGGCACTCGCGGTGATCGTGGTCGCCGTGCTGACCGGGCTCCTGAACGTCGACAACCTGCCCACCGTGGTCGTCGCCATCGTCATCCTCGCCACGATCGGGTACTTCGTGGTGATCCTCTCGAGCGGCATCACCGCGCAGGAGCGGTCGCGCGTGTTCGCCTTCATCCCCTTGTTCATCGGCAGTGCGGTGTTCTGGTCGCTGTACCAGCAGCAGTTCACCGTCGTGACCGTCTACTCCGACGAGCGCCTCGACCGGTCCCTGTTCGGCTGGGAGATGCCGGTCTCGTGGGTGCAGTCGATCAACCCGGTCTTCATCATCGTGCTGTCCGGTGTGTTCGCGGCGATCTGGACGAAGCTCGGCGACCGTCAGCCGTCCACCCCGACGAAGTTCGCCCTCGGCACCGGCATCATGGGCGTCGCGTTCCTGCTCTTCCTGCCCTTCGTCGGCACCGGGCAGAACGGCACGCCGCTGCTCGCCCTCGTCGGGATCCTGCTCGTCTTCACGATCGCCGAGCTCCTGCTGTCGCCGGTGGGCCAGTCGGTGGCCACGAAGCTCGCACCGCCGAAGTTCCAGACGCAGATGGTGGCCCTGTTCTTCCTGTCGGTGTCGCTCGGCACCGCCGTCACGGGGGTGCTCTCGCAGTACTACGACCCGACGGACGAGGCGCCGTACTTCGCCGTCCTCGGGCTCGTCGCCGTCGCGGTCGGGGTCGTCCTGCTCGTCCTCGCCAAGCCGGTGCTGAAGCTCATGCGCGGCATCCGCTAACCTGAGGGCAGCCAGACCGGCCCCGGAACCAAGGAGTCACCAATGCTCGAACTCATCGCAGGCGTCATCATCGGCATCGGCGTGCTCGGTGGCGTGGGGGTCTGCATGGCCTTCGCAGCCATGATGAAGAGCGGCAACGAGGAGTACTAGCCCTCGGTGTCCGGTGCCGGTTCGATCGGCACCAGCTGACGACTCAGGACGGTCGCGCGCTCGAACGGGCCGCGGCCGTCCTTCGTGTACACGGGTTCCTCGAACGCGACCGTCCAGGTGCGCTGGGTGCCGCCGAGCTGGCTGCCGCCCGGTGCGACGATGACGCCGATCGGCTCGTCGGCCCACTCCTCGCCGCCCTGGTCGGTGTCGACGACCTGCACGAGGGCACCGATGCCGAGGCCCGGTCGGTCGTCGGGGCGGGGGCTGGGGGAGCGGCGTCCGAACACGCGCCCACCGTACCGCGCGCGGGTCAGTTCCAGATGGAGATCCAGTCGACGGACACGGTGCCCGATGCGTCCGTCGGGACGGCGCCGTGGTCGGTCCACGTCTCGCCCTGCAGGGTCACGCGCATCGGCTTCGTCGGCACGGCCTCGGTGGTGGAGGAGACGAGCTCCCCGTCCCAGTAGAAGCGGACGATGCCCGTGTCCCACTCGGTGGTGGCGACGTGGTACTCGGTGGTGTCGGTCTTCGCGTGGACCTGTACCGAGCGGTCGTACTTGACGTGACGGTTCGCGTACGTTCCCGGGATCGCGGACGCGGGGCGCGGAGATGCCCCGAGCGTGAGCGACTCCGGCCAGTCGATCTCGCCGTCGTTCCACTCGTCGGAGGACGGCCACAGCATGCCGACGAACTTGTACCCGTCGGTGACCGTGGTCTTGTAGCGGATGCTGACGCGTGCCGTCGTGTGCGGCGCGTACCCGTCCGGCATGACGGCGGCGACGAGCGGTCGGCCGCCCTCGGAGTGGAAGTCGAAGTCGAGGTTGCCGTCGGCGACGGACAGCACCTTCGCAGGGGCGTACGTGCCGAGTCCGCTGGTGTCCTGGAATCCGTCGTAGAGGCCCATGCCGGGGTAGACGGATGCCACCGTGCCGAGTGCGGCGGGCTTCGTGAAGTCCTCGGCGTACGACTGCCGCCAGGTGCGTCCGTTCGACGTGACGTCGCCGACCGGGAGCGTCGTCGGCACGGCGGTCGGGGTCGCGGTCGGGGTCGGGGTCGGGGTCGGGGTGGGTGTGGGCGTCGGCGTGCCCAGCGGAGTCGCCGTGGCGGTGGTCGGTGCGGCTGTCGACCCCGGTGCCGTGGAGGACGGGACACACGCAGCGAGCGCGCCGGCGACGAGGAGCCCGGTGACGATCGCGCCTGCGGTGCGTGTGCGAGTGGTCACGGTACGGTCCCTGCTGGAGTCGGTGGAGCTCCTGGCGATCGTAGTCAAGGAGTGCCCGGCGGCCTGCTGTTGCCGGCACCCCAGTCCGGGGGTGGCGGGAACCCGGGGACGGGACGCGCGCCTACGCCCCCACGGCGGCCCGCGCGATCTCGGTGATCGACGAGTGCCCGGTGTCCGGGTGCTTGCGCATCGACAGGAGCCGCTCCATCGAGGGCTCCAGCGCCGTGACCTTGTCGAGCGGCGCACTCACGACGAGCTGGAACCCGAGCCGCAGCCACGCCGTCACCGCACGCCCCGCGAACTCCGAGTCGGCCTTGATGAAGGCCTCGTCGAGGAACACCGGCGCGAACCGCGGCCGCGGCCGGGTCTCGTCGCCGAGCTGGTACCGGAGCGCGGCACCGACGATGAACGCCACGAGCTCCTGCGTCTCACCGCCGGACTTGTCGCCGAGGGACGAGTACACGCCGAGGTCGTTGCCCTCGGTGTCGTACCGCACGGCCGTGATCTCCATGTGCCGACGGACGTCGAGCACGGCGTCACGCTGCGTGGTCCGGCCGCCACGCGGGACGGACGGGTCGGGGCGGATGACGGCCATGAAGCGTCGGAGCCGGCGGAACCGGGTCTCGAGCACGTCGTCGGTCAGCTCGGTGTCGACGGACGCCGACAGCGCCCGGAGCTCCCGGCGGAAGGCCGTGACCTCTTCGCGCGTGACCCGGCGGATCTGGATCTTCAGCCGGTCGCGGTTCGCACCGAAGGGTAGCTCGCGGAGGATCTCGTTGACCGGTTCGAGCCGCTCCTCGATCTCGACGACGGCCCGGTCGAAGGCACCGGCGAGCGGGACGAGGTCCTCGCCGCTCCACTGCGACAGGCGTCGGCGCCACTCGCTCCGGCGGGAGTGCAGGCCGGTCGCGACGATCTGGTCGAGGATGGCGAGGTAGTCGGGGTAGGACGCGACGCCGGTCCCGAGGTTCGGGTCCGGCCAGGCGTCCTGGTAGCGCTGGAAGGTCAGCGTCAACGCGGTCGAGGCCGACGCGGCGCCGTCGAGCGCCTGCGCGAGGCGTTCCTCGAGCCGGCGCTTCAGTCGGCGGGTGGCGTCGTCGAAGCCGTCGACGCCGTCCGGTGCTCCGATCTCCTCGAACGTCTCGGACAGCAGCTGCGCCTGTCGGTCGTCCGGCAGGGCGTCAGGGGTGTCCTCGAAGCGCGACAGGATCTCGGCCGCGGCGTCCTGACCGTCCACGAGCACGGCGTGCCGCTCCTCGAGCCGGGCGACGGACTGGCGGGCAGCGGCGCGACGGTCCGACGCCTCGTCGAGGGACGCCCGGAGCCGACCCACGGCCGAACGCAGGGTGCGGAGGCCGTCGTCGGCGGCGAGGAGTGCCTGGCGTTCCTGGTCGAGGCGGGCGAGCGAGTCCTCGAGCCCGACGACGTCGATCGCCTCCCACGTGACGTCGACGATGTGCTGGTGCGCGGCGCGGAGGACGTCGAGCGCCGTGATGTCCTGGGCGACGTCGGTACGCCGGGCCTCGAGCGTGGCGAGGTCCTCGGCGATCGCGGCCAGCTCCTGCTCCACCGAGGCGACCCGCGCCTCGTTCGTGAAGCCGATGACGTTCGCCTGACGCCGGTCGCCGTGGGCTCCGCGTCGACCGTCGCGGAGCTGTCCGGACTCGGTGACGCGCCGGCCGCCGCCGCCGAGGTCCGCGGCGGACCCGACGCACCGGGCGTCGGTGCGGTCGGACTCGATGCGCTCGCGCACCCAGGTGCTGAACGGCGACTGCTTGATCGCGAGCTTGCCGGACACCATGGACGGGTCGCCGTCGACGTCGATGTGCGGCCCCGTCGGGACGCCCTCGAACTGCACGCGCACCGGCAGGCGGAGCGCGTCGATCGCCTCGCTGAAGTCGGCGAGGCGGTCCTGGTCGACCAGGAGCGTGCGGGCGACGGGCGCCAGGACGGACTCGATCGCCGTGCGCCAGCGCTCCTCGCCGGGCAGCACGTCGAGCAGTTCGGCGACGAAGGGCAGCTCGGACGGGTCGATGCCGGCGGCGCGGGCCATCGCCAGTCGGGCCTCGTGCATCGGCAGCGGCATGGCGCCCTGTCGGTGCTCGAGCGACTGACGCTCCTGGCGGAGGGACCGCTCGCGGTCGAGGAGCGGGTACTCCTCGCGGGTGAGAGCGTCACGGCGCTCGTCGAGCTCCGCGCGCGACGCGGGGTAGGTGCCGAGGAACTCGTGCGACGCCCGCTGCGCGGCGGTGAAGGACTGCTCGGTGGACACGGGCGACCCGAGCACGGCCGTCCGCTCGTCGAAGGTCGCCCGGGTGCGGACGACGGCGTCGCGCTCGCGCGTCCGACGGTCGATGCGGTCCTCGAGCTGCGCCAGCGCGTTCCCGCCCTGGTCGCGGAGCCGGGCCTCGGCATCGCGCAGCTCGATCTCGACCGCGGCGTGCCGGGCCTCCGCCGCGGCGACCTCGGCGCGGGCAGCCGTGCGTTCGCGCCCGTTGCGGTCCACCTCGGCGTCCAGGAGCGCGCGCTTGCGCGATGCGGTCCAGTGCGCGAACGGGGACACCTCGGCGCCGGTCGCGATCCCGTCGAGCGCCTCGGCCGCGGCCCTCGAGCGCGCGATCTCGGCGTGCAGTTCGGTGATGGGGGAGAGGATGCGGACCTTGCGCTCCTCGGTGTCCATCGCCTCGTACGCCTCGTCGAGGGCGGAGAAGTGCGCGAGGGCACGGTCGGCGGCCTCGTACGTGCCCGGCGTCTCGAGCACGAGCGACTTGTACAGGGCGTCGACGGTCGGCAGGTGCTGCCCGGCCTGGATGCGCGCGAGGAGCCGCATCGCCCGGTTGCCACCGCCGGAGTCACCGATCCCGAGGCGGGTCTGCAGCGTGTACGCGAGCTCCTGGTAGGTGTCGCGGATGACGAGCCCCGGCACGCGTCCGGTGAGCTCGAGGTGGTGGAACCGCGTCGGCACGAACTCCTCGAGCCGGCGCAGGTCGAACGTGTCGTCCACCGTCGCCATGGTCATCTGGATGTCGCCGACGCCCCGCGCACGCTTCGGCACGATGTACGCGCGCAGCACTGTGAAGCGCCGCTCGTCGTCGTTCCGGAACGTCACCGCGACGGCACCCCACGTGGTCTGGTCGTCGCCGCGCAGGTTCACGTCGCGCAGGGCGCCGGACTCGGGGTCGCGACGGGTGTCCACCTTGCCGCGCAGGTACGTCAGCAGGTTCCGCTGGTCGGCACTGCGCGCGCGCCCGGTGGTGGCGTCGTTCGACGCGCCGTTGAACGGCACGTCCGACGGCATCATCACGGCGAGGTACGCGTCCATCAGCGTCGACTTGCCGGTGCCGGACGCGCCCGAGATGAGCGTCGCGGTGCCGGACAGCTCGACCTGGCGGTGGCCGTGGAAGCCGCCCCAGTTCACGACCTGCATCGACTCGGCGCGCCACTGCGCGACCGTGTCGAACAGGGCCGGGATCTCGAAGGTGTCGGTCACGCTTCCGTCTCGCCTTCGTCGTCGGTGTCGGTCTCGTCGGCCAGGAGGGACGGGTCGTCCCCGTCGGTCGGCTCGCCGTCCGGGGTGGTCGCGTCCCCGGGCGCGGTGACGGTCCGCGACGCTGTGCTCGCCAACCACGTGTCCAGGTCGCGCAGCCGCTCCAGCGGGAGCAGCACCTCGACCACGCTCGCGACCCGGAACCGGTCCGGGTCGCTCGTCTTCAGCAGGATCCGGGCGGTCACGAGGCGTTCGACCGCCTTCGCCACGCGGCCCTCGTCACGGGTGCGGTCGGTCGCCGTCGCGGGGCGGAACCCGGCGACGTGCCCGAGGATCTCGGAGCGGTCGACGACGACCTGGTCCGGGCCCGGGCGGGTGTCGGCGCGGAGGCGCATGCGCAGGTAGACGAGGACGATCGTCTCCTCGCGCGTGTACGGGACGTCGCGCAGCAGGGTGGGGAAGCCGCGGCGCTGGCTCTCGGAGCGGGCCTGACGCTTCCAGGCGACCTCGCGGTCGCGGTCCACGTGCAGTTCGAGGAACAGGTCGTTGAGGCGCGAGCGGAGCTGGTACTCCGCGTCGAGCACGGCGCGCCACTCGTCGGCGTGCGTCCGTGCGCTGACGTAGGAGTTGCGGAGCAGGGCCACGAGGGCACGGCGCTGCCGGTCGTCCAGTCGACCCTCGTCGCCCTCGAAGAGGGCGAAGCTCGTCTCGTCGCGCTCGTCGTCCTGAGGGACGGGTGCGGGGTCGTCGTAGGGGACCGTCTCGTCGACCGGTGCCGGCGTCGTGTCGCTCACCGCGCCTCCTGTGCGTGTTCGTCGTTCGTCGTGTCTGGCGTCCGGTCGCGGCGTTCGTCGGTGAGCGCCGCGGTCGGCATGTGGAAGGTGACCGGGCTGCCGTCGGGACGGACCGTCCGGTGCTCGGCGAGGTGCGTGGCGGACTCGAAGTCCTCGTGACCGGTGAGGAGGTGCGCGAGCCCGAAGAGCTCGACCGGGCGCCGCTGCTCCGGCGGCAGGCCGTGGAAGGCGTCGACGCTGGAGTCGGCCTCGGCGGAGCGCAGTGCCGCGCGGAGCTCGGTGAGGAGCGGTCCGCCGTGTCGCCGGAGCGTCTCCACGTCGAGTTCCTCGAAGACGTCGTCGTCCGGCTCCTCGATCGCGGGCGGCACGGACTCGGCGTCCGGGTCGTAGAACCGTTCGCGCAGCGTGCCGACCTCGGCCGTCGCCGGCAGGAGGCCGAGGGGCAGCCGGTCGCGCGCCGACCCGTGCTCCATCCAGGTCGCGAGCCCGCGCTCGATCGACCGGATGACGGCGTCGAGCTCGCGGTCTCGGGCGACGTCGTGCGCGACGATCTGGTCGCGCAGCGTCGCCGTGAGCTGCCGTCGCTGGGCGAGGACGTCCTCGATGCCCTGGCGGAGGATGACCACCGTGTTGCGGAAGGCCCGGCGCTCGGACGCCCCGAGGGAGTCCGCGAAGGGGTGGGCCAGGATCGTCGCGATGTCGTCTCGGAGCCGCAGCAGCAGGGCGTCGTCGCGGAGCAGCTCGAACGCCCCCTCGAACGCACGGCCCTCGGGGGTGGCCTGCATGAGGTTGTCCGTGCGGGCGAGGTAGTCGTCGAGGATCTCACCGATCGGACGGACCTCTTGCCGGAAGTCCTCGACGATCGAGCGGTGCATCGTCGCCACCGCTTCCTCCACACGCTTGAAGTCGCTCGGGAGCTGGCGGATCAGGTCGGAGATGTTCGTGTAGCCGTCCCGCATCCGGGCGTCGTCCACGGTGTCCACGTCACCCTGTTCGAGTCGCGCCCGCTCGGCCTGGAGCTCGGCGATCTGCGCGTCGATGCGGCGGATCTGCACGTCGGGGTCGGGCTCGGCGCGGGCGGCCCAGCGGTGCACGGCGTCGACGATCATCGCGAGCCGGCTCTCGCTGATGAGCGCCCGGTCGGACGACAGGGCGTCGACGAGGGACAGGGCCTCGAGCGCGTGGCTCGTCAGGGAGTACTGCTCGTCGCCGTCGGGGGAGTTCGAGCGGACGAGCCACTGCGCGGCGACCCACTCGCGGCAGAGGGCGCGGCCGTTCGGTCGGGCGTCCTGCTCGGGCTGCTCCGCCTGCTCGCTCGCGGGGGTGCGCGCGCCGGCGGCCTGGAGCCGTGCGACGTGCTCCTCGACCTGCAGGTGCATCCGGTCCGCGGGGACGTACTGCACGTCGCGGTCGAACACCGTGCGGAACACGGCGAGGACGACGGCGCTGGTCGGCCGGGACATCAGCCGGAGGGTCGGACGGTCGAGGACTGCCCGGACCCGGGCGAACTCGAGGTCGACGTCGGTCATGCGCCCCTTCGTCCGATCTGGCTGGTGACTGTCTCAACAGATGCGAAGAGCCCGACGCTGTTGCGCCGGGCTCTTGCGGGTGGGTGGGCGATACCAGACTCGAACTGATGACCTCTTCGGTGTGAACGAAGCGCGCTACCAACTGCGCCAATCGCCCCCTGCACTGTGCGTGCCAGTCGATAGTAGCGGATGCCGGGGCCGGTGCCGAACACAGCGTGCGTCCCGGGTGTGGCGCGGGCGGTGGAACCCGCCCGATCCGCATGAACACGGGGGACACGCCCGGTGAACGAGGAGGATTTTGGTGGATGCCCCCGGGTTCGTATAGAGTTTACGTCGTCGCCGCGACAGCGGGTCAGACAAGTGCGGATGTGGCGCAGTGGTAGCGCATCACCTTGCCAAGGTGAGGGTCGCGAGTTCGAATCTCGTCATCCGCTCGAGTGTGGTGTTCTCCGGAACATCACGACTCACCAGAGGGTATCCCACCGTTCGGGTACTCACGGAGACGTGAACCTCGATGGTGGGGTGGCCGAGAGGCTAGGCAGCGGCCTGCAAAGCCGTCCACGCGGGTTCGAATCCCGTCCCCACCTCCAGTTCCACACTCCTCTGGGCGATTGGCGCAGCGGTAGCGCGCTTCCCTGACACGGAAGAGGTCACTGGTTCGATCCCAGTATCGCCCACCACGAGAAAGCCCCCGGGAAACCGGGGGCTTTCGTGTTTGATCAGCCACTGCGCGAACCCCGGATCGGAGCACGTGGCATGGTCTCGGCGCGATCGAGCGTCCGCGTGTGCCCGTGGTGCGAGCTCGGCGTGTTCAGCCACCGGTTCAGCATCTGCGTCGGTAGCGCTCGACGGCCGACATCGGTGCCGGCGCTTCATCGGGTCGACCTCGATGAGGTGGAGCAACGGCATGGCGGACAGGCGGGGCCGGTTGCGGGTGCGTGTGACGCCATGTGGCGATGGCGGCCGCTGCACCCGCTGGTGCTGACACCAGCAAGGGGAACTGCCAGATCCAGCCGCCGCCGGAGAACGCGACCACTCCCTGCATGCAGCCGGCAGCCAGCGCACCGGCGACGACCGCGTGGGTGGCGACGTGCACCGCCGTGTTCCGGACGGAGGTGAGGAGCCTGCCGGTGACGTAGGTGAACGGCAGTGCAACGGCCGCCCCGCCGATGCTGATGATGCCAGCGATGAACACCGTGGTCATGCCGAGGAACACTGCGGAGCCGTCGGCACCGGAGAACAGGCTGACCAGGATGCACACCAGCAGCACGGTGGGGGTGGTGACACCGACCATCCACAGGTAGCTCTTGCCGACGAGCCCGAAGGTCTCACGTGCGGTCCATGTCCCCATGACTGCAACTATGCGGCAATCGCGGTGCAGGCGTGTGGCTCCCGTACCGTTCGTGACCGAACAGTCAGCGTCCCGTCATGCTTGCTCCGAGTCTGCGCCATTCCGTTGACACCGCAGACGCCGACGCTGCCGTGCACCACGAGGAAGCCCCCGGGGATCCGTGGGCTTTCGTCGTTCCGGCGTCGGGTCTCGCTCTCCGTCCCTTCGAGGACGCTCACGCCCAGAATGCGGTTCCCCTGCCGGTCGCCCGGTCGTTCCCGTCTACGGTTGCCCCATGTCCGACGTCGGAACGCCCCGGCCGCTCTCCCGGGTGACGGTCTCGGTGATCTGGGGGCTGGCGGCCGTGTTCAACGCGGCGTTCGTCGCCTTCTTCGCGTTGTACACGGAGGCTCACGACTGGGCTGTCGACCGTTCGGAGTCGACCGGTGCGTTCGACCCGTCGCAGTTGCTCCCGCACGATGCTGCGCTCTGGGTGGTCGCGCACGCCGCGCTCGGTCTCCTCGTCGTGCTCGACGGAGTGGGCATCGCGCTCTCCGTGCGATGTCTCCGGGTCCGGGCTGGTCGGTCGGGCCGTGCTTCCGGGCGAGTCGAGCGGTAGGGAGTCGGCCGGATCAGGCGAGACCGATGCAGTGCGCCAGCACGGCCTGCTGCACCGGCAGCAGCGACCCCTTGAACCCGTGCCCGACGAAGGCCGGGTGCGCCACGGCGTCCGCGCTGACCTCCCGCCCGCGCACGAACGGCGGACACGGGGCGAAGCGGACGCCGGCCGGTGCGGTGTCGAGCAGGTCCGCCGTGATCCGGAACGGCTCGAGCGCCTCGGCATGCCGCCCGGGCCCGTCGGTGATGACGACGTCAGCGGTCCGGATCGCGGTCGCGAGGTCGTCCGTCCACGCGGCTCCGGGGGTCGCGAGGTCGGCGGGGCAGCACTGCACCAGGTCGAGCTGCAGGACACGTGCGGCCTCCTGCCACGCCCGGGCGATGTTGCCGTCGGCGCCCACGAAACGGAAGCGCAGCGTGCCGAGGTCGCGCTGCTCCCGCCGCAGGGCGTACAGGTCGGACAGCACCTCGCACGGGTGGTTCTCGTCGGTCATCGCGTTCACGACGGGGAGTGCTCCGGCAGCCGCGAGGCCCTCGACGACGGTGAGGTCGTGGTGGCGGACGACGAGGACGTCCGCCCACGAGGCCAGGTAGCCGGCGACGTCCGAGAGCGCCTCGGGCTTGTCGAGCGTGGTGTCCGGGAAGACGATCGGCTGCAGTCCCATCGTCGCGGCTCCGCGCTCGAACGTGACCCGCGTGCGCAGGCTGGTCGCGGGGAAGAACATCACCGCAGAGCCGTCGGTCGTCGGCCCCTGACCGGTGCGGTACGCGTCCGCGAGGGCGAAGACCTCCTCGACCTCGTCTGCCGTCCAGTCGTCGAGCCGGGTCAGGGAGCGCATCGCACCAGCCTAGGGAACGGCGCGAGCCCCACGGCACGAGCCGACCGGGACGCCGCGTCGTTCAGGACTCGCCGAGCGCGGACAGCACCTGGTGCCGGACGTCGAGTGCACCGTGGGCGTACCGGTCGACGAGGACGGTGCGCATCCCCGCGGACCGGGCCCCGGCGACGTCGCGGACCGGGTCGTCGCCGACGAAGAGGCACGCCGACGCGGGCACCCCCAGTGCGTCGGCGAGCGCGTGGAAGGCTCCCTCGTCGGGCTTCTGCACGCCGATGCGCTCCGAGATGCACACCACGTCGACGGCGGTGTCGAGTCCGGTCGCCGCCAGCTTCTCGGACTGCTGTTCAGCGGACCCGTTCGTCAGCAGCCCGAGGCGGTAGCCGCGCGTCCGGAGCTCGCGGAGCAGCGGTGCAACGTCCGGGAACGCACGCCAGGCGGCGCGGTAGGCGTCGAGGTACCGCTCGAACACGCTGTCCAGAGCGTCGGGGTCGTGGGGGAGCACGATCCCGAGCGGGGGCAGGACGGTCCGGAGCCGCTCGCGCCGCTGCTCCTGGAAGCCGATCTCGCCGGAGCGCCAGCGCTCGAAGTGCTCGTCCTCGGCGGCGGACCAGGCGTCGAGCACCGACGGGGTGACGGTGACGCCCAGCCCGGTGAGGAACTGCTCCGCGCCGGTGCGGGCGGCGCCCCGGTGGTCGAAGAGGGTTCCGTCGAGGTCGAACCCGACCGCTCGCGAAGGTGCCACGCGGCCAGGCTACGGCGTGTCCCGGCGACCGTACGATGGCGGTGATGGACATCTCGCTGCGCCCCGGTACCCCCGACGACGTGGAGTGGGTCGCGGAGCTCCGGGCCGAGGTACTCCGAGCCGATCTCCGCCGACTCGGCCGGTACGACGACGTGCGCGTCCGGGAGCGGCTGCGGCGCGGGTTCCTGCCCGACAGCACGCGGGTCATCGTGGTCGACGGTGCCGACGTCGGCTCCGTCACGGTCCGGGTCGACGGCAGCGACCGGTGGATCGAGCACCTGTACCTCGCGCCGCACCTGCAGGGGCGCGGCATCGGGTCGTCGGTGCTGCGGACCGTGCTGGCCGAGCCGCACGCCGGGGACACGCGGCTCATCGTGCTGCAGGGGAGTGCGGCACAGCGGCTCTACGAGCGGCACGGGTTCGTCCGTGACCACGAGGATGCCGTCGACGTGGTGATGGTGCGTCCCGGCGACCCGGACCCCGTCACGTCGGCGTACTCGCGTCGCGCCGCCGAGTACATCGAGCACCTGGGGTCGATGACGTCCGTCCACGTGGCCGACGCGGCGCTGGTGACGGCGTGGGCGTCGACCGTCGACGGAGCCCTGCTCGACGCCGGGTGCGGCCCCGGACACTGGACCGCACAGCTCGCCTCGCTCGGTCACGACGCACGGGGTGTGGACCGTGTCCCGGCGTTCGTCGCGCACGCCCGGCAGGCACACCCGGGCGTCCCGTTCGCGGTCGCGGACGTCGACGCACTCCCCGACGAGCCGGAGAGCCTCGGAGGCGTCCTGGCCTGGTACTCGTTGATCCACCACGACCCGGCTGCCCTGCGACGTCCGCTCGAGGAGTTCGCGCGGGTCCTCCGCCCCGGCGGCCGGCTGCTCGTCGGGTTCCCCAACGGACCGGACGTGGAGCCGTTCGACCACGCGGTCACCACCGCCCACCGGTGGTCGGTGGACCGCCTGGCAGCAGCGGTCTCCGAAGCGGGCTTCGACGTCGTCGAGACGGTCACCCGGGACGCCGACGACGCGACCCCGCGGCCGCACGGAGCGATCTCCGCGCGGCGTCACGACCGACCGGTCGCCGTCACCACCCCGGGACCTCGACGCGCACGGAACTGATCCGACCGGCCCGGGTCCGTGCCGTCACGGCGGGGTCGTAGCTGTCGGCGGTCGCGAGGTAGAGCGTGCGCCCGTCCTCGCCGCCGAGCGCACAGTCGATCGCACACCGACCCGGGGCGTCGATGCGGTCCGTCACCGTGCCGCCCTCGACGACCCGCAGGAACTCGCCGGTGTCGACGGAGCAGACCCAGACCGCGCCGTCGCGGTCGACGGTGCTGCCGTCCGGCGTGGTGCCGGCGGGGAGCGCCGCCCACTCGCGCCGTCCGGTCAGGGAACCGTCGGGCTCGATGTCGAACGCCGTCAGACGACCACCCCACGTCTCGCTGACCACGAGCGTGCGGGTCCCCGGGAGGACGTTCGCGCTGTTCGGGAAGACGAGACCGTCCGCGGCGAGGCGGTGGGAGCCGTCGGTGTCGATCACCCAGAGCGGGCCGGGGCGGAGCTCTTCACCGCCGTAGAGGTCGTAGCCGAACG
Organism: Curtobacterium sp. USHLN213; assembly: GCF_037144815.1. NCBI lineage: Bacteria > Bacillati > Actinomycetota > Actinomycetes > Micrococcales > Microbacteriaceae > Curtobacterium > Curtobacterium sp. USHLN213. The sequence goes on along the minus strand of NZ_JBBCYQ010000016.1, from coordinate 16,873 downwards.
CACCGATGTAGGTGCGGCCGGTCGCGTCGTCGACGACCAGGTCGTTGAGCAGCGAGGACTCGACCCCGGACAGGTCGGCGAACACCTCGGCCGCGCCGTCCTCGTCCACGGCCACGACCGTGCGGGACTCCATCGCGCTCACGATCAACCGGCCGTCCGGCAGCCACCCGAGGCCCGAGGACTGCCCGTCCACCGTGGCCTCGAGTCGGGGCTGCGCGCCCGGGCCGGGGCGCAGCGAGAACACCTCGCCCGTGTGCATGTCGGAGTACCAGAGCCTGCCGTCGTGCCACCGGTTGCCCTCGGGGAACCGGATGTCGGTGACGACGTCGGTCGCGGTCGTGGAGTCGAGTGTGATGTGCACCGACCCAGCCTCTCAGAGCTCGCCGGGAGGCCCCGACTGCCAGCGGACCCACGCCTCGAGCTGCGCCTTCGCGCTCTCGAGACTGGTGTGGAAGCCGGTCATGTCGCCGTCCCGTAGCCGCACGACGTACCGCGACCCGAAGACCACCGTGCCGATCACGACGGAGCCGCACCGCGCCTCCCAGGTCCGCGGATCGACCGCCGCCCAGCGGACGTCGTCGGTCTCGGCGTGCTCGGTGCTGGAGAGGGAGGTCATGGTGCTTCCGGTCGCTGGACGATGGGATCGTTCCGGCGGCCGTGGGCTGGGGTCACCTGGCTCGACGGTAGTCCTCGGCGGCTGGGCGGCGGACGCCCCGGCTCAGGCCATCCGGTCGAGCCAGTCGCGGAACAGCGCCGCCGCGACGGCCGGACGTTCCAGGTGGGCGTTGTGTCCCGCCGCGTCGAGCACGGCGTACGTCGCGCGGGGGTAGTGGTCGCGCAGCGCCCAGCCGTCCTCGTACCCGACCACGTCGTCCTGACGGCCGAAGAGGTGCAGTGTCGGCGCCGTGAACGGATCGGGGTGGAGCGCCTCGGGTTCGGTGCGCAGCGCGTAGTCCGAGGCGATCCGGTCGACCACGGCCTGGTCGGCGGCGCGCAGGCCGGGGAGCACGGACTGTTCGTACGCCTCGAGCGTCGCGGTGGTCTGGACGACGCTGAGCGCGGCGAAGTCGTCGCGGGCGGCACCGGGCTCGGCCGCGGCGACCACGGCCGGATCGGGGAGGACGACTTGTCGCGGGGGCACTCGTCGGCGTGCGTGGTCCGGTTCGACGACGCCGACGATCGTGGCGAGGCCGAGCACCTGGCCGCGGAGCTCGTGCGCGACGGAGCGCGCGACCATGCCGCCGAACGAGTTGCCGACGATCGCGAACGGCTCGTCGCCCAGGCGCGCACGGACCGCTTCCCGGACGGCGTCGGCGACGTCCTGCGCGCTCGAGGCCGAGGGGTCGTACCCCGGCGACTCGCGGACCCACGGCAGGTCGAGGTGCACCCACCGCCACGGCGCGTCCGTGACGGCGCGCTCGAGGGGGAGCAGGATGCGGTGGTCGATGCCGAAGCCGTGCACGGCGACGAGCGGGCGGCCCTGACCGGTGGTGCGTGTGATCACGCCCGGACCCTAGCGGTGACCGCCGACGGTCACGGGGCCCGGAAGCGCTCGACCACCGGGCAGGCGAACGGATCGCTCGCCGCCAGGCCGACCTCGTTGAGGTACCGGACGACGATCACGTAGGAGTGCACGAGGGTGGTCTCGGTGTACGGCACCCCCTGCTCGTCGCAGTACCGGCGGACGAGGTCCCGCGCCGCACGGAGGTTCGGCCGGGCCATGCTCGGGAAGAGGTGGTGTTCGACCTGGTGGTTCAACCCGCCCATGAAGAACTCGACCCACCGCCCGCCGCTGATGTCGCGGGAGGTCAGCACCTGGCGGGAGAGGAAGTCTACCCGGCGTCCGGCCTCGATGATCGGCATGCCCTTGTGGTTCGGCGCGAACGCGATCCCCATGCAGAACCCGAACACCGCCAGCTGGACGCCGAGGAAGGCGAACGCGATGCCGATCGGCAGGACCCAGAAGACCGCGCCGATGTAGAGCACGAAGCGTCCGGCGAAGACGGAGCCCTCGGCCCAGCGGTGCTTGACGGCGCCGCGTCCCGTGTAGGTGCGGATCGACTGCCAGTGCAGGTTCGCGCCCTCGACGAGGAGCATCGGGAAGAACGCCCACCCCTGCACCCGGACGAGGACGTGCAGGAAGCCGGTGCGGCTCCGCGCATCCTCCGCCCGGAACGAGATCGCGTCGAACGAGATGTCCGGGTCCTTGCCGACCGTGTTCGGGTTCGCGTGGTGCCGGGTGTGCTTGTTCATCCACCACGCGTAGCTGATGCCGGTCAGGAACGTGCCGACGTACCGTGCGGCACGGTCGTTCCAGTCGTGACTGGCGAAGACCTGCCGGTGTGCGGCCTCGTGCGAGAGGAACGCGAATTGCGTGAAGAGCAGTCCGAGCACCCCCGCGACGACGAGCTGCCACCACGAGCCGCCGAGCACGGCGAACGCGGTGCCCGTGGCGACGAGCAGCGCCGTGAGGACGGCGACGAGCCCCCAGTACCAGCCGGTCCGACGACCGAGGAGTCCGGCGGTGCGGACCTGGGCGAGCAGCGCGGTGTAGGTCGACGTCGTGTCGGGCCGGCCGTCGCGCGGTGTGGTCTTCCGGTAGCCGACCGGTGCGGTCGTGTCGTCGACCATGGTGTCCTCCTGGGTGCAGCGGTGACGCTGTAACCGGGGACCGGGGCTACGTGGTGTCCTGCACGCTACGCGGAGCGACCTGCGCGGCTCAGGGGATGACGAGTCGCCGCTCCACGACCGCGCGCGCGACGTCGGCGAGCAGCTCCTGGTTGGACCGCGCGTGGGCGCGCAGCTTCGCGAAGGCCTGGTCCATGTCGATCCGGTGGGTCTGCGCGAGGAAGCCCTTCGCCTGCTCGATGACGATCCGGCTGTCGAGCGCGCGCTGGAGCTGCTGCTGCGCCAGGTTGGCGTGTTCGAGCGACCGCTGCTGCAGGATGCTGATCGTGGCCACGTCCGTGAGCGCCTGGGCGGCGAGGGCGTCGTCGCGGTTCAGGGCGCCCTCGCTCTCGCGGAACAGGTTGAGCGACCCGAGCGTGGTGTCGCGGAGCCGCATCGGGATGGCGTGGACCGAGGCGTAGCCGGACTCGGCCGAGGCCGCGGCGAACGTCGGCCACCGTCGTTCCATCTCGGCGTGGTCGCGCACCGACACCGGGCGCCCGGTGGCGAAGCACTCCACGCAGGGGCCCTCGCCGGCGTCGAGCTGCAGGAGTCCGAGGAAGCTCGACCGGTCGCTCGTGGACGCGAGGACCTCGAGCTCCTGCGACTGGTTGACGAGCAGGATGCCGGCGGCGGACGCGTCGAAGATGTCGACGACGCTGTCGACGAGGTTCTGCAGGAGTTCGACCACGTCGTAGTCGTCCACGAGGATGTCGGTCAGCGCGACGAAGGTGTCGACGAGTCGGTGCTCGCGGGTCGGTGCCATGGTGCGTGCTCCCTAGGTCTCGGAACCGTACGGCCGGGCGAGGTCGAGTCGGCGTTCGATGATGTCCGCGGCGACGTCGCGGACGGTGCGTTCGGTGGCGTACGCGTGGGCCTGCAGGACGAGCAGGGCGTCCTGGACGCTGACGCCGAGCTGGGCTGCGACCATGCCGGTGGCCTGGTGCACCTCTCGCCTCGAGTATCGTCCGGGTTCCATGTCCGCGCGCCCGTCGGCGGCAGCGGCGAGCAGGGCGTCCCGGAGGACGCGCCGAGCGGCGACCGTGCTCAGCTCGATCGCCCCCTGGACCTGTCCGCGGGTCAGGCTCCGTTCCTCGCCCACCGTGAGGTCGACGGCACCGACGGGGATCGTGCCGATGCGCATCGGGAAGGAGAAGAGCGCACCGACCCCGGCACGGAGGAGTTCCTCGAGTGCGACGGGCCAGGTCGCGGTCGTCGTGGCGGTGAGATCGGCCTCGAGGACGGGGCGTCGGGTCTCGAGCGCCTGCCAGCAGGGTCCCTCGCCGAGGTCGAGTTGGATCTCGTCGACCCGCTCCGCCATCGCGTCACTCGCGCACACCGTCATCGAGCCCAACGGGTCGCCGAGCGTCGAGATGCCGACGCTCGTCACGGGGAGGGTGGCGAGGAAGGGCGGGCACAGGTCGGTACCCTCCGGCGCGGCCTGCATGGCGGCCGCTGCAGCAGCGAATTGATCCATGGGTGACACCGTTCTCGGTCGTCCGCCGTCGTGCGATCCGTCGCACGGTCCATCCGGCCGTCGATGCATTGTCCGTTTTCCGAGACCCTAGTGCACCCGTGCTGCGTCCGGGACGAAGCGGATGCGTTCCGCTGCCCGTGTCACGTCCTGCGCTCGGGCCGTCCGGTCGTCGAAGTCGGCCCGTGCGGCGTCCCGCGCGACCTCCTTCTCGGCCAGCGACGCGCGGCTGACGGTGTCGACGATCGTCGCGACGGCGGTGGCGAGGCCGCGTTCGAGCTGCCCGAGGTTCGTGTGCCCGATCACCAGGCGGCGGTCCTGGACGTCGAGCGTCACGTCGGGGTACCCGGCTGCGGCGAGCCGGGCGTGTCCGTCGGCACCGCGCAGCGCCGTGGTCTCGGTGGCGTCTGGTCGACGGTTGAAGACTGCCGGGACGTCGTAGTACTTCGCTGCCGCGGGGCTGCCGAGTTCGCTGGGGAGGCCGGAGGCCACCACGCTCGTGAGTGCGAGGGGTGTCGTGGCCGCCTCGGATGGGTTCGTCATGGGGTCTCCCTCGGCGGTTCCCCAGGGTGACCGAGGGGTTCCGCGGTCCACCCTGGTGACACCGTGCCGTCAGTGTGGGGCCACCCGATGTGCACGCTCCCAGCCGGCGTGGAGGTCGCGGAGCAGCGCGACCTCGGCGGCGTGGTGCACCAGCTCGTCGACGACGTGCAGGACGAACGAGAGCCGACTGTCGGCGCCGTACGGACCCGCGACCGGACCGAGGGGCTCGGACGCCGTGGCGCCGAGCCCACGGGCCAGCGCGGCGAAGCGGGCGGCGGCGTCGCGGACGGCGGCGACCGCCGCGTCCGCCGACGACGCGGCAACGGGTGCCGCGTCGTCGGACGGTCCGGCGCCGAGGAACTCCCGGTTGCGCGGTTCGTCGAGCGTCTCGGCGATGTGGTCGAGCCGCCAGCGGATCGACACGCGCGGTTCGTCCCCGATCGGCTCCCAGGCCCACTCGTCGTCCGTCAGGCCAGCGACGCGGTCCAGGAGGCGCGTGGTGGCGTACTCGAAGAGGGCGACGACGTCCTCCAGAGCGGTGGTCACTGCTCAGCCGACCGGCCGGTAGATCGCGATCGGGGGCGCCTGGTCGTCACCGTCGTCGTGGCTCTCGCCGGAGGACAGCCAGGTCCGACCCTCGTGCTCGATCGTCGTCGGCAGGTCGCCGTGCACGAGGATCCGCGCCGCTGGTTCGTCGCCGTCGACGAGGTCCACACCGTGGGCCTCGGTACCGCCGGGGTTGTCGTGCACGTAGCTCATGGTGCGATCGAACTCCTTCGGCCTGGTAGTGTTCTCGTGTACGCGGATGTGGCGCAGTGGTAGCGCATCACCTTGCCAAGGTGAGGGTCGCGAGTTCGAATCTCGTCATCCGCTCGGAACTGCGAAGGCCCCGGTCACTCGACCGGGGCCTTCGTCGTCCGGGCTGGTGGCCGGATCCGGTCCGTGGGGCGCAGGCTTCGGGTGCCCGCGCCCCTCGGACGCGCGGGCCACCGTGCCCTCTCGAGCGCCGGCGGATGGGTGGTCCGGTCGGCGCCCATCGGGTGATCCGGAGCGGCGCCCCGTCCGGATGGGTCGGATCCCGGACCGTGCGGTTTCCCACACGGATCCCGCATCCCCTCGCACGTGCTCGGCGTGTCGCTTGCACTCCGCCAGGACGGACGTCCTCAGTCGGCGTCGAGCGCCACCCGTGCACCAGGGATGCCGACCCACGGTCCGCCCGGAGCGTCGACTACCGTGACGAGCACGTCGTCGCAGTGCGGGCACCGCGCGACGAAGCCCATCGGGCTGGCGTGCACCCGGGTGCCCGCGAGCGCCCCGACCGTCCTGCACCCCGAGCACCGGAGCGCGGCCACCGTGGGGTCCGAGCCGAGGAACCCGATGAGCAGCCCGGCCAACGCGTTGCCGTCGAGCACGGTCATGCGCTGCCTCCGAACCGCTCGGCGCGGACGTCGGTCGTGTCGTGCCCGAGCTCGCCGAGCCACGTCAGCACCTGTTCGACGAACGGCGTCGACCCGCAGACGTAGACGAGGGCGCCGGCATCCGGCGGGAACACCGCTGCGGCCAGGGTGTCCCGGGTGAGTCGGCCGGCCGGGACCGCGGCACCGTCCGGGGCACGGCGGCTGTACACGACGGTGGTGTCGACCCCGGCGGCCTCGGCACGGGCGAGCTCGGTGCGGAAGAACACGTCCTCCGGCGTGCGCACGGCGTAGAGGAGCCGGAACGGTGCGGCGTCACCGGCGTCGGCGTGCGCGCTCGCGATCGCGGCGAGCGGGACGATCCCCGAACCGCCGGCGATGAGCTGCACCGGCCGCTCCGACACGCCCGGGCGCCAGACGAACCACCCGCCGAGCGGTCCGTGCACCTCGAGTGCGTCCCCGACCTCGACGGCGTCCACCAGGAAGGGCGAGACCTCGCCGTCCTCGACCCGGTCGACCGCGAGCACGACCGACGTCGTCGCGCCGGAGGAGGCGATCGAGTAGGAGCGGGAGGCCTGGTACCCGTCCTCGGCGGTGAGGCGCAGGTCGAGGTGCTGGCCGGGGTCGTTGCCCGGCCACGTCGGGACCTCCAGGACGATCCGCCTGGCGTTCGGGGTCTCGGGGGAGACGGCGGCGACCGTCGCGGCGTGCCAGGCCGGCCGCCGCCGGAGGGCAGCCGACGTCGGCGGGGTGATCCGTTCCTCCAGGCCCTCCACCGCGCTCACCAGTACCGCTCTTCCTTCCACGGGTCGCCGTGCAGGTTGTAGCCCGCGTTCTCCCAGAAGCCGGGTTCGTCGTCGGACTGCATGACGATGCCGCGCACCCACTTCGCGCTCTTCCAGAAGTACAGGTGGGGGACCAGCAGGCGTGCGGGACCGCCGTGCTCGGGGGTGAGCGGTTCGCCGTCGGCCTCGAACGCGATCCACGCCTGCCCGTCGAGCAGCTCGTCGAGCGGCACGTTCGTCGTGTAGCCGCCGAAGCTGTGCACCATGCAGTAGTCCAGCGCGGTCTCGACGTCGGCGAACAGCCGGTCGAGCGGGACACCGCGCCACGGCATGTCGAGCTTCGTCCAGTGCGTCACGCAGTGGATGTCGACGGTGACGTCCTCGACGCCGAGCGCCTGCACCTCGTCCCAGGTCCAGCTGTGCAGGCCGGACTCGGTGCGGATCGAGAAGCTCCAGTCGGACGGTTCGATCTCGGGGGTGGCGCCGGCCGACAGCACGGGCCAGTCGCGGACGAGTGTCTGGCCCGGTGGGATGCGCGGGTCGTCGCGGTCGTCACGGCGACCGCCGAAGCCTCGGGTGAACGTCGCCATCGGTGCTCCTCGGTCGCGTGTCCGGCGACCACGCGGGCGCCGCTCTGGTCGATCATCCCGCCTCGCGCAGGCGCTCGTGTAACGGGTTGGTAAACGTTCCCGTGCCTCTGGTGCGGCTGCGGGAGACCGCTCGATCGCGGTCACCGTGCGGATCGGGGCCCCATGCAGGCAGCCGGCGTCCGTCGCGTCGGGCTTGGCCGGGGACGATCCGCCCTCTATCGTTCACCGGAACGATTACCAGGAGGGGTCACCCCGAATGCAGCCCATCGTCCCCGAACCCCGGAACGCCCGCGGCCCGAGCCGTCGTGCGCTCCTCACCGGCGCCGCCGGACTCGCCGGCCTCGGCCTGCTGACGCTCACCGGGTGCAGCTCCGGCGCCTCGGCCGGCACCACCGACCTTCCCGAGGCCGCGGCCACCGGCACCGCCCGGAGCGGCGGTCGACTCCGGATCGCCCGACCCGCCGCGTCGGCCGCCGAGACCCTCGACTCGGCGAGCTCCCTGTCGGCGTACGAGTACCTCGGCGCGCTCTACAACCGGCTCGTCAAGCTCGACCAGCAGGGCCGGACCGTGCCCGACCTCGCCGAGGAGTGGTCGGCGAACCAGGACGGCACCGAGTGGACCTTCCGCCTCCGCCGGGGCGTGCGCTTCCATGACGGGTCGCGCTTCTCCGCCGACGACGCGATCGCGAGCATCCGGCACATCCTCGACGAGAAGACCGGCAGCCCGCAGGCCGGGGTGCTCGGCGAGGTGATGGACGCCCGCTCGATGACGGCCGTCGACCCGTACACGCTGCGGTTCGCCCTCACGAAGCCGAACGCGGAGTTCCCGTCGCTGCTCACCGCGTACCAGTGCTACATCGTGCCGGCCGGGGCGATCGCCGACATCGGCCGGACGGGCATCGGCACCGGACCGTTCCGCCTGTCGTCCTTCACTCCGGCGGGTGCCGGCAGCGTCGAGGCGTTCGACGACCACTTCGCCGGCCGCCCCGCGTTGGACGGCATCGACTTCTACTCGATCCAGGACACCACCGCCCGGGTGAACGCCCTGCTCGCGGGGCAGATCGACCTCATCTCGCAGACGAACCTCGACTTCGCGATGGCCCGGGTCGTCGCCGCCTCCGATCGGGCGACCATCGCCCGCTCGAAGAACGCGCAGTGGTACACGATCCCGATGCTCGCCACCTCCGAGGAGTTCCGCGACCCGCGGGTCCGCCAGGCGATGAAGCTCGCCTACGACCCGCGCACGATCGTCGACACCGCCCTGCAGGGCACCGGGTCGCCGGGCTGGGACAACCCGGTGCCGCCGCAGCTCGCCGCCTTCGTGGACGACCACCGCGAGTACGACCCCGACAAGGCGAAGGCGCTGCTCAAGGCCGCCGGTCGGTCGGACCTCCGCGCGTCGATCTACACGTCGAGCTACGAGTCGGTCTTCACCCCGATGGCCGTCGCCTACCGCGACGCCGTCGCGGACGCGGGCATCCGCCTGACGGTGAAGAACGCCAGCTCGGACTCGTACTACACGCAGATCTGGATGCAGAAGCCGCTCATGGTGAGCTACTGGTTCACCGGCCGTCCGATCGACCAGCTGCTCAACCAGATCTTCCGGTCCGGCTCGTCGTACAACGAGAGCGCGTGGTCCAACGAGCGGTTCGACGGGCTGCTCGACGACGCCCGCGCCGAGATGGACGACGCGAAGCGACTGACCCTGTACCAGGACGCCCAGCGGCTCGTGGTCGAGGACGGCGCGGACATGACCCCGATGTTCGGCGACCGCCTGGTCGGGCTGTCCCGCGACGTCGTGAACTACTCGGAGTACGGCTTCGAGTTCGACTACCTCCGGATCGGACTGCGACGATGACGACGACCACGAGCAAGCCCTCGGACGTCCTCGTCCCCGTCCTGCGTCGGCTCGGCATCGCCGTGCTCACGGTGGTGCTCGCCTCGCTGTTCGTGTTCCTCGCCGTGCAGGCGCTGCCCGGCGACGTCGCGCAGCAGCTGCTCGGGCAGAACGCCACACCCGACGCCGTCAAGCAGCTCCGGGAGTCGCTCGGCCTCGACCAGAACGTCTGGCTCCGGTACCTGCAGTGGCTCGCCGGAGCGGTGCACGGCGACTTCGGCACCTCGCTCGTCAGCGGGGAGCCGGTCGCCCCGACGCTGTTCACGGCGTTCCGCAACAGCATGCTCATCGCCGTCCCCGCGATGGTCGTGGGCGTCACACTGTCCCTCGCGCTCGGCGTCATCGCCGGGGTCCGCCGCGGCCGTGCGTCCGACCGGGTGATCTCGATCGTCAGCCTCGTCGTGATGAGCGTGCCGGAGTTCATGGTCGCCACCGTGCTCGTGCTGCTCTTCGCGATCGGGCTGCCGCTCTTCCCCGCCGTCGTCCTGCGCGGTAGCGACGCCACAGTCGGCGAGCTCCTGCCGACGATCTGGCTGCCGATCATCGTGCTGACCCTGGCGATGGCCGCGTACATCGTCCGGACCGCCCGTTCCTCGACCATCGACGTGATGGCGTCCGAGTTCGTGACCACCGCGGAGCTGAAGGGCCTGACGATGCGCCGGGTCGTCTGGAAGCACGCGGTCCCGAGCGCGCTCCTGCCGACGCTCAACGTCGTGGCGCTCAACGTGGCCTGGCTGCTCGGCGGCGTGGTCGTCGTCGAGAGCGTCTTCAACCACCCGGGCATGGGCAAGCTCATGCTCGAGTCCGTCTTCAACCGCGACCTGCCGACGATCGAGGCGATCGCGCTCCTCAGCGCCCTCGTCTACGTCGTGTGCAACCTCGCGGCCGACCTCGTCGCGCTGGTGCTCGACCCGAAGCTCCGAACACGACAGCGACGGGCGCGCACCCGGAGCCGCACCGGCACACGCCCCACCCGGAAGGCAGCAGCATGACCGCCATCGCCCCGCGTTCCCGGAACGTCATCGGCGCAGCCGTCGCCCCCCTGCGCAGCTCCACCGCGCTGACCATCGGCCTCGGCCTGATCGCGCTGCACCTCGTGCTCGCCGTCCTCGCCCCCGTCATCGCCGGCCACGACCCGGTCGCGACGAACTCCGCCGACGTGCTCGCCGGCCCGACGTGGACGCACTGGCTCGGCACCGACCAGTACGGCCGCGACATCCTGTCCCGGACGCTCAACGGCGGCCGCTACGCCCTGCTCGTGACCTTCCTCGCGACGACGATCGCCGTGGCGGTCGGCACCGTCCTCGGCTGCGTCACCGCGTACGCCGACAACTGGTTCGACGAGGTCGTCATGCGGATCGTGGACGCCCTGCTCAGCGTGCCGTCGATCCTCGCGCTCCTCGTCGTCGTCACCGTGTTCGACGCCGGACTCTGGGTGATCGTCCTCGCCGTGACGATCGTCTACGCGCCCGCCGTGACCCGGGTGGTGCGCGGCGCGGCCCGGACGGTGATCACGCAGGACTACGTCACGGCCGCGCGCGCCCGGGGCGAACGCTCCCTGTCCATCGTGTTCCGCGAGATCCTGCCGAACGTCCTCGACGTGGTCCTCGTCGAGTACGCGATGCGCGCCTCCTGGATCGTGCTGCTCGTGGCGTCGCTGTCGTTCCTCGGCTTCGGTGCGAACCCGCCGACACCCGACTGGGGGCTCATGGTCCAGGAGAACCGGACCGCCCTCACGGTCGTGCCCCTCGGCACGCTCGCGCCCATCGTGGCGCTCGCGACCCTGGTGGTCGGCCTCAACCTCGCGGCCGACGGGCTGAGCAAGTCGCTCGGTGTCGACCGCGCGACGAAGGGAGTCAGCGCGTGAGCATCGTCCAGGTCGACCGCCTCGCGATCTCGTACGCCGCCGGCAAGCGCTCCGTGCCGGTCGTCCGCGGCGTCTCGTTCGCCATCGAGGCGGGCCGCACCCTCGGGCTCGTCGGCGAGTCCGGCAGCGGCAAGTCCACCGTCGCCCGCACCCTGCTCGCGCACCTCCGGACCGGGTCGCGCATCGAGCACGGCACCGTGCACGTCGACGGCGAGGACGTCTTCGCCCTCTCGCCGGCCGGCCGACGGGCGCTCCGTGGCGGCACCGCGTCGGTGGTCGCGCAGAACGCCGGACCGGCACTCACGCCGTCGATGCGCGTCGGCGAGCAGATCCGCGAGGCCCTCCGCGCCCACGGCGAACCCGACGGCCCCGAGCGCGTGCTCGAGCTCGTCCGGCTCGTGCGGCTGCCGTCGCCGGAGACGATCGTCCGCCGGTACCCGCACCAGCTCTCCGGCGGGCAGCAGCAGCGCGTCGCGATCGCGATGGCCGTCGCCGCGCGTCCCCGCGTGCTCGTCCTCGACGAACCCACCACCGCCCTCGACGTGGTCACGCAGGCCGCCGTGCTCGACCTCGTCGCCGACCTCGGCCGCGAGCTCGGCATGGCCGTCCTGCTCGTCAGCCACGACCTCGGCGTCGTGTCCGCGATGGCCGACGAGATCGCCGTGATGCGCGACGGCGAGGTCGTCGAGCACGCCGAGACGGCGGCGCTCTTCGCCGCCCCGCAGCACGAGTACACGCGTGCCCTGCTGGCCGCGGTGCCGGACGGGCGCCGGCCAGGAGGACCGGACCACGTGCCCGAGACGGCGACCGTCTCGTCCACGGTCGCCTCCAGGGCCGGCCGGACCGTTGGTCTCCCCACCGGCACGGTCGGCCCGCCGCTGGCGCGTCGCGCCGGAACCGGCGGCGTGGGCCCAGAACCGCTCGTCCGTCCCGTGGTGACCGCCGAGGACCTGGTGATCCGCTACGGACGCGGCCTGCCGGCCGCCGTCGGCGGCGTCTCGTTCACGATCGCGCCGCGCGAGACGCTCGCCGTCGTGGGGGAGTCCGGCAGCGGCAAGTCGACGCTCGCGACGGCCCTGGCCGGCCTGGTCCCGGCCGAGTCGGGCACGTTCTCGTTCGACGACGGGACCGTGAGCGGCGACCTGCGCGAGCCGATCGCCGGACGGTCCCCGGACCTCCGTCGTGCGGTGCAACTCGTGTTCCAGAACGCCGACACCTCGCTGAACCCCCGCCGGACCGTCGGGGCCGCCATCGCGCGGCCGCTGAAGCTGTTCACCGGTTGCTCGTCGCGCGAGCGGGTCGGGGAACTGCTCTCCCAGGTCGGCCTCGGGCCGGAGTTCGCGGACCGGCTGCCGGCGCAGCTCTCCGGCGGGCAGCGGCAGCGTGTCGGGATCGCCCGGGCCCTCGCCGCCGAGCCGCGCCTGGTCATCGCCGACGAGATCACGACCGCGCTCGACGTGCAGGTGCAGGCGGGGATCCTCGCGCTGCTCGCCGACCTGCAGCGCGAGCGCGGGCTGAGTTGCCTGTTCATCAGCCACGACCTCGCGGTGGTGCGGGGTGTGGCCGATCGCGTCGCCGTGATGACCGGCGGCCGGATCGTCGAGATCGGCCCGACCGAGGCCGTGTTCAGCGGCCCGAACCACCCGTACACGGCGACGCTCCTCGCAGCGACGCTCGAACCCGGCAGCACCGAGCTGCCCGACGTCGGCGACGGCGTGCCGCGGTGGCGCGAGGCTCCGGGGTGGACCGACCGCGGCGACGGACACCTGACCCGGAACTGGGAGGACGCATGACCGGCTTCACCGCACTCGGGGTGGACCCGGCCCTGCCCGACGGCGTGACCGTCCGCGACGAGTGGATCCCGATGCCCGACGGCGTCCGGTTGCACACGAGGATCTGGTCCCCGGCGGCACCCGACGGCCCCGTGCCGGTGCTGCTCGAGTACCTGCCCTACCGGCTCGACGACTGGACCGCGCCGCGGGACTCCGAGCGGCACCCCTGGTACGCGCAGCACGGGTACGCCTCGGTGCGGGTGGACATCCGCGGGACCGGCTCGTCGGACGGGTTCTTCGACGACGAGTACAGCGAGCAGGAACTCCGCGACGGCGAGGCCGTGATCGCGTGGCTCGCCGCACAGGAGTGGTCGACGGGCGCCGTCGGGATGTTCGGCATCTCGTGGGGCGGGTTCAACGCGCTGCAGCTCGCGGCCCGGGCACCGGCGGCCCTCAAGGCGATCGTGACGGTGTGCTCGACCGACGACCGGTACGACAACGACGTGCACTACGTCGGCGGTGCGGTGCTCGGGATCGACATGGCGGCGTGGGGTGCGACGATGTTCGCGTTCAACTCGCGGCCGCCGCGGCCCGAGGTGGTCGGCTCCGGCTGGGTCGACCGGTGGCGTGACCGCCTCGATGCGAACCGCCCGATGACGCCCGTGTGGCTGTCCCACCAGGAGCGCGACGACTACTGGCGGCACGGCAGCGCCGCGGAGGAGTACGGGAACATCGGCGCCGCGGTCCTCGCGGTCGGCGGCTGGGCCGACCCGTACCGCGACGCCGTGCTCCGGCTCGTGGCCAACGTGGACGCCCCGGTCAAGGGGATCGTCGGACCGTGGTCGCACCAGTACCCTGACCGGGGCCTCGCACCCGGGCCGTCGATCGGCTTCCTGCAGGAGACCCTGCGGTGGTGGGACCGCTGGCTGCGCGGGGTCGACACCGGCGTCGAGCAGGAGCCCGCGCTCCGGGCCTGGATCAACGACGGCGAGCCGCCGGCGACGTACTACGAGACGCGCCGCGGCCGGTGGGTCGGTGCCGAGGCCTGGCCGTCGTCCGCCACCGTGTCCCGCACGGTTCCCCTCGCCGGGTTCCGCGGCGGCGCGGACGGCGCGGTCGTCGTCCGGTCGCCGCAGCACACCGGTGCCGATGCCGGACGCTTCTTCCCGTTCGGCAACGCCACCGACCTGCCGCCGGACCAGCGCGCCGAGGACGGCCGCTCGGTCTGCTTCGACCTGCCGCTCGACGAGCCGGTCGACGTGCTCGGCACCGTCCTCGTCCACCTCGCCGTGACGAGCGACCAGCCCCGGGCCACCGTGACCGTGCGCCTGTGCGACGTCGCGCCGGACGGGTCGTCGACCCTCGTGACCCGGGGTGTGCTCAACGCGGCGAAGCGCGACGGGATGGACCGGGACGACCCGCTCGAGCCCGGCGCCGCGGCGTCACTGCCCGTCCGACTCGTGTCGACCGGTCACCGGTTCGCCGCGGGACACCGGCTCCGGATCGCCGTGTCGACGTCGTACTGGCCGTGGGTCTGGCCGCACGGCGTCGCACCGACCGTCACGATCGACCCCGCCGGCTCGCACGTCGAGCTCCCGGTCTGGACACGCGCCACCGACGACGGCGTGCGGTTCGAGCAGCCGGAGCGCTCCGAGCCGCTCGCGATCGAACGGGTCGCGCCGACCGAGGTCCTGCCGCAGCGCACCGTCACGCACGACGTCGAGTCGGGGGAGTGGACGCTCGACGTCGACCCCGGGTACGGCGGCGGACGCGTGTACCCGGACGGGCTCGTCTTCAGCGAGGACGCCCGCGAGACCTACCGCATCCGGTCCGACGACCCGACCAGTGCCAGCGCGACGTCCCGCTGGTCGATCGGCCTGGCGAAGCCGGAGTGGGCCGCACGGCTCGAGACCGCCTCCGAGGTCACCGCGGACGCCGACGCCTTCCACGTCCGGAACACCGTGCGTGCCTGGGCCCGGGACGGTGGTCCCGACGTCGCCGAGGTGCTCGTCGCCGAGCACACGTTCGTCGACGAGGTGCCGAGGACCTCGGCGTGAGCGGGCCGGAGCAGACACGGGTCCGGCAGCGTCCCGAGGTCCGGCGGGCGATGATCGTCGAGGCGGCACGCGCCGTGATCGTCCGGAACGGCGTCGGGGCGACCGGCCTGCGGGACATCGCTGCCGAGGCGGACGTCTCGGTCGGGACCGTCACGTACCACTTCGGCAGCGTCGCGGAGATCCTCAACGAGGTCGTCGTGCTCGAGACGGAGCGCTTCTACGGGGCGATCGTCGCCGCGGTCGACGCGGAGCCGGACCCCGTCGCCGGCATCCGCATGCTCGTGGAACCCCTCTTCGGGGACACCGAGCAGGTGCGGCAGCACTGGCGGATCTGGTCGGACTACTGGACGGCGGTCGTGCGGCGGCCCGAGGTCGCTGCGGAGTACGCGGAGCGGATCCGCGTGTGGGAGGCCTGCCTGGTCCGGGTCGTCCGTCGGGGCGTCGAGGCGCGGGTGTTCACGCCCGCGGAGTCGCCCGAGGTCGTGGCGCTCAAGCTCGCGGCGTACAGCGACGGGGTGGCGACGCAGATCGCGCAGGGGGTGCCGGACCTGACCAACACGGTCGCCCTGTCCTGGATGTGGACCTTCCTCGCCCACGAACTCGGTGTGGCACCTGCGCGTATCGGGGGAACCGCCGCGACGCCCTTGTGATGAGGTAAGGCTTGCCTTACCGTTGTCACATGGCACGGACCCGGCGACAGCCCAGCGAACGCATCCTCATCGCCGGCAGTGTCGACGACCTCCCCGAGATGACCCGCATGCTCGAGGACCTGCCCGAGAACGCCTACGGCCAGGTCTTCGTCGAGGCAGCCCTCGCCGAGCAGGTCCGCACGCTCCCGGCGCCCCCGCGCGTCACGGTGACGTGGCTGCTCCGGAGCGCCCGGACGTCCGCCGTGTCACCCCTCGTCTTCGCCGACCACGGCGAGGCCCTCGCGCACGCCGTCACCGGGTGGGCGGCCGAGTGGTGCGTCGCCGACTGCGAACCGCGCACGAGCGTCTGGATCGGCTGCGCCGACAGCCCCTGGGTCGAGCGCGCCCGCTCCGTCGTGCAGATCGAACTGGCCGACGCCGGCTTCGACACACTCGTCGGCTGACCGGGTGAGGTCAGCCTTCGCTTCCTTGCGGCATACAAGAGAAGCGGGCACTGTTGTCACCATCGGACCCACCCCACTCGGGTGGGACCACGAGGCAGGAGGAAACGACATGACCAACACCACCAGCACCACGCCCACCACGTCCCCGTTCTCGACGACGCCGGAGCTCGCCGCTGGGGTGGCGCAGTTCCTCGCCCCCGTCGTGATCGACCTCGAGGCGCTCGTCGTCAACGGCAAGCAGGCGCACTGGCACGTCCGTGGCCGCAACTTCGTCGGCGTCCACGAGCTCCTCGACACCATCGTCGAGCACGCCCAGGAGTGGGCCGACCTCGCCGCGGAGCGCATCGTCGCCCTCGGCCTCCCGGTCGACTCCCGCATCGCCACGGTCGCCGCGAACACCACGATCCCGCCGCTGTCGGAGGGCTTCCAGAACTCCGACGTGACCATCACCGAGGTCATCGCCGAGATCGACGCCGCGCTGCTGCAGGTCCGCCGCGCCGTCGAGGGCCTCGACGAGGTCGACCTCAACAGCCAGGACGTCGTCATCGAGATCGAGCGCGGCCTGACCAAGGACCGCTGGTTCCTGCAGGCGCACCTCGCCGCGTAGACGCGACCGACTTCCGACGGGAGGCGCGGTGCCAGCTGGCCACCGCGGGCCCCGGGGTTCGACCAGGCCGAGGTCGACCAGTCCCTCGAGTCGGGCCTCGGTCTCG
>NZ_JBBCYQ010000015.1:0-68474 GCF_037144815.1 Curtobacterium sp. USHLN213 | reverse complement strand
GGCCGCCCCCCGCCCCCCCCCCCGCCCCCCCCCCCCCCCCCCCCCCCCCCCGCCCTCGCCCCCCCCCGCCGCCCCCCCCCCCCCCCCCCCCCCCCCCCCCCCCCCCCCCCGCCCCCCCCCCCCCCCCCCCCCCCCCCCCGCCGGCCGGCGGGGGCGCCCCCCCCCCCCCCCCCGCCTCCTGTCTGTTCAGCGCTCGCGTCTGTGGGCGCTACTTCGACTCGTAGAGTCGGCTGCTCTCGTCGTGCCACTCGATGGCGGTCGCTGCGAGCTTGTCCTTGAACTCGGCGCCGTGGTGCGCACAGAAGTACAGCTCACCGCTGGCCATGGTGGCCCGGATGTACGCCTGCGCGCCGCAGCTGTCGCAACGGTCGGCAGCGGTGAGCTGGTGGCTGCTGACTTCGTCGATGGAGAGGTCCTGCACGGTCTGGGTCATTGCTGTGCTCCTCACGGATCGCAGGTGGTGCGGCTTGGTCCACCTATTTCAACACGTGATGCCTGAGAGTGGCGCATTGTGATCGCCCGTTTCGCTCAGCGCGGATCGGCTGTCCCCAGTCCGAGTGTCCGCGCGGTGGTGTCGGTGCGGATCGCTAGCATCGGAAGGTGAGCTCCGACTACTCTGCACGCCATCTCTCCGTCCTCGAAGGGCTCGAGGCGGTCCGCAAGCGTCCGGGCATGTACATCGGGTCGACGGACTCCCGCGGGCTCATGCACTGCCTGTGGGAGATCATCGACAACTCCGTCGACGAAGCCCTCGCCGGGCACGGCGACGAGATCGGCGTGCTGCTGCACCCCGACGGTTCGGTCGAGGTCCGCGACACCGCTCGTGGCATCCCCGTCGACGTCGAGCCGAAGACCGGTCTGACCGGGGTCGAGGTGGTGTTCACGAAGCTCCACGCGGGTGGCAAGTTCGGTTCCGGGTCGTACGCCGCGTCCGGTGGGCTGCACGGTGTCGGTGCCTCGGTCGTGAACGCGCTGTCGGAGCGCCTCGACGTCGAGGTCGACCGGGGCGGCAAGACCTACGCGATGTCGTTCCACCGCGGCGAGCCGGGCACGTTCGCCGGCGACGGGCCGGACGCGCCGTTCACCCCCTTCACCTCCGGCAGCGAGTTGCGCGTCGCCGGCAAGGTGAAGAAGGGCGTGACCGGGTCCCGCGTGCGGTACTGGGCCGACCGGCAGATCTTCACCTCCGACGCGAAGTTCAGCACCAGCGACCTCGTCAGCCGAGCGCGCCAGACGGCCTTCCTCGTGCCCGGGCTCGGCATCACCATCACGGACGCGCGGCCCGCCTCGATCGAGGCAGCGGCAGCGCGGGCGGAGGCCACGGGCACTCCTGTCGAGCCCGGTCCCGTCGTCGAGCGCTTCCGGTACGAGGGCGGGATCGGTGAGTTCGTCGAGCACCTCGCCCTCGACTCCGCCGTCACCGACGTCTGGCGAATCCAGGGGACCGGCACCTTCACCGAGACCGTGCCGATGCTCGACGACAAGGGCCACATGGTGTCGACCTCGGTGTCGCGTGAATGCGAGGTCGACCTCGCGCTGCGATGGGGCAGCGGCTACGAGACGGTGTTCCGCAGCTTCGTCAACATCATCGCGACGCCCAAGGGCGGCACGCACCAGGCCGGCTTCGAGTCCGGCGTGGTCAAAGCCGTGCGCGCCCAGGTCGAGGCGAACGCCCGCAAGCTGAAGGTCGGGCAGGACAAGCTCGAGAAGGACGACGTGCTCGCCGGCATGACCGCGGTGCTCACCGTCCGCCTGCCCGAGCCGCAGTTCGAAGGTCAGACGAAGGAGGTCCTCGGCACCCCGGCGGTCCGGAAGATCGTCGACCAGGTCGTGTCGAAGCGCCTCACCGAGATCCTCACGTCGACGCAGCGCACCGAGAAGGCCCAGGCAGCGACCCTGCTCGAGAAGGTCGTCGCCGAGATGAAGACGCGCATCTCGGCCCGGGCGCACAAGGAGACCCAGCGCCGGAAGAACGCGCTCGAGAACTCCTCGCTGCCGACGAAGCTCGCCGACTGCCGCAAGCAGGACGCCGAGGGGACCGAACTCTTCATCGTCGAGGGCGACTCCGCGCTCGGCACCGCCAAGCTCGCGCGGAACAGCGAGTACCAGGCGCTGCTGCCGATCCGCGGCAAGATCCTCAACGTGCAGAAGGCGTCCGTCTCGGACATGCTCTCGAACGCCGAGTGTGCCTCGATCATCCAGGTCATCGGCGCCGGCTCCGGCCGGACGTTCGAGATCGACCAGGCCCGCTACGGCAAGGTCATCATCATGTCCGACGCCGACGTCGACGGCGCCCACATCCGGACGCTCCTGCTCACGCTGTTCTTCCGGTACATGCGGCCGATGATCGAGCAGGGTCGGGTGTTCGCCGCCGTGCCGCCGCTGCACCGGGTCGTCGTGGTGAACCGTGGCAAGGCGAACGACACGCTGTACACCTACTCCGAGGCCGAGCTGCAGGCCGTACTGAAGAAGCTCGAGAAGCAGGGCAAGAAGTACCAGGAGCCGATCCAGCGGTACAAGGGCCTCGGCGAGATGGACGCCGACCAGCTGGCGGAGACCACGATGGACCGCACGCACCGGACGCTGCGCCGGGTGAACATCACCGATGCCGAGGGTGCTGCGAAGGTCTTCGAGCTGCTCATGGGCAACGACGTGGCGCCGCGCAAGGAGTTCATCCTCGCCGGCGAGGGCCTCGACCGCGACCGTATCGACGCGTAGGCGGCGCGGCGCGCTGCGCGCGCGGCGCCGCCGAGTCTCGCCTCAGCGGACACTTTCGCGCCGCGGCTGCGCGAGTTCTGTCCGCGAGGCCGAGTCTCGGCGCCGCCGTGCGGCGCGACCTCACGCGCTCGGCGACACGTCACGCGGCGCTGGCGCCGTGACGTGTCGCCAGCCGCGTGAGTTCGCAGCGTGTTGCGGTGGTCGGGGCGGTGGTCGTCCCCATGGGCGGACGGGAGGCGCGGTGCGGGGCCGTCCCGCGCCTCCCGTCCGCGTGCTCACGCGGTGGGCGACAGTTCACGGGGCGAGGGGCCCGTGAACTGTCGCCTGGCGCGAAAAGTCGCCGCCGGCACGGCCGCGCGCGCGGGCGAGTCTCGGCTGGGCGGACGGTCTCGCGCCGCGGCGGCGCGAGTTCTGTCCGCGGGGCCGAGTCTCGGCGTCCGCCGCGGCGCGGCCGCGTGTTCACGCGGTGGGCGACAGTTCACGCGGCGAAAGGCCCGTGAACTGTCGGCTGGCGCGAAAGGTCGCGCGGCGCGCCTACGCCTCGCCGGCGGTGCCGTCGAGCGCCGCCGCACTCCCACCGATCGAGTCGATCACGGCGTCGAGCGGCGCCCCCGACCCGTCGCGCTTCGACAGCCAGTCCGGCAGCGTCCGGGCAGCGCCGTCCGACCCGACCGCGTGCGGGGGAGCGATGCCCGCCCACGCCACCGTCAGGCCGTCCTCGCCCTTGAGGAACGCGTGCGCCCGCACACCCTGGGTCGCACGGCCCTTCGCCGGGAACTCCGACAGGGCCGAGACCTTGGCGCGGCCGGTGTCGGTGCCGGGCAGGGCCGAGGACGACGCCGAGACCGTCGCGACCACGGCGTCGTCGGAGCGGGCGACGGATCCGAACCAGATCGCCGAGGCACCCGCGGCGAGGGCCACACCGGCGACTCCACCGGCGGGGAGGCCCTGCGCACGGACGCCAGACGCCGGGAACCGCAGCAGCTGCGCGTTCGAGGTGATGAACACGAGGTCGTCCGACTCGGGCGCCTGGGCGGCACCGACGACCGCGTCGCCGGGCTTCAGCCCGATCGCGGGGAACTCGGGCTTGTCCGGCCAGGCTCCGGGCACGACGCGCTTCACGACGCCCTGCACGGTGCCGATGGCGAGCGAGTCCGACGAGGCGCCGGAGAGATCGACGAGGGCGACCACGGTCTCGCCGCGGGCGATGCCGAGGAAGTCCGTCACCCGGACGCCGGCGTCGAGCCGGACCGCGGCCGGCGGCACGGCGGGGACGTCGACGGGGGAGAGCCGGATCACGCGCCCGGTCGAGGTGAGCGCCCCGACCTGCCCGCGCACCGAACTGACGATCGACGAGCGGACGGCGTCGTGCTTGGACCGCTTCGGCACCCGGACGATGCCGAGCTCGGACGTCGGGATGTCGACGCGGATGAGCCGCCCCGTGGTCGAGAGCAACACGCGGCACGGCGAATCGGCGATCTGCAGGGACTCCGGGTCGACCGCGGCCTTGCGACCACCCTTGACGGGGGCGTCGGCCTCGGTGAGCAGGGTCCGGCGCGGGGTCGCGAACCGGTCGGACACCTCGGTGAGCTCGAGCGCGACCTGGGCACGGAGCCGCTCGTCGGACGCGAGCAGTTCCTCGAGCGCGGCGATGTCGGCGAGCAGCTGGTCGCGCTCGCCCTCGAGCTCGAGGCGTGAGAACTTCGTCAGGCGCCGGAGCCGCAGTTCGAGGATGTACTCGGCCTGCACCTCGGACAGGTCGAACACCGTCTGCAGGCGGGAGCGCGCCGCCTCGGAGTCGTCCGAGGAGCGGATGACCTCGATGACCTCGTCGATGTCGAGGATCGCGATGAGCAGTCCCTCGACCAGGTGCAACCGCTCGCGGCGACGCGCGAGCCGGTACTCGGACCGCCGGGTGACGACGGACAGCCGGTGCTGCACGTAGACGTCGAGCAGCTCGCGCAGCCCGAGGGTCTTGGGCGATCCGCCGACCAGCGCGACGTTGTTGATGCCGAAGCCGTCCTCGAGCGGGGTGTGCTTGTACAGCTGCTCGAGCACGGCGGTGGGGTTGAAGCCGCTCTTGATGCCGATGACGAGCCGGAGCCCGTGGTTGCGGTCGGTCAGGTCGTTCACGTCGGAGATGCCGACGAGCTTCTTCGACTGGACGCCGTCCTTGATCTTCTCGATCACGCGCTCCGGGCCGACCAGGTACGGCAGCTCGGTGACCACGAGGCCGACCTTGCGCGGGGTGAGGTTCTCGACGCTCACCTTCGCGCGCGTCCGGAACGAGCCGCGGCCGCTGGCGTAGGCGTCGCGCACGCCGGAGAGCCCGACGATGGTGCCGCCGGAGGGCAGGTCGGGGCCCGGCACGAACTCCATCAGTTCGTCGAGCGTCGCCTGCGGGTTCATGAGCAGGTGCTTCGCGGCCTCGACCACCTCGCCGAGGTTGTGCGGCGCCATGTTCGTCGCCATGCCGACCGCGATGCCCGACGCGCCGTTGACGAGCAGGTTCGGGAAGGCCGCGGGCAGCACGCCCGGCTGCATGATCTGGTTGTCGTAGTTCGGGACGAAGTCGACGACGTCCTCGCCCAGGCCCTCGGTCATGGCCATCGACGGTTCGGCGAGGCGGGCCTCGGTGTAGCGGGCGGCCGCGGGACCGTCGTCGAGCGAGCCGAAGTTGCCGTGTCCGTCGACGAGCGGCACGCGCATCGTGAACGGCTGCGCCATGCGCACGAGGGCGTCGTAGATCGCGCCGTCGCCGTGCGGGTGCAGCTTGCCCATCACCTCGCCGGTGACGCGGGCGCTCTTCACGTGGCCGCGGTCGGGCCGGAGCCCCATCTCGGCCATCTGGTAGAGGATGCGCCGCTGCACGGGCTTCAGGCCGTCGCGTGCGTCGGGGAGTGCCCGTGAGTAGATGACGGAGTACGCGTACTCGAGGAAGGAGCCCTGCATCTCCTCGGAGACGTCGACGTCCTCGATGCGTTCACCGTCGGGCAGGCCGACTGCTTCCGTGCGTGCCATGGCACCCTTCTGCGAGACTGGGGGAGATGGGAACAAGCGTACCGACGGCCCCCGACGCCACCGCGAACCTCGCCGACGTCTTCCCGAGTTGCCTCGTCGCGCTCGGCGCTGCGGACGACGCCTGGTTGCGTTCCACCGGACTGGAGGCGCGGATCACCCTCCGCCCCGCCCGTTCCGCGATCGTCGTGCTGGTCGACGGCCTCGGTGCCGGCGCGCTGGCAGCGCGCGCCGGACACGCCCGCTGGCTCGCCGCCAGCAAGAAGCGACTGCGCAGCGGCTTCCCGACGACGACGGCGGCCGCACTGAGCACGCTGACGACCGGTCGGTCGCCCGGCACCCACGGCGTGGTCGGGTACAGCGGCTGGAACCCCGACACCGGCCGGGTGATGAACCTGCTGAGCGGCTGGGACGACGAGGTCCCGGCCGACTGGTTCCTCGCCCGCACGCTGTTCACCGAGGCGCCGGCGCTCGGCGTCGACCCCGTGGTGGTCGGACCCGCCCGGTACCGCTCCTCGGGGATGACCGCCAACGTCCTCGGCGGCGCGCGCTACGTCCCGGCCGACTCGATCCCGCAGCGCGTCGATGCCGCCCTCGCCGAGACCGCGACGGGGCGCTCACTCGTGTACCTCTACGTCCCGGAGCTCGACTCGATCGGGCACAAGCACGGCTGGCAGTCCGACCGGTGGACCGCGGCACTCGAACTCCTCGACGGCGAACTCGCTCGGCTCGAGGGCCGTGCCGCCGCCGACGTCGGGATCGTCGTGACGGCCGACCACGGCGTGCTCGACGTCCCCGACCACGCGAACATCGCGCTCGACCCGCTCCTGCTGACCGACGTCATCGGGGTCGCCGGCGACCCGCGCTGCCGGCAGTTCACGGTCGCACCGGGCACCGACGTCCGCTCCCTCGTCGGGCAGTTCCGGGCGCGCTACGGCAAGAAGGCGTACGTCGCGAGCCGTGACGAGGCGATCGCCGCCGGCTGGTTCGGCGACGTGTCGGACGAGGTCGTCCCGCGCATCGGGGACGTCGTGCTCGTGGCACGGGGGTCTTGGGCGTTCAACGACGACCGGGCCCTGCGCGACGGCGAGTCACCGAAGCGCATGGTCGGCCAGCACGGTGCGATGACCGACGAGGAGACCATGGTGCCGCTGCGCCTCGCCGGGGCGTTCGCGCAGTAGCACGAGCACGGGCGTCGCCGGGGATCAGGCCGGGTCGTCGTCCGGCCGGGTCCCGAAGACGATCTCGTCCCAGCTCGGCATCGACCGTCGGTTCCGCTTCTTGCGGTCCTGCCGCCCGGCCTCGGCCTCGGGTGCGGAGGTGGGTCGAGCGTCCGGCTGCGGCGCGGTGTCCGACGAGTCCTCGAAACCCTGCAGCGGGATGTCGACGACGCTGATCGAGGTCCGTCGTCCGTCGTCCTGCGGCTGTTCGCCGAAGGCCGCGGCCTCGCGCTCGCCACGACGGCGGCGGAGCGCCTCGAGCAGGTCGGCGGTCTCGTTGCCGGGGGCGCGTTCCTCGACGGCGGCTCCGATGCGGGGGAGCGGCGCGCGGAGCGGACGCTCCTGCACCTCGGGGTTCGTGACGTCCTCGTCGGGTTCGTCGACCCGGAACGCGCCGGAGTCGAACCGCGTCCCGTCGGTGTCCTGGTGGTCGTTCTCGACCGCACGGAGCCGCGGCGCGATGCCCTCGTCCTCGGTGTGGGAGAGCCGGTGCGCGTCGCCGTTGTCGGGCGTCAGCGTCGACGTCTTCGGGTCGAAGCGCCACTGGGCGTCGTGCTCGACCTCGGCGGCCGTGTAGTGCACGCGGACCTGCCAGCCGCTCTCGACGTGCTTCCACGACGCCCAGGCGATCCCGCTGGCCTCGCCCGCCTCGAGCTTGGCGGTGATCGCCTCGCCGAAGGTGTCGGGCGACTCGTCGTCGACCGGGGTGACCGGCACGCGGTGCGCGGCGTCGAGGATGAAGGCACGCTCGGCGAGGACGGGGCCCTCGAAGCGCCGCACGTACTCGACGTCGACGTCGAGCGCCAGGGCGACCTCGGCGGCATCGGCACCGCCGCGGATCCGCGCCTGCACGTCCTTGGGGGACACGCGCTTGTGCGGACCGGACTCGGGGTTCGCCTGCCGGACCTGACCGGGCAGCGACGAGGTGACGGGCAGTCGGAACTCGGTCCCGCCGTCGGTCGCGAGCAGGAGTGCCCCGGACTCCACCCCGATGACTCTCACGTCTTGCATGGTTCCGCCTTCCGAGCGTCGCGTACGGTCGTGCCTCGTACCCCGTGAGTATGCAGCCGTCCGGACCCGATCCCGCGGAGGCGCACGGGCGTGCCGTGGACTCCCGTGCGAGCGTTTCCGGACAGCGGGAATGGACGGGCGGGCACACGGGTTGCAGCGCCAGAACGACCCGCCGGAGACTTCGGTTTGCGCTCTGGCGAGACGTGGTGCAAACTGTCGCCGCCGATCACCGGCGACGACCTCTCGATACGAGAAATGGATGGGCATGGCCACCGATTACGACGCCCCCCGGAAGACCGACGACAACTCCGACTCGGAGTCGATCGAGGCCCTCAAGGAGCGCGTTCCCGACAAGATGTCGGGGGTCGTCGACGATGATTCCGACAACCCCGGCAGCTTCGAGCTCGCCGGACAGGACCTCAGCGACGTCGACCTCGACGTCGTCGTGCTCCCGCCCCAGGTCGACGAGTTCACCTGCGTCGAGTGCTTCCTCGTGAAGCACCGCTCGCAGCTCGACCACGAGTCGAAGCTCGGCCCGGTCTGCGCGGAGTGCGCGGCGCTCTAGGGAACGCACGAAACCAGAACGGCCCGTCACCGCGAGGTGACGGGCCGTTCTGCGTGCGCTGGGCGGGCAGACGTGCGCCGTGCCGGACAGGAGGCGCGGGTCGGGCCCGCACCGCGCCTCCTGGATCGCAGGTGGGGACTCAGGACCGCAGGGCGGCGACGACGGCCGACGGGTTGCGGACGCTGACCAGCCAGTAGGGCGTCGGGTCCGCGGGGTCCTGCACCTCGACCTTGACGACCCCGCGCACGTAGCCGCGGAAGAGCGTCCAGGCGCGGGCGTCGAGCTTCGGCCCGCGCTGCGTGGTGGCCTCGGCGCCCTCGTAGCCCTCGACCTCGCCCACGAGCGTCCGCGGTAGGTGCGCCCGACCGGCGCGGAACTCGGTCTCCGTGACCTCGATGGTCGGAGCCAGCGCCCAGAGCAGCACGAGCACGCCGAGGTACATGCCGACCGCCACGAGGACGCCGGCGAGCACGCTGATCGGCAGGAACACGAGGAGGCTGGCGGGGATGACGAGCGCCGTCGCCAGGTAGAGGACGGGCGGAGCCCACAGTCGTTCGCGGTACAGGGTCACGACACCATTCGACCACGACTCCGACCAGGTCACGGAACGGTCACGGTCTGCACTACCCTCGACACGTGACCGAACCAGTCGACGTGCTCTGGACCGGGGAGAACGCTCCCGGATACGCCCACCCCGGTGACGCCGGTGCGGACCTCGTCTCGACCGAGGCGTTCGTCCTGCAGCCCGGCGAGCGTCGGCTCGTGGGCACGGGCCTCAAGATCGCGCTGCCGGACGGGTACGCCGCGTTCGTGGTCCCGCGCAGCGGTCTCGCCGCGAAGCACGGCATCACGATCGTGAACGCCCCCGGCACCGTCGACGCCGGGTACCGCGGCGAGATCAAGGTCGCGCTGCTCAACACCGACCAGGCCGCCGCGCACGAGGTGCACGTCGGAGACCGCATCGCCCAGATGATCGTCATGCCGGTCCCGCGCGTGTCGTTCACCCGCGTCGACGAGCTGCCCGACAGCGTCCGCGGCCAGGGCGGGTTCGGCTCGTCGGGCTACGGTGACCGGAGCGGTGCCGTCAGCGGCGCCGCGGACAACGCTCAGGAAGGAACGCGCGCATGAAGTTCGGCCGACGCAAGCGTGACGAGGTCGAGGTGGCGGACGCCGTCGCCGACGAGGTCGAGGTGGCCGAGACGACGCCGGAGGTCGACATCGCGATCGACGCCGACGCCGACCTCGACGAGGTGGACGCCGTCGCGCCGACCGACAAGTCCGCGCCCGAGGACCGTGCCGAGAGCGGCCCGCACGACGAGACCGAGGCGAACCTGGTCCGTCCGTACGTCGACCTCGGCGGTGTGAAGGTCCTCCCGCGCGAGGGGCTCCACCTGCGGCTCGAGGTGGAGGAGGGCTCGCAGCGCGTCGTCGCGGTCGGGCTCGACTACGACGAGTCCACGCTGCAGGTGCAGCCGTTCGCCGCACCCCGCTCCACCGGGCTCTGGCACGAGATCCGCGCCCAGATCGCCGAGCAGATCGAGCGCCAGGGCGGCATCGTGTCCGAGGTCGACGGTCCGTTCGGCCCCGAGCTCCGCGCCCAGGTCCCGGTCGTCTCCGACGGCACGGGCGTCACCGACGGGGCCCGCCCCGCGCGGTTCATCGGCGTCGACGGCCCGCGCTGGTTCCTGCGCGGCGTGATCGCCGGCAAGGCCGCCGAGCAGCCCGACGACGCGGCCGAGATCGAGGACCTGTTCCGCAGCGTCGTCGTGGTCCGCGGGACCACCCCGATGCCGCCGCGCGACCTCATCCCGCTGCACATGCCGAAGTCGACGCAGTCGGCCATCTGACCGGCGACCCGAACCAGGAGGCACGGTGCCGGACCACGACGACACCACCCGTCCCGAGGCGGACGCGCCCGACGCGCTGCCCTCGTTCAGCGACCAGATGCGTGCCGCCGTCGCCAACACCGGGCTCGGCAAGGTCGCGCCGGGCGAGGCGCCGTCGGGGCATGCCCTCGTCGCGGCCATCGGCGGCGTGCGCGGCCTGGTCGAGTCCGTCCTGCCCGGGCTCGCGTTCCTCGTGGTCTACGCGATCACGAAGGAGGTCGTCCCGAGCGTCCTGATCCCGGTCGCGATCGGCGTCGTGTTCGTGGTGCTCCGTCTGCTGCAGCGCCAGTCGCTCGTGATGAGCCTCGCGGGGATCCTCGGCGTGGCGATCTCCGCCGGCCTGGCGCTCATCACCGGGCGGGCCGAGAGCAACTTCATCCCCGGGATCGTCATCAACGCCGTGTGGCTCGTCGGGCTGCTCGTGACGCTGGTGATCCGGCAGCCGCTCATCGGCCTGGTCGTCGGGTTCTTGCTCCCGCCGAACGAGGACGGCACCCCGCAGGACTGGCGTCGCGACCCGGCGAAGCGCCGTGTGCTCACCGTTGCGACCTGGCTCTGGGTCGGACTCTTCGCGATCCGGCTCCTCATCGAGGTGCCGCTGTACCTGACCGCCCAGGTCGAACTGCTCGCCGGCATCAAGCTCATCACGGGCGTCCCGCTCTACGCCGCCCTGCTCTGGGTGACCTGGCTGCTCGTCCGGACGGTGTTCAAGCGCGAGGGTGATGCCACCCGGGTGTAGAGTTGTCTCGACATCGAGATAATTCCCCGCGGCCCTTCCCGGGCTGGCGGGTTTAGGTTTGCCTTGCTGGTGGGACGCCTCGCGCCCCGCTTGGATGGGGGCACACCGATCAACCAGGGAGGCGGCACAGTGGCTGCAGTCAACAGCTTCGGCTCGAAGGACACGCTGTCGGTTGGGGGTGTCGACTACGCGATCCACCGGATCGACACGGTGCCCGGGCACGAGAAGCTCCCGTACAGCCTGAAGGTGCTGCTCGAGAACCTCCTCCGCACCGAGGACGGCAAGAACGTCACCGAGGACCAGATCCGCGCCCTCGGGTCGTGGCAGCCCGACGCCGAGCCGGACACCGAGATCCAGTTCTCGCCGGCCCGCGTGGTCATGCAGGACTTCACCGGCGTCCCGTGCATCGTCGACCTCGCCACCATGCGCGAGGCGATGGCCGAGATCGGCGGCGACCCGAACAAGATCAACCCGCTGTCGCCGGCCGAGATGGTCATCGACCACTCCGTCATCGCCGACCTCTTCGGTCGCGAGGACGCACTCCAGCGCAACACCGACCTCGAGTACGAGCGGAACGGTGAGCGCTACCAGTTCCTCCGCTGGGGCCAGACCGCGTTCGAGGACTTCAAGGTCGTCCCGCCCGGAACCGGCATCGTGCACCAGGTCAACATCGAGTACCTGGCGAAGGTCACCTACACGCGTGACTTCGACGGCGAGACCTACGCCTACCCGGACACCCTCGTCGGTACCGACTCGCACACCACGATGGTGAACGGGCTCGGCGTGCTCGGCTGGGGCGTCGGCGGCATCGAGGCCGAGGCGGCGATGCTCGGCCAGCCGGTGTCGATGCTCATCCCGAAGGTCGTCGGCTTCAAGCTGTCCGGGTCGATCCCGGCCGGCGTGACCGCGACGGACGTGGTGCTCACCATCACGCAGGAGCTCCGCAAGCACGGCGTCGTCGGCAAGTTCGTCGAGTTCTACGGCGAGGGCGTCGGCGAGGTCCCGCTCGCGAACCGCGCCACCATCGGCAACATGTCGCCGGAGTTCGGCTCCACGGCGGCGATGTTCCCGGTCGACGACGTGACGCTCGACTACCTCCGCCTCACCGGCCGCTCCGAGGACCAGATCGCGCTCGTCGAGGCCTACGCCAAGACCCAGGGCCTCTGGCACGACGCGGCGGTCGAGCCGAACTACTCCGAGTACATGGAGCTCGACCTCTCGACGGTCGTCCCCTCGATCTCCGGCCCGAAGCGCCCCCAGGACCGCATCGAGCTCTCGAAGGCGAAGACCCAGTTCGAGGTCGACCTCGGCAACTACACGACGCCGAGCGAGCAGACCGACCTCGACGACGCGGTGGAAGAGACCTTCCCCGCCTCCGACCCGATCGCCGCCGGTTCCACGAACGAGGACACCGCGCTGCACGAGCACGTGTACGTCTCGAGCGCCCCGTCGACGGCCTCCCAGCCGACGAAGGTCGCGATGGACGGGGCCGACCCGTTCACGATCGACCACGGTGCCGTCGCGATCGCCGCGATCACGTCGTGCACGAACACGTCGAACCCGTCGGTCATGATGGCCGCCGGCATCCTCGCCCGGAACGCCGCGAAGAAGGGCCTCACCGCGAAGCCGTGGGTCAAGACCACGCTCGCGCCGGGGTCGAAGGTCGTCACGGACTACTACGAGAAGGCCGGTCTCACGACCTACCTCGAGCAGCTCGGCTTCTACACGGTCGGCTACGGCTGCACCACGTGCATCGGCAACTCGGGCCCGCTGCCGGAGGAGATCTCGCAGGCCGTGCAGGACAACGACCTCGCCGTCACCGCGGTGCTCTCGGGCAACCGCAACTTCGAGGGGCGCATCAACCCCGACGTGAAGATGAACTACCTGGCCTCCCCGCCGCTGGTCATCGCGTACGCCCTCGCCGGGTCGATGCACTTCGACTTCGACAAGGACGCCCTCGGGCAGGACCAGGACGGCAAGGACGTCTTCCTGCAGGACATCTGGCCCGACGCGGTCGAGGTCCAGCAGGTCATCGACGCGTCGATCGACACCGAGATGTTCACCCACGAGTACGGCTCCGTGTTCGAGGGCGACGACCGCTGGAAGAACCTGCCGACCCCGACGGGCGACACGTTCGAGTGGGACACCGAGTCGACCTACGTGCGGAAGCCCCCGTACTTCGAGGGCATGACCATGCAGCCCGACGCGGTGTCGGACATCTCCGGCGCCCGGGTGCTCGCGAAGCTCGGCGACTCGGTCACGACCGACCACATCTCGCCGGCCGGGTCGATCAAGGCCGACAGCCCGGCGGGCAAGTACCTCGCCGAGCACGGCGTCGACCGCAAGGACTTCAACTCCTACGGCTCGCGTCGCGGCAACCACGAGGTCATGATCCGCGGCACGTTCGCGAACATCCGCCTCCGCAACCAGCTCCTCGACGGCGTGGAGGGCGGCTACACCCGCGACTTCACCACGCCGGACGGTGCGCAGTCGTTCATCTACGACGCCTCGCAGCACTACCAGGAGCAGGGCATCCCGCTCGTCATCTTCGGCGGCAAGGAGTACGGCTCCGGTTCGTCCCGCGACTGGGCGGCGAAGGGCACGAACCTGCTCGGCGTCCGCGCGGTCATCACCGAGAGCTTCGAGCGCATCCACCGCTCGAACCTCATCGGCATGGGCGTCGTGCCGCTGCAGTTCCCCGCCGGCGAGTCGGTCGAGTCCCTCGGGCTCGACGGCACCGAGGTCGTCTCGATCTCCGGCCTGACCGAGCTGAACGAGGGCCGTACGCCCAAGACGGTGCACGTCACGGCTGCGCCGAGCGAGCACTCGCCCGCCGGCAAGGAGACGATCGAGTTCGACGCGGTCGTCCGCATCGACACCCCGGGTGAGGCGGACTACTACCGCAACGGCGGCATCCTGCAGTACGTGCTGCGGTCGCTCGTCTGACGCACCCGTCCGACGGACAGGAGGCGCGGTGCCAGCTGGCACCGCGCCTCCCGTCCGTTGTCGGGTCACGCGCATAGAGTGGGCCGACAGCCCCACGAAAGGAGCGCCCGTGAGTCTGCTCTCGAGCATCACGTCGCCGCGCGACCTGAAGCGTCTCTCCGACGCGCAGATGACGGACCTCGCCGCCGAGATCCGACGCTTCCTCGTCGCCGAGGTCGCGAAGACCGGCGGCCACCTCGGCCCGAACCTCGGCGTCGTCGAGCTCACGCTGGCCATGCACCGGGTGTTCGACTCGCCGCACGACCCGTTCGTCTTCGACACCGGGCACCAGTCGTACGTGCACAAGCTCGTCACCGGGCGGCAGGACTTCTCGCGGCTGCGCGAGCGGGGCGGCCTCGCCGGGTACCCGCAGCGGAGCGAGTCGGAGCACGACATCGTGGAGTCCTCGCACGCGTCCTCGTCGCTGTCCTGGGCGGACGGCATCTCGCGCGCGTTCGTGCAGACCGGCCAGGCCGACCGGACCGTGGTCGCGGTCGTCGGCGACGGTGCGCTCACCGGCGGGATGACGTGGGAGGCCCTCAACAACATCTCCGACGGCAACGACCGTCGACTCGTCATCGTCGTCAACGACAACGGGCGCTCCTACGCGCCGACCATCGGTGGCATGGCGCGGTTCCTCAGCTCGGTGCGCACGCGCCGCGAGTACCGGGCGCTGTTCGAGAAGTCCCAGGCCGCGGCGGCGCGGTTCGGCGCTCCCGGGCGGGCGCTCTACCGCGGGATGCGCGGCGGGCTGCACGGGTTCCTCTCGCGGTTCACGAACAACGAGGCGCTCTACTCGAACCTCGACATCAAGTACATCGGGCCGGTGAACGGGCACGACCAGCGGGCGATGGAGGCCGCACTCCGCCAGGCGAAGGCGTACGGCGCGCCGACGATCGTGCACGCCATCACCGAGAAGGGGCACGGGTTCGAGCCCGCGCTGCGCGACCAGGCCGACCAGTTCCACGCGGTCGGGCACATCGACCCGGAGACCGGGGAGTCGCTCGACGTGTCGTCGGGGCCGTCGTGGACCTCGGTGTTCGCCTCGACGCTGGCCGAGGTCGGTGCGTCGGACGAGAAGATCGTGGCGATCACCGCGGCGATGCTCCGCCCGACCGGGCTGCACCTCTTCCAGGAACAGCACCCCTCGCGCGTGATCGACGTCGGGATCGCCGAGCAGCACGCCGTGACGACCGCGGCCGGACTCGCGTTCGGCGGCCTGCACCCCGTCGTGGCGCTCTACGCGACGTTCCTGAACCGGGCGTTCGACCAGGTGCTCATGGACGTCGCGCTGCACAGGGCCGGCGTCACCTTCGTGCTCGACCGCGCGGGCATCACCGGACCGGACGGGCCGTCGCACCACGGCATGTGGGACCTCGCCTTGCTGCAGGTCGTGCCCGGGATCCGGATCGCCGCACCCCGTGACGCCGCGACCCTGCGCGAGGAGTTCCGCGAGGCCGTCGCCGTCGACGACGCACCCACCGTGCTGCGCTGGTCGAAGGGACAGGTCGGGCCGGACATCGTCGCGGAGCGTCGACTCCCGGACGGGGTGGACGTGCTGCGGTCGCCGTCGTCCGACCAAGAGCCGGACGTCCTGTTCGTCGCCGTGGGCTCGATGGTGCCGGTGGCGCTCGACGCGGCGGCGCTGCTCGAGTCCCAGGGCATCGGCGTGACGGTCGTCGACCCGCGGTGGGTGGTGCCGATCCCCGCGTCGCTCATCGACCTGTCGCGTGACCACCGGCTCGTGATCACGCTCGAGGACGGGGTGCGGGTCGGTGGCGTCGGGACGCGGCTGCGGCAGGACCTGCGCGCTGCGGGTGTCGACACCGGGGTGAACGAGCTCGGGCTGCCGGACGCGTTCATCGACCACGCGTCGCGGTCCCAGATCCTCGAGGACGTGGGCCTCACCGCGCAGGCGATCGCTCGAGACGTCATCGACCAGGTCGTCGGGACGAAGCTGCCGCAGGCGAAGCCGGCGCGGGCGGCGTCGCGCTCCCGGGAGTCCGCCGACCGCTGAGCGGCGCGGGCGGGGCGCGCCGGTCGTGGCGCGGCCCGGCGGCGCGGCCCGGTCCGGCGGCGCGCGGTTCGGTCGGCCGGCGCACAACGCAAGTCACGCCGAACCGCGGATCGCCGTGGTTCGGCGTGACTTTCGTTGTGCGGGCGCGGCGCGGGCGCGGCGCGGGCGGGGCTAGTGCGGCGCGGGCGGCCCGGCGGCCGCGGACACGAGCTCGCGCAGGATCGCGCAGGCCATCGGCGTCACCCAGAGGACCTGGCCGTACGACAGGCCGTCGCGGCCCTCGCGGATGATCTCCACGCGCGAGGACGTCGGCCCCTCGCGCGAGAACGTCATGACGATGTTCTCGGCGCGGAGGGCGAACGAGGCCCGGCGGCCGATGACGGCTCCGTCCGGACGGATCTCCATCGCCGCGGCACCCGGGACGGCGTGCACGGCGCGGTCGAGCAGCTCCGGGACCTCGTCGAGCGGCACGGGCACGACGACGCTGGGGTGCCCGGTCGTCCTCGGTGCCCACCACTCCTGTGCCATGGTTCGACCGTACGCCGCACAACGAAAGTCACCCCGAACCACGGATCGCCGTGGTTCGGGGTGACTTCGGTTGTGCGGAGCCGAGCGGCCGCAGCTAGCGCGAGGCCGGCCCGACGATCAGCGGCTCGTGGAACGCCCCGCCGAAGACCCGCTCGGACGCACCGGAGCGGTCGAGGTACGGGCTGATGCCACCGGCCTGGAACGGGTAGCCCGCGCCGAGGATGAGCCCGAGGTCGATCTCCTCGACGTGCTGGACGACCTCGTCCTCGAGCATGCGGTGCAGCTCGTCGGCGAGGGCGTCCTCGAAGCGGCGCTGCATCTCGGCAGCGTCGACCGGCTTCGCGTCCTTCTTCGACGGTGCGACGAGCTTCACGGCAGCGGGGTCGTACCCGGTCGCCGTGCCCTTCTTGTCGCGGGTCAGGATGTGCCCGAACTCGGCGATCTTCTTCAGGCCGTCACCCGGGTAGAAGCGCTCCGGCCAGGCGGCGTGGTGCGAGTCGAGCACGTGCGCACCGACCGGCAGGCCGACGAGCTCGAGCAGCTCGAACGGGGACATCGGCAGGCCGAGCGGCGCAGCGCCCTGGGCGACGACGTCGAACGACGTGCCCTCCTCGACGCCGCGCATCGCCTCGCCGAGGACACGGGCGAGCACCCGGTTCACGACGAAGCCCGGCTGGTCGGCCGTGATGATCGCGGTCTTCTTGAGGGTCTTCGCGACGGCGAGGGCCGTGGCGAGGGTCTCGTCGGAGGTCGAGGCGGTGCGCACGACCTCGAGCAGCGGCATCACGGCGACGGGGTTGAAGAAGTGGAACCCGACGAGTCGCGACGGGTCGGACAGCACGGAGCCCATCTCGGACACCGACAGCGACGAGGTGTTCGTGGCGAGGATCGCGTCCGGAGCGATGACCTGCTCGATCTTCCGGAAGACCTCCTGCTTGACGCTCATCTCCTCGAAGACGGCCTCGATGACCCAGTCGGCGTCCGCGAACGCGTCGTAGGACACCGACCCGGACACGAGCGCCTTGATGCGGTTCGCGTCGTCGGGGGAGACCCGGCCCTTGTCGAGGAGCTTGTCCACCTCGCCGCGGATCCGCTCCACGCCGGCGTCGACGCGGGACTGGTCGACGTCGGTGATGACGACCGGGACGCCGAGGCGTCGGGCGAAGAGCAGCGCGAACTGGGACGCCATCAGGCCGGCGCCCAGGACGCCGACCTTCGTGACGGGGCGCGGCGAGACGTCCGCGGGGGCGCCCACCGGCTTCTTCGCGCGCTTCTGCACGAGGTCGAACGCGTACATCGACGCGGCGAACTGGTCGCCCGAGATGAGGTCGGCCAGGGCGTCGTCCTCGTCGGCGAACCGCTCGTCGAGCGAGCCGGACTTCGCCGCGGCGACGAGGTCGAGCGCCCGGAACGGCGACTTCGGGACCGTGCCGATCTTCGACGCGACCTGGCTGCGGGCGACCTTGACGACGGTGCCCCACGCGGCCTTCTCGATCATGCCGGGCTCGTTCTTCCGCACGACCTTGGTGCGACCGGACACGACGCCGTCGATCCACGCCACCGCGGACGGCAGGAAGGTGACCGAGGGGATGAGCGCGTCGCCGATGCCGAGCTCGACCGCGGCCGGCCCGTCCATCAGGCGGTTGTTCTTGAGCGGGTTCTCGACGATGACGCGGAGCGCCTTCTCGGGGCCGATCAGGCGGGGGAGCAGCGTCGCGCCGCCCCACCCGGGGATGATGCCGAGGAAGACCTCGGGGAGCCCGATGCCCTGCGCGGCCGACGAGAACGCCCGGTACGTGCAGTGCAGCCCGATCTCGAGGCCACCGCCGAGCGCGATCCCGTTGATGAGCGCGAAGGAGGGGACGCCGAGGTCGGAGAGCTTCCGGAGCGTCGCGTGTCCGAGGGCGGCCAGGTCGTGGGCGACGTCCCGCGACGGCACCGAGGCGGCCTGCGAGAGGTCGGCACCGGCGGCGAAGCAGTACTCCTTGCCGGTGATCGCCACGGCCTGGATCGTCCCGGCGGACGCTTCGGTCCGCAGGGTGTCGAGGACCCCGGAGAGCTCGTGCAGCGTGCGCGGCCCGAGGGTCGACGGTCGCTTGTAGTCCTTGCCGTTGTCGAGCGTGATGAGCGCGAGCGTGCCACCGGACGGCAGCGCGACGTGCTTGAGGTACGAGTGGGTGACCACCTCGTCCTCGCTGAGGGCGAGGAGCTGGTCGTTGTCGACGATGGTCATGGTCACGCCGCCTTCCGTGCCGCGGACTTGCTGAAGTTCGGGTTCTCCCAGATGACGGTGCCGCCCTGGCCGAGCCCGATGCACATCGTCGTGATGCCGTACCGGACGTCCGGGCGTTCGGCGAACTGGGCCGCGAGCTGGGTCATCAGGCGGACGCCGCTCGAGGCGAGCGGGTGCCCGACGGCGATCGCGCCGCCCCAGGCGTTCACGTTCGTCGAGTCCTGGGCGATCCCGTAGTTGTCGAGGAAGGCGAGCACCTGGACGGCGAACGCCTCGTTGATCTCGAACAGCCCGATGTCGTCGATCGACAGCCCGGCCTTGGCCAGCGCCTTGTCGGTCGCGGGCACCGGTCCGATGCCCATCACCTCGGGGTCGACGCCCGCGAAGGCGAACGAGACCATGCGCATCTTCGTCGGCAGCCCGTGCTGCTTCGCGGCGTCGGCCGAGGCGAGCAGGCTCATGGTGGCGCCGTCGTTCAGGCCTGCCGCGTTGCCGGCGGTGATGCGTCCGTGCGAGCGGAACGGCGTCTTCAGCGCTGCCAGGGCCTCGAGCGTGGTGCCGGGGCGGGGCGGCTCGTCACTGGAGACGATGTCCCATCCCTCGCCGGTGTTGACCTCGACCGGCACCAGGTCCGGCTGGAGCTTGCCCGCGGCCCACGCGGCGGCGTAGCGCTGCTGGGACTGGACGGCGTAGGCGTCCGTGCGGTCCTTGGTGATCGCGGGGAAGCGGTCGTGCAGGCGCTCGGCGGTCTTGCCCATCACGAGCGCGTCGCCGTTGACCATGCGCTCGGCGATGAAGCGCGGGTTCGGGTCGGAGTTGAAGCCCATCGGGTGGCGCCCCATGTGCTCGACACCGCCGGCGATGGCGACGTCGGCCGCGCCGAACGCGATGGCGCCGGCGAGGGTGGTCACGCTCGTCATGGCACCGGCGCACATGCGGTCGATCGCGTACCCGGGGACGGTCTTCGGGAGGCCGGCGAGCATGCCGACCGTCCGGCCGAGGGTGAGCCCCTGGTCGCCCTGCTGCGTGGTGGCCGCCACGGCGACGTCGTCCACCGCGGCCCCGTCCAACGAGGCGTTCCGGTCGAGGAGTCCGCGCATCGCGTGCACCGCGAGGTCATCCGCGCGGGTCTTCCAGAACACCCCCTTCTCCCCGGCTCGTCCGAACGGTGTCCGAACTCCGTCGACGAAGACGACGTCTGCTGCCTTTGGCAATCTGGGCCTCCAGATCCTCGTTGATCAGGCTGGGCGCGTCCCGCCCCGCCCGGCCGGGTCCGACCCGGCGTGCATCAGCGACGCTATGCCCCGAGCCTGTGCGGACGCATGCCCGTTGGGGCGTTCCTACGACTCGGTGTTGCTCTCGGCAGCAGGCTCCTGTGCAGCAGCGACAAAGGCGTGCGCGATGATCGACGCCGTCTCCTCGACCTGCCAGGGGCGGGCGTCGTGCGCGGCGAGCACGGCACCGACGGTCTCGGTGGCGATCGGCGTCGGCGGCTCCCACGACACCGTGCGGAGGGTGTCCGGCGTGAGCAGGTTCTCGACGGGCAGGTCGAGCTCCTCGGCACGCTGAACCACGGCGGCCCGCGCAGCCTTGTACCGGCGGTCGGCTGCCGGGTTGCGGTCGGCCCAGGCCCGGGGCGGCGGCAGCGTGGCCTCGCCGGTGCCGCGGAGCCGTGGCAGGTCCTCGGTCGTGCGGCCCTCGTCGACGGCGGCCCACCAGCGGTCGAGCTCGGACCGGCTGGCACGACCCGTGAAGGCCTTCACCCCGCTCAGCTCACCCTTCGAGGCCGGGTTCGCCGCCGCGGCCGCGACGATCGCCGAGTCCGGGATGGTGCGACCCGGCGCGATGTCGGCTTCGCGGGCGTAGGCGTCGCGTGCCGTCCAGAGCGACCGGGCGATCGCGAGTGCCCTGGAGCCACGGAGGGCGTGCATGCCGGACAGGCGGCGCCACGGCTCGGCCTTCGGCGGCTTCGGCGCCCGTGTCAGGACGGCGGCGAACTCCTCTTCGGCGATGCGGGACTTGCCCGCCTCGTCGAGCTTCGCCGCGAGCGCGTCACGGAGGTCGGGGAGCAGCTCGACGTCGAGTGCCGCGTACACCAACCACGACTGCGGGAGCGGCCGGGTCGACCAGTCCGCGGCGGAGTGGGCCTTCGCGAGCGTGATCCCGAGCAGCTGCTCCACGACGGCACCGAGGCCGACCCGGGGGAACCCGGCGATGCGGGCGCCGAGCTCGGTGTCGAAGATGCGGGTCGGGACGAGGCCGACCTCCTGCAGGCAGGGGAGGTCCTGCGACGCGGCGTGGAAGAGCCACTCCTCGTCGACGATCGCGTCCTGGAGCTCGGAGAAGTCGCCGATCGGGATCGGGTCGAAGAGGAACGCGCCGGCACCGCGGCGGAACACCTGGATGAGGTACGCCCGCTGCGAGTACCGGTAGCCGCTCGCGCGCTCGGCGTCGACGGCGACCGGGCCGTGGCCCGCCGCGATGGCGGCGACGGCGTCGAGGTACTCCTCGCGCGAGGCGATCACGTGGACCGCGTCGTGCGACGCCTCGAACGCCGGCGACGCCGCGGACGGAGCAGCCGACGGCGGAACAGCCGGCGACGCCGACGGGACAGCGGGCGACGCCCCGGCCGGAGATGCGGGGTCAGTCACGTGCGAGCCTCCTCGGGGCCAACAGGGTCACGCCGTCCGACGCGGGCGGGAGACCGGCGAGCATCGCCACGATCTCCTCCCACGCCTCGACGTGTGCGGTGAGGTCGTCCCCGCGCGGGGTCCACGAGGCGCGCAGTTCGAGCTGCGCCCCGTCGCCCTGCGCCGCGAGGTCGCCGTAGCCGCGGGAGATGATCTTGGTCGCCGTGCCCGAGGCGTGGTCGTAGGTCGCACCGTGCGCGGCGAGGGCGTCGACGAGCCAGCTCCACGTGACGTCGGCGACGAACTCGTCGACACCGATCTCGGGTTCGAGCGGTGCCTGGGCGAAGGTCACGATGCGGAACGACCCGCCCCAGCCCTCGGGTTCGTCCGGGTCGTGCAGGGCGATGAACCGGCCCGTCCCGAGGTCGGAGTCGATGCCGTGCGCCGCACCCGAGACGTCCGCCGCCAGGGCGATCGAGAACGGGGCGATGCGCGACGGCGAGGGGATCTCGGTGACGGTCGTCTCGGCGCGCGCGCCGCCGGACGCCACGAACGCACGGAGCCGCGCGAAGGCGTCGGGCTCTCGGGTTTCGGACACGAATGCAGACTAGGCTCCGGACCATGTCCCGATCCGCGCGACCCGCCGAGGACGTCGTCCAGGAGACCGCACGATCGGCCGGGTTCGTCGCACTGGGAGCGGGCATCGCAGCGGCCGCCGTCACCACCGCGGTGATCGGCGGGTTCGTCGCGGCGGTGGCCCGAGCGGTGGTCACCCCCGACCGCAAGCGCACCGAACGCGTCCCGATCCACGCCGTCGACCCCGTGCGGCGGACGGTGACGCTCGAGCGCACCGCGGACACCGAACTGCAGGGCCGATACAGCCTCTGGTTCGGCGGCGGGACCGGGCACATGCGCGTCGGCGAGGTCCTCGGCACCACCGACACGACCGTCACCCGCCGCATCATCGCGATCGACGCCGGCGACCCCACCGCGGCCCGCCGGGGTCGGTGGGGCGGCTGGTTCTACCTGACCCCCGGGGAGCTCGACGTCCCGGTCGAGGACATCGACGTCCCCACCCCGAACGGCCCCGCACCCGCCTGGGTGGTCCGCGCCGACGACCCGGACGCGCCGTGGGCCGTCCTCGTGCACGGTCGTGGGGTGACCCGCGCCGAGACGATCCGCGCGGTGCCGGTCTTCCGGGCGGCGGGGTACTCCGTGGTGCTGGCGAGCTGGCGCAACGACGGCGTCGCCCCGCGGAGCGTCGACGGCCGCTACGGCCTCGGCAGCACCGAGTGGGAGGACATCGACGCGGTCCTCCGCTGGCTCGCCGGGCAGGGCGCGTCGAGCGTCGTCCTGATGGGCTGGTCGATGGGCGGCGCGGTCGTGCTGCAGACCCTGCTCCGCTCGGCGTTCGCGGACCTCGTGGACGGTGTCGTGCTCGAGTCGCCCGTGGTCGACTGGCACGCGGTGCTCAAGTCGCAGAGCCAGCTGCTCCGCCTGCCGCGGCCGGTCCGGAAGGTCGCGCAGCGCCTCCTCCGCACCCCGGTCCTGCACCGGCTCACGGGCCTGCGGCAGCCGGTCGACCTGCGGCAGCTCGACATGGTCGCGCGGGCCGACGAGCTGCACGTGCCGATCCTGCTCATGCACAGCGACGACGACGGGTTCGTCCCGTCCTCTGCGTCGCACGCCCTCGCCGAGGCCCGGCCCGACATCGTGCGGCTCGAGGTGCAGACGACCGCCCGGCACACCAAGCTCTGGAACCACGACGCCGACTGGTTCGACGCCCGCATCCTCGCGTGGCTGACCGAGGTGGTCCAGCGAGACGGCGCGGCCAACGCGCGGTAGACGCATCCACAGACGGACGGGAGGGGGGGGGGGGGCGGGGGCCCCCCCCCCCCCCCCCCCGGGGGGGGGGGGGGGGCGCCCCCCCCCCCCCCCCCCCCCCCGTCAGCGTGTGGTGACGTCTACGCGACCGCGGCCTGCGCCTGCACCTGCCGCTGCACCCGGCCCAGCATCCCGACCATGCCGCGGATCCGCAGCGGGCTGACCGCCTCGCTCAGCCCGATCGTCAGCGGATAGTCCGCCGGTACGGCGAGCACCTGCTCGGCGGTCAGGCCGGACAGCCCCTGCGCGAGGATCGACGCGAAGCCCCGCGTGGTCGGTGCCTCGCGCGGCGCCGTGGCGTGCATCCGGACGATGCCGGGCGCGTCGCCGTCCGCACCCACGGTGACCGTGATGAAGACGGGGGACTGGCACTCCTCGACGCGTTCGAGCTCGTCCTCGTGCCCCTGCAGGCGCTCGGGAAGCGCCGGGAGCTCGTTCGAGAACTCGAGGAGCAGCTGCAGGCGGTCCTGCTGGGAGAGTTCGAGGAAGTCGTCGCGGATCTCGGCGAGGGACTGGGGGAGTGCGTCGGTCATCGGTCGGTGATCGTACCCGGTTCGGTGCCGACGGCGATCGGGACGCGGACCGCGCTGCCCCACTCGGTCCACGAGCCGTCGTAGTTGCGGACGTTCTCGTACCCGAGCAGGTGCTGCAGGACGAACCAGGTGTGGCTCGACCGCTCGCCGATGCGGCAGTAGGCGATGACCTCGTCCGCGTCGCCGATGCCGGCGCCGTCGCGGTAGATCGCGTCGAGCTCCTCGCGCGTCTTGAAGGTGCCGTCCGGTGCTGCGGCGGTGGCCCACGGGATGTTCACGGCGGTGGGGACGTGGCCGGCGCGGAGGGCGCCCTCCTCCGGGTAGTCCGGCGCGGTGGTGCGGTCGCCGGCGTACTCCGGGGCGCTGCGGACGTCGATCAGCGGCTTGCCGAGGTGGGCGAGCACGTCGTCCTTGTACGCGCGGATCTCGGTGTCGATCCGGTCGACGACGGGGTACTCGACCGGCGTGACCACGGTCTGGTCGGTGGTGAGCGCGCGGTCCTCGGCGATCCACTTCGCCCGGCCGCCGTCGAGGAGACGGACGTCCTCGTGGCCGAACAGCGAGAAGACCCAGAGGGCGTAGGCGGCCCACCAGTTGTTCTTGTCGCCGTAGATCACGACGGTGGTCTCGCGGCCGATGCCCTTGCTGCCGAGCAGTTCGGCGAAGGCCTCGCCGTCGATGTAGTCGCGGAGCACCGGGTCGTTGAGGTCGGTGTGCCAGTCGATCTTCACGGCACCGGGGACGTGGCCGGTCTCGTAGAGCAGGACGTCCTCGTCGGACTCGACGACGACCAGGTCCGGGGTGCCGGCGTCCAGGTGTTCCTGCAGCCACTCGGTGGAGACGAGCCGCTCCGGGTGGGCGTAGGCGGTGAACTTCTCGGACGTGTCGACCGGTGCGGTCATGGTGGGCTACCTCCAGGTGGTCATCCGGCACCGGACTAGGATCGGTCGTCGGTGCCTGTGGGCAACGGTACGCGGGCGTGCCGTGCTCCTGACGCAACGTGACACCCCACGACATGCTTCCCGAAGGACTGCCCCGATTGTCAGCGAACACCGCGCCTGAACACCTCGTCGACCGCGACCCGCAGGTGACCCCGCAGCAGATGGCTGCGTCGCTGGTCCCGCCGCCCCAGTTCGCCGACGCGTCGTTCGCCTCCTACCGACCCGACGCGGAGTACCCGTCGCAGGCGGCGGTCCGCGACGCGGTGGAGGCCTTCGTCGCCGCCGGTCCCGCCGACCAGCCTCGCCGGGGGCTGTTCGGTCGCCGGAAGCCCGTGGCGGAGTCGACCGTGAAGTCCGGCGTCTACCTCGACGGCGGGTTCGGCGTCGGCAAGACCCACCTGCTCGCCGCCGCCTACCACGCCGCCACCGGCCGGAAGACGTTCGGCACCTTCATCGAGTACACGGCGCTCGTCGGGGCCCTCGGGTTCCAGGGCACCGTCGACCTGCTGCGCGGGACGGCGCTGGTGTGCATCGACGAGTTCGAGCTCGACGACCCCGGTGACACGATGGTGATGACGCGCCTCATCAAGGAGCTCACCGAGACGGGCACCCGGTTCGCCGCCACCTCGAACACGCCGCCGGGCGCGCTCGGCGAGGGGCGCTTCGCGGCCCAGGACTTCCTGCGCGAGATCCAGGCGATGTCCGACCGGTTCGACACCATGCGCATCGACGGGCTCGACTTCCGCCGGCGTGCGGTCGACGAGTCGGCGGGCGTGGTGGCCGACGTCGCCGCGGCACTCCCCGGCGGACACGTCACGCTCGACGACTTCCGGGCGGTGGTCAGGCACCTCGCGTCCGTGCACCCGTCGAAGTACGTCGCGATGGCCGAGGACCTCGACGCCGTCGGCCTCACCGACGTGCAGCCCTTCACCGACCAGACCGATGCGCTCCGGTGGGTCGCGCT
Organism: Curtobacterium sp. USHLN213; assembly: GCF_037144815.1. Classification (NCBI taxonomy): domain Bacteria; kingdom Bacillati; phylum Actinomycetota; class Actinomycetes; order Micrococcales; family Microbacteriaceae; genus Curtobacterium; species Curtobacterium sp. USHLN213. Next base: position 42,602 of record NZ_JBBCYQ010000015.1, on the reverse strand, counting down.
GGTGGACCGGCTGTACGACGCGCAGGTCCGGATCGTGGCCTCGGGCACCCCGCTCGACCGGGTGTACCCCGAGTCGATGCTCGACGGCGGGTACCGCAAGAAGTACCTGCGTGCGGCGAGCCGCGTCGTGGCGCTGACCCGCGCCGTGGACTGAGCCGCCTGCCGGTCGCGAGCGGCCGCTTCCCTGCCGTGCCGCGCCTCCAGGCCCCGTTCCGCGACGGCTGTCGGACACCGTCCGGACGGACCGGGAGAACTCGTGGCCCCCGTCCAGGGGACTGCCCGACGGACGAAACACGACGTTTACACACCGGGCCGTCGCGTTACATCCGCGAAACACTTCGTGCTCCCTCGTGAAACCTCGCCTCGCCAGACTCGGTGACACCCGACGCGGACCAAGAGCCGCTGGTGCAATCGAGAGGTGAACAGATGCTTGATCAGGGCAACACGACGTTCGTGTTGGTCATGGCGGCGCTGGTGTTGTTCATGACACCCGGCCTGGCCTTCTTCTACGGCGGTCTGGTGAAGGCCAAGTCCGTCATCAGCATGATGATGATGTCCTTCGGGGCGATCGCGCTCGTGAGCGTCCTCTGGGTCGTCTACGGCTACGCCATCGCCTTCGCGAACCACGGTGACGGCACGGCGGTGTCCGGTGTCGTCGGCTTCTTCAGCATCGACTGGAACCAGATCGGCCTCGGGCAGGCGTTCGAGGAGGCCAAGGCCTCGACGATCAACGCCGCGTACCCCTCGATGGCGTTCGTCGGCTTCCAGGCGACCTTCGCGATCATCACGGTCGCCCTCATCTCCGGTGCGATCGCCGACCGTGCCAAGTTCGGCGCGTGGATGGTCTTCGCCGGCGTCTGGGTCACGGTCGTCTACTTCCCGGTCGCCTCGTGGGTCTTCAACCTCACGTCCGGCTGGGCGGCGACCTGGGGCGTCATCGACTTCGCCGGTGGCACCGCGGTCCACATCAACGCCGGTGCCGCGGGTCTCGCGCTGGCGATCGTCCTCGGCAAGCGCGTCGGCTTCGCCAAGGGTGCGCACAAGCCGCACAACCCGCCCTTCGTACTCCTCGGAGCCGCGATCCTGTGGTTCGGCTGGTTCGGCTTCAACGCCGGCTCCGAGGGCGCCGCGGACGGCATCGCCGCGATCGCCTGGGTCAACACCCTCGCCGCCCCGGCCGCCGCGATCCTCGGTTGGCTGCTCGTCGAGAAGCTCAAGGACGGCAAGGCCACCTCGATCGGTGCCGCGTCGGGAGCCGTCACCGGCCTCGTCGCCATCACCCCGGCGTGCGCCGCGCTCACCCCGGGCTGGGGCATCCTGCTCGGCTTCCTCGCGGGCATCATCTGCTGCTTCGCGATCGACTGGAAGTACCGCCTCGGCTTCGACGACTCGCTCGACGTCGTCGGCGTCCACCTGGTCGGCGGCATCGTCGGCACGCTGTACCTCGGCTTCTTCGCCAACGACACCGGCCTGATCTACTCGGGCTCGTTCACGCAGCTCGGCAAGCAGGCCGCCGCTGCCGGCGTGGTCGGTCTCTACTCGTTCATCCTCGCCTTCGTCATCGGCTGGATCATCGAGAAGACGATGGGCTTCCGTGTGAAGACCGAGGACGAGGTCGCCGGCATCGACACCGCGGTCCACGGCGAAGAGGGCTACGTCCTCTACGAGGAGCGCGACGAGACCCCGGTCTCCGTCCGGTAGTTCGCTGCCACACCGTCACGACGGGCCCCGCGCACACAGCAGCGCGGGGCCCGTAGTCGTGTGCGGGGCGCGGGGCGCGGCGACGCGCGCCGGTGGTGCGGCCCGGGTTCGCACAATGGAAGTCAATCCGAGCCGTGCGATCGCGTGGTTCGGGGTGACTTTGGTTGTGCGGCGCGGCGGGCGCCCGGCCGGCGGGCACGCGGCGCGGCGAGCGCGCGCCCGGCGGCGCGCCCGGCACCCCGCGTCCGGCAGAGTGGAGCCATGACGACGACGTCGAACACGCTCACGAACCTCCGCGAGGTCGGGGGACCCGGCCTCCAGCACGGCCGCCGGCGCACGGTGTACCGGGCGAACACCGACCCGGTCGCTCCCGCCGCGTACCCGGCGGGCCTCGCGGCCGTGGTCGACCTCCGCCGCGTGGACGAGACGGACGCGGTGCCGCACCCGCTCGCCGCCACGCCCGCCTACCGCTCCGTGCCGCTCTTCGACCCGGCCTCGGCGGTCGAGTCCGCCGCCGAGGCCGTCCACCTCGAGGACCAGTACACCGACTGGCTCGACCGGCACCGCTCCGGCATCGCCGCGGCGCTGCGGACGATCGCCACCGCGGACGGCGACGTGCTCGTCTGCTGCGCCGCGGGCAAGGACCGGACCGGCATCGTGAGCGCGCTGCTCGCCCGGCACTGGGGTGCCGACCTCGACGCCGTCGGTGCCGACTACGCGGCCAGCGCCGCCGGGCTCGTCGAGCGGTTCGCCGCCGAGCGCGCCGCCAGCACGGACCCCGAAGCGACGGCGATCGGCCACCGCTGCGTGCCGGAGATCATGACGACGGTCATCGAGCGCGTCGAGCGGCGGTGGGGCTCGGTGGACGGGTACCTCCGCAGCATCGGGCTGCGGGACGACGAGATAGCCGCGCTCTGACCGGTGGCTGCGCGCGCGACGCGGGTCCGGCTCTGGACGTGCGGACGGACGGGAGGGGGGGGGGGGGGGGGGGGCCGCCCCCCCCCCCCGCCTCCCGTCATGGGTCGCGTCAGCGACGTGGTGGCGTCAGCGCGTCACCAGGCGTAGTCCTCCGGCGAGGTCTTGTGCCCCGGGAAGATCTCGTCGAGCCGGTCGAGCGCACGCTGGTCGAGACGGATGTCGACGGCGCGGACCGCGGACTCCCACTGCTCCATGGTGCGCGGGCCGGTGATCGGCGCCGTGACACCGGGCTGGTGCAGGAGCCACGCCAGGGCGAGCTCGCCCGGGGTGTGCCCGAGCTCCTTCGCGAAGGACTCGTAGGCGGTGAGCTGGTCGCGGTGGCCCTCGACGTACTCGGCACTGCGGCCCGAGAGGCGACGCGAGCCGTTCTCGGTCTTCTCGATGACGCCACCGAGCAGGCCGCCCTGCAGTGGCGACCACGGGATCACGCCGAGGCCGTACTCACGGGCGGCCGGGAGGACCTCGCGCTCGATGTCGCGCACGACGAGGTTGTAGATCGACTGCTCGCTGACGAGGCCGAGGGTGTTCCGGCGCGCGGCGGCCTCCTGGGCCTGGGCGATGTGCCACCCGGCGAAGTTCGACGAGCCGACGTAGAGCACTTTGCCCTGCTGCACGGCGACGTCGATCGCCTGCCAGATCTCGTCCCACGGGGTCGCACGGTCGATGTGGTGGAACTGGTAGAGGTCGATGTGGTCCGTCTGGAGGCGCTGCAGGCTCGCGTCGAGGGCCTGGCGGATGTTGTACGCGCTGAGCTTCCCGCCGTTCGGCCAGTCGATCATGTCGCCGTAGACCTTCGTCGCGAGGACGGTCTTCTCACGCCGCCCGCCCCCCTTGGCGAACCAGCGGCCGATGATCTCCTCGGTGGCGCCCTTGCCCACCGAGCCGCCGTAGCCGTTGGCGGTGTCGAAGAAGTTGACGCCGAGCTCGTGGGCCCGGTCCATGATGGCGTGCGAGTCGTCCTCGCTGGTCTCCGGGCCGAAGTTCATGGTCCCGAGCACGGCTCGTGAGACCGACAACCCTGTGCGGCCGAGGTGTGTGTAGTCCATGGTCCAGGTCTACGCGGTCCCGGTCTCCGCAGGCAGGCCCTGTGGGTACCCGCCTCGGAGGCTGCGCTCCATGCCGCGCCGGGCATGAGCGGGTCGGGCAGGGGAGTAGCGTGCGGTCTCGTGAACACCCCAGCACTCCGTGGCAGCCGGATCCTCGGGTTCGGCCACCACCAGCCAGCACGCGTCCTCACCAACGACGAGCTCTCGACCATGGTCGACACGAACGACGAGTGGATCCGCACGAGGACCGGGATCGAGACCCGGCACATCGCCGGACCATCGGACACCGTGACCTCCATGGCGATCGAGGCAGCGCGGAACGCCCTCGCCGACGCCGGCGTCGCGCCCTCCGACGTCGGACTGGTCATCGTCGCGTCCACCACCCACCGCGACCGGGCGCCCTACACCGCCGGTCGGGTCGCCGCGGCACTCGGCCTGTCGCCCGCCGCCGCACCCATCGACATCAACACCGCCTGCAGCGGCTTCGAGTACGGCGTCGCGCTGGCCGACCAGGCCATCCGGGTCGGGTCGACGGACATCGCGGTCGTCGTCGGCTCGGAGGTGCTGTCCGGCATCGTCGACTGGACCGACCGATCCACGTGCGTGCTCGTCGGGGACGGTGCCGGCGCCGCCGTGCTCGGCGTGTCCGACGAGGCCCAGATCGGCCCGGTGTCGTGGGGGAGCGTGCCGCACCTCGAGGAGGCCGTGCTCGTCTCCGGCGACCCCGAGCGCTTCAGCCAGGAGGGTCGCTCCATCTACCGCTGGGCCATCACCGAGGCCGCCGACCACGCCCGGGCAGCCGTCGCCGCTGCGGGGCTCACGATGGACGACATCGGGGTGTTCGCGTTCCACCAGGCGAACCTGCGGATCATCGAGCCGCTCGTGCACGCCCTCGGCGGGGAGTCGAAGTTCGTGGTGCGGGACGTCGTCGAGTCGGGGAACACGTCGGCGGCGAGCGTGCCACTCGGGCTGTCGAAGGCGTGGGCCCGGGGGGACCTCCCCGAGGGGGTGCCGGCGCTGCTCTTCGGGTTCGGGGGCGGGTTCGCGCACGCTGGGCAGGTGGTGACGACGCCGGTGCGGGGGCGCTGAGGCGGGCTTGCGCTGGGACGGACGGGAGGGGGGGGGGGGGGGGGGCGCCCCCCCCGCCTCCCGTCCGTCTGTGGGTTGCGTCGAGCCAGCGGGTGCGTCCGATCGCTGGTTCACGTCCGGCCGGCGGTTCACGTCCGGTCGGTGGTTCACGTCCGGTCGGTGGTTGCGTCCGGTCGGTGGTTACGTCCTGTCTGTGGTTTGCGTCCGGTCGGTGGTTCGCATCCGGCCGGTGGGTGTGACCGTCAGTCGCCGGTGCGGTCCGGGGTGTCGGCCCAGAGGTCCTCGCGGCCCTTCCGACGCCCGATCGCCCGCCGTTCCTTCGGCGCCTTGGCCCGCTTGGGTTCCTTGGGCGCCTTCGAGTCCTTCGTCGGCTTCGGTTCCTTGCCCGACTTCGGTTCCAGCACGATCGGGAACTGCGCCGGGGGCAGCCCGAACCCCGTCCGCGAGGCCTGGATCACCTTCCGCCCGAGCGCGTGGTTCCCGAGGCCACCGACCGCCGCGCCGATCCCGAACGGGAGGGCTCGACCGACGATCGTCGTGCCCTGCCGCGCGGCGAAGCGCTTGATGAACTGGTCGCGCACCTGTCCGCCGATGCCGTTCACGACCTGCTTCGGGAGGGACGACGTCACCATCTCGCCCCAGAACGCGGTGCGGACCTGTCCACCGGCGATCTGGCCCGCGAGCTGGTTGATGAGCTGGGTGCCCGGCGAGCCGAGGATCATCGCCATCACGAGCATGCGTGCGCGCTCGGGGTCGTCGAGCGCGATGCCGTGCACCTCGGTCACGGACTGCGCGAACAGGGCCGTGGTCTCGAGAAAGCCGACGGTCTCGGCGCCGCTCAACCCGAGGGCCGCCGCCATGCCGACGCCCGGGATCACCGCGCTCGCGCCGACTGCCGCACCGCCCGTGGTCACCGCCGCGAGGTACTGCCGCTCGAGGATCTGGACGATCTCGGCCGGGGTCGAGTCGGGGTGCCGACGGCGGAGTGCCCGCACGTGGGCCACCACGACGGGGCGTTGCACGCTCAGCACCCGGTCGAGCATCTTGACCCAGCCGGCCGGCTGGGTCTGCTCGGGGGTGCGCGCGTTCGGGTCGGTGGGGGTGGAGGCCACAGGCGCTGCCGGCAAGGGCACGATCGCCTGGTCCTTCTGCTCTCGGGCCATGGGGACGACGGTACGCCGGACGCATGGGAGGCTCGTCGGATGACCCCTGCACACGCACTCGATGCAGCACGGCGCGCTGCCGGATTCCTGACGCCGGACGAGGTCGCGGCACTGGCGCAGGACGTGCTCGTCCTGGACCCGGCGTCCGTGCTGGTCGGTCGTTCGGTGGTCATCGAGCCGGGCGTCGTGGTGTACCCGGGTGCCGTCCTCGAGAGCCGGGGGACCGGGACCGTCGTCGTCCGCGCGGAGGCGCGGTTGGGGCCGGGGCCGGTGACGGTCCTCGCGGACGGGGCACGCGTCGAGATCGGTCGGGCGGAGCTCGGGCCCGGTCCGGTCACGGTCGTCGCGGTCGGTGCGGCCTCGTCCGGTTCCGGGAGTGCCGACGTGGAGATCGGCGCGGGTGCACGGCTGTCCGGTGGCTGTCTCGTCGAGGGACCGGCGACGATCGGCGCCGGTGCGCAGGTGATCGGGACGGTCTCCGTCCGTGACGTCGTCCTCGGCGCCGGAGCCGACCGCCACGACCCGGACCCGGACCGGCGCGGCGCGGTGGTCAAAGGTACGGGGCGGATCCACGGCGTTCGACTCGGAGCGGGCGACGTGGTCGTCGGCCGTGCCGCGGTCTCCGATGTCGAGCGCCAGCGGGCCCACCACCCGGACGCTGCGCGGTTCACCGGCACGTGATCCCCGCCCGTCGGAGCTTCGCCCGGACCCGCTCGGGATCCATCAGGTCCGCCCAGGTCAGCCGGACGACGGCGCGGACCTCGGGGAAGGAGCGCACGAAGTCCTCGCGCTGCTTCTCCTGCCAGTGAGCGTCGGCGGTGGTGGAGCCGCCCAGCATCGCCGGGTCCTCGTACTTCCCCCGGCCGTCCACCTCGACCACCACGCCGGCCTCGGGGAACCAGAAGTCGACGATCGCCGTTCGTTCCCCGGGCCGTCGGAACGTGTGCTGCTGCACGGGCTGCGGGACGCCGAGCTGCCGGAACCGGACCCGGCACACCGACTCCGCCGGCGACCCGGACAGCCCCGACCCCATCGCGATCGCGACCCCCGCCTTGTCGTGACCCTTCTTGCTGCGTGCGCATGCTTCCTCGTGCAGCATCTCCGGCAGGACCCGTCGATCGTGCAGCGCGGCGTCGATCATGGGGAGGCTCTCGACGAGCGGGAGCACCACCGCGACGTCCACCAGCGTCCGGACCAGCGCGGCGGTGGCGATGCCCTCGAAGTCGACCGGCGACGTCGGTGGGAGGCCGTTCCACCTCGAGCTGATGGGAGCCCGCAGCGGTGCACTGTGCACTCGGAGCAGGGCGGTCGTCTCGCTGCGCTCACGTCGTGGATCCGTGACCTCGACCTTGCCGGGCGGCGGGCTGATGAACGGCAGACCGTGCACGGCGGCAGCCGAGCGGTGCGAGAGTTCGACCGGTGGACGGATGGCCTGCGAGCTGGCGCGGACGAGCAGGAGGTGTCGGTCCTCCGGGCGGAGGTCGGCGACATCGTCGGGGCGTGCGAGGACACCGGGCCGGATCGCGACGAACTCGCCGCGGTGGACCTTCCGTTGGAGTGCGCGTCGTTCTGCGCTCGGGTGTCCGCCGGTGCGGACGAGTGGGACGGCGAGGACGCGTTCGTGCATGCCTCCACGATGCTGCCCGGGACGCGACCACCTGGCGGCGCGGAGCCGATCTGTGGACGGTGAGCCGCGCCTTCAGGGCTGTGGAGAGTGAGTACGTGCGCAAGGTGCGACAACGTCGATGTCGCACGACGGCGATGTTGTCGCAATCGGGCGCGCGCAACTGTTGCGTCCGCGCGGTAGCGACGTTTCCGATGTCGTACGACGTCGACGATGTCGTTCCGAGTCGGCAGCGAATCACGCGCGGAACCCGGGCCGCCGCGGCCGCGCTCAGCGCGCGGCGAGCTCCGCGCGCAGCGGCAGGTCCTGCTCCTCGAGGATGAGCTGCGCCCCGATCGACGTCCGGGCGTTCACGACGATCGGCGCGAGCAGGTTCACCGTGGTCCCGCCGTCGGCGCCGCCCGGGTTCGCGACGACGAGCAGCATCGCGTCCTCTGGTGCGGTCAGCCCGAGCCCGGCCGCCTGCTCGTCCGTGAGCTCCGGCGCGTACGACGGCAGGTGCACCGCGGCGTCGAGCACGAACAAGCGCGAGGAACCCCCGACGAGGGTGAAGAGCCCGTCGGCGCCGTCCACGGGCGTCAGCGTGAAGACGGGGGCGGGCGCCAGGCCGAACGGCGGGACGGCGAAGGTCAGGTCGATGCTCATCGGAGGTAGTCCATCAGGGTCGGCTGCAGGACCTTCGCGGTGACGGCGAGGGCTGCCTGGTAGTTGGTCTGCTGCACCTGCAGGTCGAGGACGGCCTTCGCGAGGTCCTTGTCCTCGATGCCGGCGCGCCGGTTCTCGAGCGAGACGGTCGCGCTCTTCAGGGAGTCCTGCGCGGAGAGGGCCGCGGCGTGCCGGACGCCCACGTCGGCCTGGATGCCGCGGACGGTGCTGATCGCGGCGTCGACGTCGTTGATGCGGGGGTTCACGTTCACGCCGTTCTGCAGGTCGCCGACGATCGAGTCGATCATGGCGAAGACGGACGAGTTCCCCGAGCCGAACACCGCGGTGCCGGCGGTGTCGACCCGCACGGTGGTGCCGTCGCCGATGCGTCGGGTGACGTCGGTGCCGGAGGACGCCCACCCGGTCGTCGGGTCGTACGCGGTGGCGGCGGTGGACGATCCGGCGAACACGGACCGCGTGCCGTACGTCGTGTTCGCCCGGGACTCGAGCTCGGACTTGAGGGACTGGAACTGCGTGATGAACGCGTCGCGGTCGGTGTCGCTCATGGTGCCGCTGTTCGCCGCCTGCACGGTGAGGTCCCGCACGTTGTTGAGCACGGAGTACACGCTCGACAGGGCGCTGTCGGTCGTGGCGAGCCAGCCGGCCGCGTCGTTCGCGTTGCGCGTGTACTGCGCGGCGGCCGCCTGCTCCTTGCGCACCTGCATCGACGAGGCGGTCCCGACGGGATCGTCGGACGGCCGCTGGATGTTCTTCAGCGTCGTCGCCTGGTCGGTGAGCTGCGCGAGCTTCGCGGCGCCGGCCTGCAGCCTGGCGCTCGCGGCCGTCATCGACATCTGGGTGGTCACACGGGTGATCACGGTCAGCCCCTCCCGACGAGTCCGACGCGGTTGATGATGGTGTCGAGCATGTCGTCGACGGCGGTCAGGACCCGCGCGGCGCCCTGGTACGCGTGCTGGTAGCTCAGCAGGTTGACGTTCTCCTCGTCGAGGTCCACACCGGCGCTCGACTGCTGCTGCGTGCGCGCGTTGGTCAGCGCGAGTCCGGTGAGCGTCGATTCCGACGCGGCGGACCTGGAGGCGCTGCCCACCCCCGCCACGAACGTCGCCCAGGAGCGGTCGGCACCGTCGGAGGCCGCGCCGAGTCGCGAGAGCGCGTCGGTGAACGAGTCGTCGAGTTCCCCCGCCGCGTTCCGCGTCGCCAGGCCGCTGCCGTCGGTCGGGACGACCGAGAGGCCCTGGGCAGCCGGGACGCCGGCCGCGAGGGAGAAGAACGGGGTCCCGGTGGCACCGGTCGGTGTCGTCCCCGTGGCGTGCACGGCGTTGACCGCGCTGGCGAGCTTCGTCGCGACCCGGTCGTACGACGCGGACGCCTCGGCGAGGGCTCCGCCGGTGCCGTTCGCCGTCGCGGGGGCGAGCAGTGAGAGGTTCCCGCCGATCGAGCCGCCGGACAGGGCGACCGCGCCGGCCGTGCCCGAGGTCCAGGTGAGGGTGACCGCGGCGCCGTCGGCCATGCGCTGCCCGCCGCCGAGCGCCACGGAGCGGGCATCGGTGCCCTGCACGATGGCGTTGCCGCCGATGAGGACGTCGACGGTGCCGTCGGTGTTCTGTCGGACCGTGCCGCCGGCCAGCGAGGCGATCTGCTGGGTGAGTTGGTCGCGCTGGTCCAGCAGCTCGTTCGCGTTCCCGCCGGACGCCAGCGCGGTGCGGATCCGACCGTTCAGGTCGGCGACCTGCGACGCGGCGTCGTTGAGCTGCTGCACCTGGCCGTCGACGGTGCCGCGGACGCTCGTCCACTGTGCGTCGACCGCCTTCGAGCCGCTGGCGAGCGCGCTGGCGACGGTCTTCGCGGCGCCGATGACGGCGCTGGCGGCACCGGGGTCGTCCGGGTGGCTGGAGAGCTCGCTCCACGAGGACCAGAAGGCGTCGAGCTTGCTGGCGAGTCCGTCGTCACCGGGTTCGTTCAGCCCGTTCTCGAGCGCGGCGAGTGCGGTGGCGCGGGCGTCGGCGTAGGCCGAGGAGCCGGAGGCCACCCGCACGCCGGCGTCGAGCGTGAGGGACGCCAGGCGGGCGATGCCGTCGACGGACACGCCCTGGCCCGCGAGCGCTGCGGTCCCGCGCATGAACCCGGTCTGGGCGGCGGGGATCGAGGACTGCGAGACGCGCTGGCGGGTGTACCCGGCGGTGCCGGCGTTGGCGATGTTCTGCCCGGTGACGTCGATGCCGGCGCGGGCCGCGGCGAGGCCGGAGTAGGCGGTGGCGAGGGAGCCGAAGGTGCTGACCACGGTGCTACAGGGTCCCCTCGAAGAGTCGTGCGCCGTCCGTGCCCGTACCCGAGGTACCACTGGCGTCGTAGGTGGCGGCACCGGTGACGGACCCGGCGAGCGTCTCCTCGGTCGCCTGCGCGGCGGCACGGAGGAAGCGGTCGTTCTCGTCGCGGAGCGCCCCGATCTGCGTGGTGAGCTCCACCATCGCGGTGAGGTGGGCGGCGAGGATCTCGCCCCAGGGGCCGTTCGGCGCAGCGGCGACGACCTCGCGCAGCGGTGCGTCGGCGGCGACACCCCACTCCTCGGCGACCTCGGCGCTCGACGCGGCGCGCTCGAGACCGGTGCTGCGGAGACGCTCGAGGACCTGCTCGACCTCGCGGCTGGCGTGCGACACCCAGCGGGAGCGACCGGCCGCGAGGAGCAGCTGTTCCTCCTCGAGCTTGAAGGTGAGCAGCTCGAGCAGTTCGCGTTCGCGCCAGAGCACGGCGGACAGTTCGTTCACGCTCATCAGCTCCTCCCGGTGGGGTGTGTCGGTCATCCTGCGGACACCGGGACCTATCGGGTCGCGGGTGCCGGGCGTAAGCACCGACCGGGTGACCGCGCCTGCCGGACACGACCCGCGCCTCCAGGGAATCACCCACATCGGGGGACAAGAACGCGCGTTCCCAGGCCGGGGTCCCCCCAAATGCCGACCGGGGGAACGCCCCCTCACCCCCGCTTTGGGGACGGTTGTGCACCTCCTCAGGGCTTTGCCAGCCGATACATTCGAAGCGCACCGCGGGGGACACCCCGCACCGCGTCGCAGGGACGCACGGTGCACCACCCGGAGGGACCCGGGTGGGTCTTCGGCGTACGCACCGGCCATCCGAGGCCGGCGTCTGCCGCGCCCACGGAGGGGTCAGGCATGTCAGGCGACCAGGGGATCAGCATGGACCGGAACGACCGCAACGCGATGATCGTGGAGCACCTCCCGCTCGTGGGCTACATCGTCGCCGACGTGCGGGCGCGTGCCACGCACCTCGACCGTGACGACCTCGCCGCCGTCGGGTCGCTGGCCCTCGTCGCCGCGGCCGAGGCCTTCGACCCCGACCTCGGCGTCCCCTTCGGCGCGTACGCCCGCACCCGCATCACGGGCGCGATCGCCGACGACATGCGCTCCGCCGACTGGGCGTCCCGCGGCACCCGGAAGCGGATCCGCGAGACCCTGGCAACGCAGGAGGCGCTGTCGGCCCGGCTCGGGCGGAGCGTCGGCGTGCAGGAGATCGCGGATGCGATGGGCGTCGACCGCCAGACCGCCGCCGACGCCATGAGCGACGCGGCCCGGACCGTCTCGCCGATCGACGAGACCGTGCACGACACCCTCGCCGCGGACCTGCCGCTGCCGGGTGAGGACCTGCTCGAAGCGGAGAAGCGCCGCTACCTCCGTGCCGCCGTCGAGGCGCTGCCGGAGCGGATGCGCTTCGTGGTCGAGAACGTGTACTTCGGCGACCGGTCGGTGACCGAGGTCGCCGCCGAGCTCGGGATCACCCACTCCGCCGTGTCGCAGCAGCGCTCCGAGGCGATGCGCCTGCTCCGCGACGGACTCGCCGCGCACTACGGGGACGACGGCGTCACCGTGGAGCCGGCCTCGAAGACCACCGCCGCGCGCCGCAGTGCGTACCTGGCACGGGTCGCCGCGAACGCCGCAGCCGGCGTGGCGCGTGCCGTGCAGGACGCCACGACGGTCACGACCGCCCCCGTCGTCGCGGTGAGCTAGCCCTCGGCGGTCTCGTCGCACGACGAATTCCGCCGATTCCCTAACGGCTCCGGCCAACCGGTCGAGAGTCACCCCTGTCAGCCCACGGACGGGCAGACGTACGACCCAGATTTCACGGAGGAAACCACCATGGGCATGTCCATCAACACCAACCTCTCGGCACTCAACACGTACCGGAACCTGAACTCGACGCAGAACGACCTGTCGAAGTCCCTCGAGAAGCTCTCGTCGGGTCTCCGCATCAACCGTGCTGCCGACGACGCGGCCGGTCTGTCGATCTCCGAGGGGCTGAAGTCCCAGGTCGGTGGCCTCACGGTCGCCGCCCGCAACGCACAGGACGGCATCTCCGTTGTGCAGACCGCTGAAGGTGGCCTCACCGAGACCCACTCGATCCTCCAGCGCATGCGTGACCTCGCCGTGCAGGCCGGCAACGACTCGAACAACGCGGACTCCCGCACGGCGATCTCCACCGAGGTCACCGAGCTGTCCAAGGAGCTCACCCGCATCTCCCAGTCGACCAACTTCAACGGCATCAACCTGCTCGACGGCTCCGCCGGCACCGCAGGCGTCCTGAAGTTCCAGGTCGGCGCCAACGGCGACGCGGCGAGCCAGATCGACGTCGACCTGTCGGGCGCGAACGTCTCGACCGTGGCGACCGCCGTCACCGGTCTCGACTTCACGACCGCCACCGGTGCGCAGACCGCGATCACCACGATCGACGCGCAGATCAAGAGCGTGTCGACGGCACGTTCGAACATCGGTGCCATCCAGAACCGCTTCGACCACGCCATCAACGTGACGAACGTGGCCAAGGAGAACCTCACCGCTGCCGGTTCGCGCATCACCGACGTCGACATGGCGGAGGAGATGGTCAAGTACACGCGCGACAACATCCTCAGCCAGGCCGGCACCTCGATGCTCGCGCAGGCGAACCAGAGCACGCAGGGTGTGCTCTCGCTCCTGCGCTAGCAGCGCTGACGCCGCCGTCCGGGATCGTTCAGGTACCCCGGGCGGCGGCGTCACCCGCACCCTTTCCCCTCGTAGCGGCAGGAGCCATCGATGTCGTCCGTGTCTTCGGCGAGCAGTCTCGCGATCGACGGTCTCGTCAGCGGTCTCAAGACCACCGACCTCATCAACTCGCTGATGAGCGTCGAGGGGGTCCCGCAGACGCTCCTCAAGAACAAGCTCACCAGCACCAACTCGTTCATCTCGTCACTGCAGACGATCAACGGGCTCGTGCAGACCCTCGCGACGAAGGCGAAGGACGCGGCGAAGGCGACCTCGCTCGACCTCTTCACGGCCACGAGTTCGTCGCCGGGCGTCACCGCGGTCACCGGGGCGAACGCCAGCGCCGGGTCGCTGAGCTTCACGGTCGGGTCCACCGCGTCGGCGCAGGTCGGCGTCACCGCGGCGATGGCGACGTGGTCCTCCGCGGCCGAGCCGATCACGATCGTCGGCGCCGACGGCACGAAGACGACCGTCACACCGGCCTCCGGGTCCCTCGACGACACCGTGTCCGCGATCAACAAGTCGGGCGCCGGTGTCACGGCGACGCGGGTCGCTGCCGGGACCGACGCCGACGGCACGAAGCTCTACCGCCTGCAGCTCACCTCGGCGAAGACCGGGGCGGCCGGCGCGTTCGAGGTGTACCGCGGCACGGCCGACGAGGTCACCGCCGGCACCGCGACGAACGTCCTCACCCAGGTCGGTGCCGCGGTCGTCACGCAGGCGAAGGACGCCAGCGTGACCCTGTGGGCCGGTACCGCGGCGGCGCAGACGGTGACGAGCACGACGAACACGTTCACCGACCTCGTCCCCGGGGTCAGCGTCACGGTGACGCAGCCCACGACCGACCCGGTGACGCTGACCGTCGCGCAGGACACCACGAAGGCGCAGACCGTCGCGTCCGGCCTCGTCGACGCGATGAACGCCGTTGCCGCGTACTACAGCTCGAACACCGCCGTCACGAGCACGACCAGCCCGACGACCGGCACCACCACGACGACGGCCGGCGTGCTCTCGGGCGACGGCACCACGCGTGACGTCGTCCAGCGGCTCGCGAGCACGATGTCCGCGCCGGTGGGCGGGAAGTCCCCGTCGTCGATCGGGATCTCGATCACGAAGGACGGCGACTTCACCTTCGACGCCGACGTCTTCCAGAAGGCCCTCGCGACCGATCCGGAGGGTACGCAGGCGATGCTCTCGGGCGTCGCGGCGAACGTCGGCGCCGCTGCCACCTCGGCCTCCGACAAGTACGACGGGTCCATCACCACCGCGATCACGGGACAGCAGGCCGTCGCGAAGGACCTCAACACCCAGATCGACAGCTGGACCGACCGGCTCACCTCGCGTCGCGCAGCGTTGCAGACGATGTACGCGAGCCTCGAGACCAGCCTCAGCAAGCTCCAGTCCCAGTCCAGCTGGCTGGCGAGCCAGCTGGCGTCGACGACGAGCTGACAGGAACACCGATGAACGCCTTCGACCTCCAGTCCGCCGCCTTCCGACAGGCCGCGCAGCCCCGCACCGTCACGGACCAGCGCCGTGCCCAGTACACGAACGAAGCCGTGCTCTCGGCGACGCCGGCGCAGCTCGTCACGATGCTCTACGACCGGCTGCTCCTCGACCTGCACCGCGCCGAGGCCGCACAGACGACCGCCGACTGGGACGCGGCCCGCGAGCAGCTCCTGCACGCGCAGGCCATCGTCGGCGAGCTGTCCTCGACGCTGAAGATCGACGTGTGGGACGGCGGCGAGGGACTGCTGGCGATCTACAACTACGCGTCGACGTCGCTCATCACCGCGAACGTGCACCGGGACGTCCAGGCCACCCGCGACTGCATCCGGATCCTCGAGCCGCTGCGGCAGTCGTGGCACGAGGCCGCCGCGTCGATCCCGGCAGCGACCGCGGTGCAGCACCCGACCGGCGGGGCACTCGGTGTCGCCTGACGCGGAACGCCGTGCCGCGTGGGAGGCCGTGCTCGAGGCGCTCGAAGCCGACCTGACGGCGGGCGGCGACGTGCGGTGGTCCGAGCCGACCGGGCTGGGGCCGGTGCCGCGGGAGCTGGTGGGGCGTGCCTCCCGGCTGCTCGCCGCGCAGCGGGACCGGATCGCTGCGCTCGAGGGGGACCGTCGGGCGACGCTCGACCACCTCGGGGCGCTCCGGGCGGTGGACGCGACGCGGGAGCCGCGCGGCTCGGTGTACCTCGACGCGTCCGCCTGACGCGGGGCCGGGCGCGGGGGCGGGCGGGACGAGCCGCGGCGGCGCGCGGATGCGTGTGCATCGTGCGACGAAGCACGCGTCGATCGACTGGCGGAATGTCGGAGCATGCACACGCACCGGGTGCGTGTGCATCGTGCGACGAAGCACGCGTCGATCGACCGGCGGTATGTCGAAGTGTGCACACGTGAGCCCCCCCGCCCCCCGTTCGGGGCGACCCCTAACGCGCCCCACGACCCGGCCGACAGCGCCCCCTGAGCACGGATCGCTCACCAGTTCGGCCACGGATCGGCCACCGCCATCAGGCGACGTCAACAGGGGACGTCGTCAGCGAGGGGACGGTCCACCAGTGTTCGATTCCGTGACGAGCGTCGCACTGCAGAGTGCGCTCGACGGCCTGTCGATGCGACAGAAGGTCATCGCGAACAACATCGCGAACATCAACACGCCGAACTACCACGCCGAGAAGGTCCAGTTCGAGGACGCCCTGGCGAAGTCGATCGTCGACGGGGACGGCGGCACGACCCCGACCGTCGCGCGGAGCCTCGAGCCGACGAACACGAACGGCAACAACGTCAACCTCGACGAGGAGACGCTCTCGAACATCGACACCGTGCTCCGGTACCAGTTCGCCACGCAGGCGATGAACTCCGAGCTCACCAGTGTCCGCGCGGCGATGCGGACCACCTCGTGACCACGTTCGACGCGATCGGCATCGCGAGCACCGGCATGACGGTGCACCGCAAGTGGCTCGACGCCGTGTCGGACAACATCGCGAACGTCAACACGGTGAAGTCGATGGACGACTCCGCCTTCCAGGCCCGCTACGTCGAGGTCCAGGAGGGCAACGGCGTCTCCGGCGCCTACGTCAAGGGCGCCGCGTTCGGCAGCGCCGCCGGCCGGGTCACGTACGACCCGGACAACCCGCTCGCGAACGCGGAGGGCTACGTCCGCATGCCGGACATCGACCTCGGCACGCAGATGGCGGACCTCATCATGGCCCAGCGGGGCTACCAGGCGAACGCCGCCGTGGTCGACCGCGCGAAGACCGCCTACGAGGCGGCCCTGCAGATCGGGAAGAACTGATGCCCATCGACGCCGTGAACGGTGTGACCACCAACGCGATGACGAACGCGATGACGAGCCTGAGCGGCACGTCCAGCGACGTCGGCACGAGCGCGACGAGCGGGGTCGCGGCCGCCGGCGCGACCTCCGACGGCAGCGGGTTCGCCGCGTCGCTCGGGAACGCGGTCGACGGGCTCCAGCAGCTGCAGAGCGACTCGAAGACCCTCGCACTCAAGGCCGTCACCGGCAACCTCGACGACATCCACGACGCGACGATCGCCGCCACCCGCGCGCAGGTCACGCTCGAGCTCGTCTCCGCCGTCCGCAACAAGGGCGTCGACGCCTTCAACGAGATCATGAGGATGCAGGCCTGATGCCCGTCGCCGTCAAGGACCTCTTCGGTCGTCTCGCCGCCTACGTCAAGGGCTTCAGCGCCGCCCAGCGGACCATCGCGATCCTCGTCATCGCCGCGCTCGTGCTCGGCGGCATCGCGCTCGCGAGCTGGCTCGGCAAGGCGTCCTACGCCCCGCTGTTCACCGGACTGGCGGCGGCCGACGCGGCGAGCGTCACCGACCAGCTCACCACCGACGGTGTGCCGTACCAGCTCACCGACGGCGGGGCCACGATCCTCGTCCCGCAGGGGTCGGTGTACTCGGAGCGGCTCAAGGCCGCGTCGAACGGGCTCCCCGCATCGAACGAGGGCGGCTACTCGCTGCTCGACAAGATGGGCGTGACGAGCTCCGAGTTCCAGCAGGACGTCACGTACAAGCGCGCGATGGAGGGCGAGCTCGCGAAGACCATCGGCGCGATGGACGGCGTGCAGACCGCCACCGTGCAGCTCGCGATCCCCGAGAAGACCGTGTTCGTCTCCGAGGAGAAGGACCCGACCGCGTCGGTGTTCATCGCCACGAAGAACGGCAGCGAGCTGAGCACCGACCAGGTCCAGGCGATCGTGCACCTGACGAGCGCCGCCGTCGAGGGCATGCAGCCGACCGACGTCTCCGTCGTCGACGCGAAGGGCCAGACGCTCTCCGCCGTCGGCACCGGCGCGACCGGCAGCGGGGCGGACCAGGCGGCCGACTACGACGCCTCGACGAGCAAGAAGATCCAGGACCTGCTCGACACGACCCTCGGCACCGGGAACGCCAGCGTCGTGGTGTCCGCCACGATGAACCAGAACTCGGGCACCCGCACGTCGGAGTCCTACACGACGCCGACGACCGGCCCGGTCGCGCTCAACGAGTCGTCCACCACCGAGCAGTACGGCGCGGGGTCCGGTGCCGGCGGCGCCGGGGCGACCGGCGTCCTCGGCCCGGACAACATCGCCGTGCCGAACGGCACCGCCACGAGCGGCGCCGACGACGGGTACAAGAACGAGTCCGCGACGAAGAACAACGCCGTCGACCACACCACCGAGACCACACAGCTGCCGGCCGGTGGGCTCTCCCGCCAGACGATCTCGGTCGCGCTGAACTCCAAGGCGGCCGCGGTGCAGAACGCGAACCTGCAGAGCATCAACGACCTCGTGGCCGCGGCCGCCGGTGTCGACCAGACCCGTGGCGACCAAGTCCGCGTGGCGATGATGGACTTCGACACCAGCGCCGCCGACAAGGCGACGAAGGCGCTCGAGGCCCAGCAGAAGGCGGACCAGCAGGAGGCGCTGTGGTCGTCGATCCGCACCGCCGGGATCGTCGTCGGCGCGCTGCTCGCCCTCATCGCGATCATCGTCTTCCTCGCCCGCCGCAGCCGGAAGCAGGAGCGCGAGGCGGTCGACCTCGGCGAGCTCGACGCCTTCTCCGGCGAGACCTTCCAGCTCCCGCTCGCCGTCGACGGCGCCGCGGACCGGAGCACCCTGCAGGCCGGGGACGCCCCGACCGTCGCGCTGCCCACCGTCCCGCACGACGACGCCCCCACCGAGGTCCTCACCACCGAGGAGATCACCGCGGAGCGGCGTCGCCAGGACATCTCCGCCCTCGCCGAGCGGGACCCGAAGCGCACGGCCGAGCTCCTCCGCGGGCTCCTCGACGACCGGGCACCGGTGTGAGCGCCCTGGTGCCGAGCGCCGGCGGGACCGGCGCTGGCGACCGTGCGCTGACCGGTGCGCAGAAGGTCGCGCTCATCCTCATGCAGATGGAGACCGAGCGCGCCGCCGAGGTGATGAAGCAGTTCACCGAGATCGAGGCCGAGGAGATCTCCGCCGAGATCGTCCGGATGCGCCGCGTCGAGGACACCGTCGTCGACAAGACCCTGACCGAGTTCCACCGGATGACGCTGAGCGGCCGCACGCAGAAGCGCGGCGGCAAGGAGACCGCGCTCGGGCTGCTCGAGGCGTCCTTCGGTGCCGAACGCGCCGCCGGCGTCATGGACCGGCTCGCCTCGAACCTCGCCGGGCAGTCGTTCGACTTCCTCGACGACGCCGAGCCGGGCCAGGTCGTCACGCTCCTCGAGGGCGAACTCCCGCAGACCATCGCCCTCGTGCTCGCACACCTGAAGCCGGCCCAGGCCAGCGCCGTGCTCGCCGGGGTGGACGAGCGCGCCCGCACCGACGTCGCCCAGGCGTTCGCGACCATGGGGAGCGCGACCCCGGAAGCCGTCGGGATCGTCGCCGGCGTCCTCCGCCAGCGCGCCGGTGCCGTCGTGTCGCCGCGCGAGAGCGTCGAGGTCGTCGGCGGCATCGCCCCGCTCGTCGACATCATCAACCGCTCGGACGTCGCCACCGAGAAGGCCGTGCTCGACGGGCTCGAGGCGCGCGACCCCGAGCTCGCCGAGGACATCCGCTCCCGGATGCTCACGTTCGAGGACATCGTCAAGCTCGAGTCCCGCGACATCCAGCAGGTCCTGCGCGGGATCGACTCGAAGCTCCTCGCGACCGCCATGAAGGGTGCCGCCGCGCCGGTCGTCGAGACGATCCGGGCGAACGTCTCCGAGCGCAACCGCGAGCTCCTCGACGACGAGCTGCAGGCCATGGGCCCGGTCCGGGTCTCGCAGGTCGAGGAGGCCCGCGCCGAGGTGGTCCGCTCGGTCCGCGAACTCGAGGCGCAGGGCGTCATCACGGTCCACCGCGCCGAGGAGGACGAGCTCGTTGACTGAGTCCGTGGTCCAGCGCGTCGCGTTCCCCGTCATCGGGGACCCGTCCGGGAACGCGCGAGCCGCCAGCGCCGACGTGCGCGGGCACGCCGCCGGGTACGCTGCGGGGCTCCGGCAGGCGCAGGCCGAGACCGACGCGCTCCGTGCCCGGCTCGAGACCGAGCACGCGGCCCGCACCGCCTCGATGCAGGCCGACACCGCGCGCCGCATCGCGGTCCTCGACGCCGCGACGAACGCGATGCTGTCGCACGTCGCACCGGTCCTCGACCAGGCCGAGCAGTCGGTCGCGGTCGCGGCCGTCGACCTGGCGGAAGCCGTCGTCGGGTACGCGATCCGCGCCTCCCGAACCGCGGACACCGCCGATGACGGACGGGAGGCGCGGGTCGTCCCCGGTGCGCAGGCGACCGTCGAGCGGGCGCTCGCGTCCATCGACCGCACCGTCGCCGTGGCCGTCCGGCTGAGCGTCGCGGACGCCGCGCGCGTCGCCGACCTCGACCTGCCGGTCCCGGTCGTCGCCGACCCGTCGCTGCGCGACGGGGACGCCGTCGTCGACCTGCCCGACGGGCTGCTCGACGCGCGGATCGCCACCGCCCTGGACCGTGCCCGCACGGCGCTGGGGGTGACCCCGTGACCACGACGCTCCTCCGCCCCCGTGGGCTCGACGAGGCACTCCGACAGGCCGCTCCGCAGCGGGTCGGTGTCGTCACGAGCGCGGTCGGACTCGGCCTCACGATCGCCGGACTCGACGCGCACGTCGGCGAGGTCGTCGCCGTCGGTGCCGAGGGTGCGCCGCAGACCCTCGTCGAGGTCGTCGCGACCGACGTCACCGGCGTCCGCTGCATGCCGCTCGGGCGCCTGACCGGTGTGACCGCCGGCACGCCCGCACGGCCCACCGGGCGACCGGTGCTCGTGCCCACCGGTGCGGGGCTCTTCGGACGCGTGCTCGACGGACTCGGACGCCCGATCGACGACCGCGGTCCGCTCGTCGGCGCCGGTGGCGAGCCGGTCGCGTGGGTGCCGCTCGACCACGAGACGCCGAACGCCATGGCCCGGACGCGCATCGACACCCCGATGCAGCTCGGCGTCCGCGTGCTCGACACCCTCACCACGGTCGGGCGCGGGCAGCGCATGGGCCTGTTCGCGGGCTCCGGCGTCGGCAAGTCCTCGCTGCTGTCGATGATCGCCCGGGGGAGCGACGCCGCCGTCAACGTCATCGCCCTCGTCGGGGAGCGCGGCCGCGAGGTGCGCGAGTTCCTCGAGGACGACCTCAGTCCGGAGGGCCTCGCCCGCTCGATCGTCGTCGTGTCCACCTCGGACGAGCCGGCGCTCATGCGCCTGCGGGCCGCGTTCGTCGCCACCCGCATCGCCGAGTCCTTCCGCGACGCCGGACAGGACGTCGTGCTGATGATGGACTCGCTCACCCGCGTCGCGATGGCGCAGCGCGAGATCGGGCTGTCCGTGGGGGAGCCGCCGGCCACCCGGGGCTACCCGCCGTCGACGTTCTCCGTCCTCGCCGGACTGCTCGAACGCGCCGGGACCGACCGGGTCGGCAGCGTCACGGGGCTGTACACGGTCCTCGTCGACGGCGACGACCACAACGAACCGATCGCCGACGCCGCCCGGAGCATCCTCGACGGGCACGTCGTCCTCGACCGGAAGCTGGCGATCACCGGGCACTTCCCGTCCGTCGACGCGCTCGGCTCGGTGTCGCGCGTGGCCTCGAAGGTCACCACGCCCGGGCAGCGCGGTGCGGCGACGGCCCTGCGGAAGGTCATGGCCGCGCGCAAGGCGGCGCAGGACCTGCTCGACGTCGGGGCGTACCAGCGCGGGACGAACCCCCTCGTGGACGCCGCCGTCGACCACCAGGACGCGATCGACGGCTTCCTGCGGCAGGGCATGGACGAGCGTGCGACCGCGGCTGCGTCGTGGCGCTCCCTCGACGCACTCGTCGGCACGCTCGGCACCGGGGGTGGTGCCTGATGGCCCGCCGGTTCCCGCTCGCCGGGCTCCTCCGGCTCCGGCACGCCGAACAGGACCGTGCCGCCGCCGCCCTCGCGACCGCCAACGAGCGGGTGCGCGACGCCGCCGACGCCCGGATCGCCGCGCGTCGGAACCTCGCCGACACCGAGGGGTCGCAGCCGATCCAGGACGCCGCGACCCTCAGCGCGGTCGCCGCGGCCCGTGCCGCCACCCGCGGGATGCTCGAGGAGCTCGACGCCGTCGCCCGGACCCGCCGCGCCGACGCCGACCGGGCACAGGACGACTACAACGCCGCCCGCCGGTCCGCCCTCGGGCTCGAGAAGCTCGAGGTCCAGCACGACGAGCAGCAGGCCGCCGAGGACCTCCGAACCGAACAGAACGCCCTCGACGAGATCGCGGCGCGCAGCCGCGCGGAAGGTGGTGCCCGATGAGCGTGGACGCCGTGCTCTCCCGGATCTCCGAGATCCGGACCCAGATCGATGCCCTGCGCAGCGGGACCACCGCGACGGCAGCCACCTCGGCCGCGTCGGGCGCCGCCACGTCGACCGCGTTCGCCGACGCCCTGGCGACCGCGACCGGGAGCGGGACCGGCGCGACCGGTACCGGCACGACCTCGGCCGTGACGCCCGCGGCCGCCGCCACGTCCGTCGACGCCGGGGCCGGGACGCTCGCGACGGGCAGCGGTGCCACGGGTGCCGACGTCGTCGCGGACGCGAAGAAGTACCTCGGCGTGCCGTACGTCTTCGGCGGTACCACCACGAGCGGCATGGACTGCTCGGGGCTGGTGCAGACGGTGTTCAAGGACCTCGGGGTGACCATGCCCCGGGTCGTGCCGGACCAGGCGAAGATGGGCGTCGAGGTGGGGTCCCTCAAGGACGCGCAGCCCGGCGACCTCATCATCCCGAAGGGCGAGGGGCACGTCGTCATCTACGTCGGCGACGGCAAGGTCCTGCACGCGCCGCGACCGGGCAAGGACGTCCGGATCGTCGACAATTGGTACAAGGACTCGGACATCGCCACGATCCGACGCATCGTGCCCGCGCAGGCGTCCGCCACGACGGCGACGACCGCGGCCTCGGGTGCGACGGACCTGCAGACGGCGGCGCTGCTGTCCCTCATGAACGCGGGGAGCGCAGCATGAGCCTGACCATCACCACGTCCGCTGCCACCCCGGCACCGGCGCGGGCCGCGTCCTCGTCGGGTGCGCCGGCGTCCGCGGACTCGTTCGGCGCCGCGATGGCCGCCGCGGGGAACGCGGGTTCGGCCGGGGCCACCGGGTCCTCCGCGTCCGCTGCCTCGGCTGCCGACGCCCGGGAGCGCCGCACGCCGACGGGGCCGTCCCACGACCGCCGCACCCCGGCGTCCGGAGCGGACCGCGATGCGCAGTCCACGGCCTCGGCAGCAGGACGGGATCGCCGCTCGGCGACGGACGCGACGACGACGGACGGCACGACGGACGGTGGGACCCGTGCCGCCGCGGCTCGCTCCGCCGACGACACCGCCGCCGACGGCACCTCCAACGACGGCACCGCCGCCGGTCCCGCCGCCACGGGGACGGCGCCGACCGTCGACACGGCGTCGATCGTCGCTGCCCTGGTCCAGCCGGTCCCCGCCACGCCGACCGCCGCCGCCCAGCAGCTCGCGACTCCCGCAGCAGCCAGCTCGCCCGTGGCGTCGCTCGACGCACCCGTGCCGAGCAGCGGGGCGACCCCGACGCCCGACCCAACAGACCCGACGATGCACGCCGACGCCGCGAGCAGCGAACACCCGACCGCGGCGACCGCTGCCACGACCACCGAGGGCGAGTCGCACGGTGGCACGGCAGCGACGACCGTCGCCGGAGCGCCGGCCGGGACGACAGCTGCCGCGGCGACGACCCCGGCCGCCCCGCTCGGTGCGCCCGGCCCGGCCCTCCCGGCGGGCCCCTCGTTCCAGGCCGACCGAACGGCAGCAACGCCGGCGTCCGCCCTCCCGGGGGCGACGGCCGCACCGACGGCCCCGGCAGCAGCGAGCACGTTGGTCGCCCAGAGCACCCAGGTCAGCCAGAGCGCCCAGGGCGTCCGGGCCGCCACGACCGGCACCGGCGCCGACCCCGCCGACGCCGGACAGCCCGTCGTCGCCACGGCCACCGCCCCGGCGACTGCCACGGCGACGGGAGCGCCGGGCAGCAGTGCCCAGACCGGCCACGAGGCGGACAGCGGCGCGCCCGACCAGGGCGATCCGCGCCTCCAGGCCGTCACCACGTCGCGCGGCGGCGAGAGCGCCGTCGCGGTCCCGACCACCTCGCCGACGGCGCCCGCTGCGCCGGCCACCCCGACGTCCGGCGCAGCCACCGCGAACGCCCCGGCCCCGCTCGCGCAGCAGCTGGCCCGCCCGGTGTTCACGCTCGCACAGGCCGGCCCGGGGGAGCACGTCGTCACCGTCCAGGTGACGCCGGACACGCTCGGCCCCGTCACCGTCCGCGCGCACGTCACCGCGCACGGGATGCACGTCGAGCTCTTCGCCGCCTCCGACGCGGGGCGCGACGCGGTCCGGCAGGTCATGCCGGACCTCCGCCGCGACGCCGCCGGCTCCGGACTGTCGACCACGCTCGACCTGTCCTCGCAGAACCACCCGGACACCCGCTCCGGGCACGACGAACGGCCCGCCCAGACGGGTCCACGCGTCGACACCGGCCAGGAGGCGCGGCGCACCCCGCGCGCACCCGGCACCGCCCACACGCCCACCGTCCGCACCGTCGGACTCGACGTCCTCGCCTGAGCGACGACCGCCAGCACAGGCAGAACCGAAGGGAACGACCATGCCGATCGACGGCATCACCGGCACCGTGGACCAGGCCGCCCAGGCCGCGGCCCTCGCCGCGAACCAGACCAGCTCGCGGTCGCAGACGATGGACTCCGAGGTGTTCATGAAGCTCCTCGTCACGCAGCTGCAGAACCAGGACCCGTCCTCGCCGATGGACACGAACCAGATGATCAGCCAGCAGACGCAGCTCGCGATGATGGAGCAGATCACCAACCAGACCACGACGGCGAACGAGAACTTCTCGCTGCAGATGCGGATCGCCGCCGCCAACCTCGTCGGGAAGCAGGTCAGCTACACCGACGCCACGTCCGGCACACCGATCACGGGGACGGCGACCGCGGTGTCGTACGCCCAGAGCGTGCCGACCGTGACGGTGAACGGGAAGGAGGTCAACCTCGACGTGATCTCCGGCATCAAGACGACCTCCTGACCCCCTCCACTTCTTCTTCGGTACCTCCACGAAAGGACGCACCATGCTCCGCTCGCTCTACTCCGGGATCTCCGGCCTCCGTTCGCACCAGCAGATGCTGGACGTCACGGGCAACAACATCGCCAACGTCAACACGGTCGGCTTCAAGTCGTCGTCGACGGTCTTCCAGGACACCCTGTCGCAGATGACCCAGGGTGCCGGCGGACCGCAGACCGGCATCGGTGGCACGAACCCGGCCCAGATCGGCCTCGGCGTGCAGGTCGCCGGCGTCTCCACGAACTTCGCCCAGGGCTCCGCCCAGGCCACCGGCAAGGCCACCGACCTGATGATCTCGGGCGACGGCTTCTTCGTCACGCGCCTCGGCAACGACACCGTGTACAGCCGCGCCGGTGCGTTCGACTTCGATGCCGACGGCCGCCTCGTCAGCGCCGACGGGAAGATCGTGCAGGGCTACCCGGCCACGAACGGCGTCGTGAACGAGAACGGCGCCCTGTCGGACATCGTCCTGCCGCTCGACGCCGCCGCGCCCGCCGTCCGCACCTCCACCGCTGGTGTGACCGGCAACCTGCCGTCCGAGACCGCCGTGGGCGCGGTCATCACCCGCGACGCCACCGTCTACGACGCGTCCGGTGCGAAGCACACCATGTCGATCGCCTACGAGCGCACCGCTGCCGGCTGGGACGTCACCGCGACCGACGGCCAGGGCACCCAGGCGACGACGTCGCTCACGTTCGGGACCGACGGCAAGCTCACGGCCGGTGGCACGCTCGCCGTCGGGGGCATCGCCGTCGACATGCGGCAGCTCACGGGCTTCGCGTCGCTCAACACCGCGTCGATCTCGTCGCAGAACGGCCACGAGGCCGGGTCGCTCCAGGGCTACTCGATCTCGAAGGACGGCACGGTCGTCGGGACGTTCTCGAACGGTGCGTCGCTCGCCATCGGTCGGATCGCCCTCGCGACGTTCGCGAACCCGGCCGGTCTCGAGAAGACCGGTGCGTCGGGCTACCGCGCCACGGCCAACTCCGGCAACGCCACGGTCGGCGCTCCGGGGTCGCCCGGTGTCGGGCAGCTCGCGTCGGGCACGCTCGAGATGTCGAACGTCGACCTGTCGCAGGAGTTCACGAACCTCATCGTGGCGCAGCGCGGGTTCCAGGCGAACGCGCGCATCATCACGACCTCGGACGAGGTGCTGCAGGAGCTGACGAACCTGAAGCGGTAGCGCGGGGCCGCGGCCGCGCGCGGCGGCGCCCCGCGGTGCGGGGTGCTTGCGCACAACGGAAGGCACCGCGAACCACGGGGAACCGCGGTTCGCGGTGCCTTCCGTCGTGCGCTGGTCAGGCACGTCGGACGCCCGGGTGCGTTCGCATGTGCGGGCCGTACGGTGGGACCACGCGGTCCCCGGCCGCTGGAGCAGCGCACGACCGGCCACTTCTGATCACCGCATCTGGAGTGACCCATTGGGTGTCGACCGCGAACGACGACTGCTCGACACGATCATCGAACTGGTCGGCGGTGCCACCGGTCCACGGGACCTCGCGGGCCGCCTGCAGCTCCTCGTGGACGAGTCGGCGGCGTTGTTCGACGTCCAGGCCGCCGGGCTGATGCTGTTCGGCTCGGACCATCGGTTGCACATCGCCGCCTCGGTGGGGCACCACAGCGGACTGCTCGAACTCCTGCAGCTCGAGGTCGGCGACGGACCCTGCCTCGAAGCCGCCCGGACGGGGACCGTGGTCTCGATCCCCGACGTCCTGGCCGCCGAGTCTCGATGGCCGCACTTCTCCCGGGCCGCTGCGGACGCGGGTTACCGCGCCGTCCACTCGATCCCGCTCCGGCTCCGGGCGACCGTCAGCGGGTCGCTCAACCTGTTCGGCGAGTCCACGGGTGCGTTCAACGAGGACGACCTCGTCGCCGCGCGGGCACTGGCGGACATCGCCGCGATCTCGGTCGTGCAGCAGCGGACCATCGACGACGCCGTGACGACACAGGCGCAGCTGCAGGCGGCCCTCGAGAGCCGGACGGTCATCGAACAGGCGAAGGGGTGGCTCGCCAACCGGAACGGCGTCGACCCGGCGACCGCGTTCTCGCTGCTGCGCGACCACGCGCGGCGGAACCGGCGCCCGATCACCGAGGTCGCGCTGGCCGTGCTCGCCGGACGGACCGTCCTCGGTCAACCGACGGAGCCGACGGAGCCGACCGACCCGCCGGACCCGCCGGACCCGCCGGACCCCCGCACCCGCCGGCGCGGGTAGCGTCCGCGGCGCCTGACCTCACCGGACCATGTCGTCGATCGTCCGCATCGCCGTCGCGAAGATCGTCAGCACCGGGTTCACCCCGCCGTTCGTGACGTGCACCGACCCGTCGGCGACGCGCAGGTTGTCGTGTCCCCACACCCGGCCGAACGGATCGACGACCGACGTGCGCGGATCATCGCCCATGCGGAGGGTCCCGGCCTGGTGCTGGCCACCACTCGTCCCGGTCAGCTCCCCGTGCATCTCGGCGACCCGCGTCGCACCCGCGGCCCGGAGCCAGTCCCCGCTCCGCGCACTGGTGTGGTCGCGGGCACGGGTGTCCTCCGGGTGCGGACCACCGCTGAACCGTGCGACGGGGACGCCCCACCGGTCGGTGACGGCGGGGTCGACCCGGACGCGGGAGTCGGCGGACGTGACCTCCTGGATCGGCCCCATCAGTCGCATGCTCCGGCGGGCGAGGTCGCGCATCCCGTGCTTGCTGTCGATGCCCGCACGGGGGAGGAGCCCGAACCCGGTGAGGTACGCGTAGGTGTTCGACGGCGTCGCGACGAACTCGTCCGCGATGATCCCGCCGCCGATCTGCCCGGGGACGCCATGCCGGAAGTCGGTCGTGGCGATGGACGGCCCGGGCCCGAGGCCGCCCTCGACGACGTCGTCGAAGATGCCCATCGCGCCGCCGTACCGGTGCCCCTGCAGGTGCCGTCCGACCTGGTCCTGGCCGTTGCCGAGCCCGTTCGGCTCCTGCTCGCTGCGGCTGTTGAGGAGGAGCCGGGCGGACTCCACCGCTCCCGCCGCGACGACGACCTCCGCCGCGTCGACGTCCGAACGCCAGTCCCCGCCGTCGACCGTCCCGACGAGCGTCACCCCGACGACGCGGCCGGACCGGTCCGTCCGGATCCGCGCGGCCCGGGTCTCGAGGAGGACGGACGCGTTGCCGGTGGCGACGGCCCGGGGGAGCATCGTGTTCTGGCTGCCGTTCTTCGCGTCGACGGGGCAGGCGAACCCGACGCACATCCCGCACTGCTCGCACGCTCCCCGCCCGAGGAAGGGGACCGAGTTGACGAGCAGCGGGACGTGCACCGTCGACCAGCCGAGCTCGGTCGCGGCTCGCGCCAACCGCTCCCGCGCGGGCCCCGCCGCCACCGCCGGCATCGGCAGCGCCCGGGTGCGGGGACCGGCCCACGGACCGTCGCCGTCGCCGCTCACGCCGAGCTCCCACTCCGCCCGCTCGTACCAGGGCTCGAGGTCCGCGTAGCCGATCGGCCAGTCCGCCAGGGCACTGCCGTCCGGCACGCCGTGGTCGGTGGCCATCGTGAAGTCCCTCGGGGCGAACCGCCACGCCTGCGCGCCGTAGACCCTCGTGCCACCGCCAGCCGTGAAGGCGTTGTTGTGCCAGTCCCAGTCGGACGGCCGGGCGACCCGGTCTCCCTCCTGCGAGGCGATCACGCGCGGGTTGCCGAGGTCGACGGGACCGGACCGCGGTGCGAGCCCCCACGTCGACCGGGGATTGCGGATGTGGTCCTGCGCGAGGTCGGCGGTGCCCGGCCAGGACCCGGCCTCGACCACGAGGACCCGGCGCCCGGACTCGGCGAGCCCGCGCGCCGCGACACCCCCACCGGCCCCCGAACCGATGACGATCGCGTCGTACCGCTCGGCCAACTCCGCCGGGCGCACCACCACCGGCTGCGCCGTGGGCACCGGTACCGGGACACTCCACCCCGCCGGCGGCTCGGGTTGCCAGCCGACCATCTCCCACGAGCGTTCGCCGGCGTTGCCGCCGTTGCCCGCGTCGGCGTAGTAGCCGGCGGCGACGATCCCCGCGAACCACGCCCAGTCGGGGTCGTCGTCCTGGTCGTGGCCGTCCACGACCGCACGGATCCGGTCGAGCCAGTCCGGACGCTCGTCGAGGACCGACGCCAGGAACTCGAGCGCGCCGGCCTCGGACGCCGACGGGTACTCGTCGGCGGGCACGACCCGGTCGACGAGGGACTGCAGTCGGACGCGGTTGCGGTGGAGGAACACCTGCTGCGTCGAATCACCGCGACCGGTCGTCCGGGGTGCGTCACTGCCCATGTTCGCAACGCTAGACCGACAGGGTCACCCTGTCAGGACATCCCTCCCGACCGCCATCGGTCGTAGCGTCGGACGCAGCGGGCACACGACCACCCGCCGAGAGAGGACGAACCCATGCCGCAGGAGATCCTGCCGAAGCAGCCCACCGCCAAGAACCCGCCGGAGCAGTTCGCCGGCGACGTGTGGGTCGACCCGATCGTCACCCCGCAGGACGGCGACCAGCGCGCGACGCTCGCGCTCGTGAAGTTCGCCCCCGGTGCCCGCACCGCCTGGCACTCCCACGCCCGCGGCCAGTTCCTCCGCGTCACCCAGGGCGTGGCGCGCTTCGGGACCCGCGACGGGAAGGTCGTGACCGCGCGTCCCGGTGACACCGTGTACGTCTCACCGGGCGAGGAGCACTTCCACGCCTCCGCCGAGGGCACCTTCGTGGAGCACTTCGCGATGCTCGAGAGCGCCGACGACCCGTCGACCACGACCACCTGGCTCGAGCACGTCTCCGACGACGACCTCGCGGGCCGGTGACCCGATGACGAACTGGGACGAGGACACCATCGCCGCGATCGGCGCGAGCGACGACCTCCACGTCAGCCCGTTCCGGGGGGACGGCACGACGTACGGCACGCCGACGTGGATCTGGTCCGTGGTCGTCGACGGCGGGCTGTACGCCCGCGCCTACAACGGTCGGCGCTCCCGGTGGTACCGGGCCGCCGTCGAGCAGGGTGCCGGCAGGATCCGCGCCGCCGGGGCCGAGCACGAGGCAGCCTTCGAGGCCGTCGGCCCCGACCTGAACAGCCGCATCGACGCCGCCTACGAGGCGAAGTACGCCGGCAGCCCCTACCTGCCCCCGATGCTGCAGGACGGACCGACCTCGGCGACCGTCCGGATCAGTCCCCGTCCATGAGCACGAACCGCGACGACGTCAGGGACTTCCTCGTCAGCCGGCGCGCCCGCGTCCGCCCCGAGCAGGTCGGCCTGCCCGCAGGAGCGAACCGGCGGGTCGCGGGCCTCCGCCGTGGCGAGGTGGCGATGCTCGCCGACGTGAGCGTCGAGTACTACTCCCGACTCGAGCGCGGCAGTCTCTCCGGGGTGTCCGAGGGCGTCCTGCACGCGATCGCCGGTGCGCTGCTCCTCGACGACGCCGAACGCGACCACCTGTTCGACCTCGCCCGTGCCGCGAACGCCTCGCCGGTGCGGGCCGCCCGCCGCCGGTCCACGACCCCGAAGACGCTGCGCCCCGGTCTGCAGTACGCGCTCGACGCCTTCACGGGGGGACCGGCGTTCATCCGCAACGACCGCCTCGACGTGCTCGGCGCGAACGCGCTCGGACGGGCCCTCTACGCCGACCTCTTCCGGAAGACCGAGCGCCCGAACCTCGCCCGCGCAGCGTTCCTCGACCGCGAGTGGTCGGACGCGTTCTACCCGGACTGGGACCTCGCCGCCGACCAGAGCGTGGCGATCCTCCGGGCCGCCGCGG
Source organism: Curtobacterium sp. USHLN213 (assembly GCF_037144815.1). Taxonomy (NCBI): domain Bacteria; kingdom Bacillati; phylum Actinomycetota; class Actinomycetes; order Micrococcales; family Microbacteriaceae; genus Curtobacterium; species Curtobacterium sp. USHLN213. The sequence continues at coordinate 11,937 of NZ_JBBCYQ010000015.1, read as the reverse complement.
GGCACGACCCGCACGACCGGGAGCTGCAGGACCTCGTCGGCGAGCTCTCCACGCGCAGCCCCGAGTTCCGCACGAAGTGGGGCGCGCACGACGTCCGCCGGCACGGCACCGGCGAGAAGCACTTCGTGCACCCGGTCGTCGGTGCGCTCGACCTGCTGTTCGAGGGCTCCCGCCTGATGAGCGACCCGGCGCTGAGCTTCCTGCTCTACACGGCCGAACCGGGCTCGCCGACGGCGGACGCGCTCCGCCTGCTCGGATCCCTCGACGCCACCGAGCGCCGGGACGCGGCGCACGCCGCCGACCCCGCTGCGGCGGACGGACGCGCGTGACGACGGCTCGCTGACACCGGGTCGCGGGGGGGCCCCCCAACCCGGGGGGGGGGGGGGGGGGCGCCCGCCCCCCCCCCCCCCCCCGGCCCGGGGGGGGGGGGCCCCCCCCCCCCCCCCGCCTCCCGTCCGTCACTGGTCGCGTCCCGCCCGACCGGAGCGACCGTCACGTGGTGCGGATGCGGGTGGCCGCGACCGCGGCGACGAGGATGACGGCTCCCGCGACGACGAAGCTGACCTGGGTGCCGGTCACGAAGTGCGCCCGGTCGGCGAGGAGGGCGCCGAACACGGCGATGGCCACCGCGCCGCCGACCTGGCGGAAGGTGTTGAACACGGCGCTCGCGGTCCCGGAGCGTTCCGCGGGGACGCTGGCGAGGACGACGGACGTCGCCGGCGGCATCGCGACCGATCCGCCCGCGCCGGTCAGGACCGCGCAGACGGCGACGGCGACCCACGAGTCGAGCGGTGCGAACACGATCACCACGACGAGCCCCAGGACCATCGTGGTGAGTCCGGCGACGACCGGGACGCGGGCACCGAAGCGGTTGGCGAGGGTGCCGCTGACGACGTTGCCGACGATGCTGCACGCCGCGGACGGCAGGAACACGAGTCCGGCGAGCAGCGGCGACAGCCCGAGGTGCTGCTGCAGGTACAGGCTCAGCACGAAGACGCTGCCGAAGTTGCCGACCATGAACGCGAACCCGACTCCGAGCGCGATCCGCATCCCGCTCGACCGGAACAGGTCGAGCGGCATCATCGGAGAGCGACCCCGGGCCTGGACGACGAGGAACCCGACGAGCGATGCAGCGGCGACCACGAGTGCGGCGACGACGTACCCGGTGCCGAAGCCGTGCGCGCCGCCCTCGATGAGGCCGAAGACGAGTCCGGCGAGGGTGAGCAGCGCCAGCACCTGGCCCACGGGGTCGAACCGGCTCGGGCGACGGGGCGAGGGCGCCACCCGCAGCAGCATGCCGAGCATGACGACGCACACCGGCAGGTTGATCGCGAACACGAGCCGCCAGTCGACCGTGGTCAGCGCGCCGCCGAGGACCGGCCCGACCGCTCCGGCCACGGCGCCGCCGACCGCCCAGATGCCGAGGGCGTGGGCGCGTTCGCGGGCGTCCGGGAACGCCTCGCGGACGAGTGCCATCGACGCCGGCAGCATGACCGCTGCCGCAGCGCCCTGGACGGCGCGCGCTCCGATCAGGGTGCCGAGCGTCGGAGCGATCGCGCAGGCGACGGAGGCGAGCAGGAACCCGGCGATGCCCCACCCGATGGCACGCTTCGCACCGATGCGGTCGGACAGGTTGCCGGCGAACAGCAGCAGGGACGCGAAGAGCAGCGTGTACGAGTCGATGACCCACTGCAGGCCCGAGGTGCTGCCGCCGAGCTCCCGGCCGATCGTCGTCAGGGCGACGTTCACGATCAGGATGTCGAGCGTGATGAGGAAGAACCCGAGGGAGGCCAGGAGGAGCGCGACACGGGGCGTCGAGGTGGTCACGGTTCGATGGTCGCGTGCCGGGCGGCCGGGTGGGATGCCCTGAGCGGGTACCCCGGGTGGCGGTGACGCACCAGTGCATTAGTATCTGCGTGTGCACGTAGACAAGCAACCATGCGGACTCGATCCGGAGTCGGAGTACGTCGAGCTCGCGGTCGAGGTGTTCGCGATGCTCGCGGACGCGACCCGGGTGAAGATCATCCTCGCGCTGCGGAGCGCCGAGGAGATGTCCGTGAACCACCTGGCGGACGTCGTGGACAAGACTCCGGCAGCGGTCTCGCAACACCTCGCGAAGCTGCGGCTCGCCCGGATGGTCTCGACGCGGCGCGAGGGCACGACGGTGTTCTACCGGCTCACGGACGAGCACGCGTCCGAGCTCGTCATCGACGCGGTCAAGCAGGCGGAACACGTGGTCGGGGCGCCACCGCACCACCGCGGGGAGCCGGGACGAGCATGAGCGGCCACGACCACACGCACCCGCACGACCACGGGCACGACCACTCGCATCCGCACGGTGGGGTGCGGAGCTTCCTCCAGCACCTCTTCGTCCCGCACACGCACGACAGCGCCGACTCGATCGACGACGCGATGGAAGCCAGTGCCGCCGGCGTCCGCGCGCTCAAGATCAGCCTGTTCGTCCTGCTCGCCACGACGGTCCTGCAGGCCGTGATCGTCGCGTTCACCGGCTCGATCGCCCTGCTCGCGGACACCGTCCACAACTTCGCGGACGCGCTGACCGCCGTGCCGCTGTGGATCGCGTTCGTCCTCGGCCGCCGCCTCGCGACCCGCCGGATGACCTACGGGTACGGTCGCGCCGAGGACCTCGCCGGCATGTTCATCGTCTTCGTCGTCGCGCTCTCCGCCGTCGTCGCGGGGTGGCAGGCGATCGACCGGTTCGTCCACCCGAGGCCGGTGGAGGCGCCCTGGCTGCTGGTCGCCGCCGGGCTCATCGGGTTCGCCGGCAACGAGATCGTGGCGATCTACCGCATCCGCGTCGGTCAGCGCATCGGTTCGGCGGCGCTCGTGGCCGACGGCGTGCACGCCCGGCTCGACGGCTTCACGTCGCTGTCGGTGGTCCTCGGTGCGATCGGCGTGATGCTCGGCTTCCCGCTCGCCGATCCGATCATCGGTCTCCTCATCTCGATCTCGATCCTGCTGCTGCTCTGGGGAACGGTGCGGTCGATCGGGGCGCGACTCATGGACGCGGTCGATCCCGCGCTGGTCGGCCGGGCGGAACACGCGCTCGAGCACGCCGACGGGGTGCTCGCCGTCCGTGACGTCCGGCTCCGCTGGACCGGGCACCGGCTCACGGGATCCGCGACGGTCGAGGTCGCGGCCACCGACCTGCATGCCGCCACGCACCTCGCGGAGCACGCCGAGGAGCACCTCCGCGAAGCGATGCGCAACGTCGACCGGTTCACGGTGACCCCTGCGGTGGCCACCAGCACCGGCGACCACACGCACTGACCCGCACACGGTCGGACAGGAGGCGCGGGGGGGGGCCGCCCCCCGCCCCCCGGGCGCCCCCGGGGGGGGGCGGCCCCCCCCCGCCCCCCCTGCCCGACGCGGGGTGGCGCCTACCCCTTCCAGACGGACTCTGCTCCGGCGTGGCCGATGACGACGACCTCGACGATCGAGACGACGGCGACCACCACGAGCAGCACCGGCCCGATGATCCCGACGGCCCGCACCACGCCGCGGTTCGTCACCCGGGCGGTCCCGAACCGGTGCCAGCCCCACCAGAGCGTCAGGAGCGCGAAGACCGCGATCGACCAGGGGAGCATCCCGTCGGCGAGCTCGGTGTGCCGTTCGAGCAAGGCGGTCTCCCGCTCGTGGTGCTCCAGCCATTCGCCGGAAGACGTCGCGAGCGGCACGGACACCAGTGCGACGAGCCCGATGATCGGCGCACCGACCGCGAGCCACCGCCGTGCTCTCGGCCACACGGCGACGGCGATCGCGGTGAGGGCCGCGACCGGGACCGCGACGGAGGTGAGGTGGACGAAGAGGGGGTGGAGCGGTATCCCGCCGAACTGCCAGTCCATGTCGGCCTTCCACATCGTGCGCCGATCGACACCGGCGCGGTGGCTCCAGCCAAGCGGTTCCGGGCGCCGGCATCGTTCGAAACCTCACACGAACGGAAGCGCCCGGACCTGGTTCGCTGGGGGCATGACCACCACGACGACGTTCGTCATCGGATCCCTCCTCGGGACGAGCGGGGTGGTGTGACGTGGCGAACATCCTGGTGGTCGAGGACGACCCCGAGATGGGTGTGCTCGTCGAACGCGGGCTCGTCGGCGAGGGGCACGCCGTGACCGTCGTGTCCGACGGCGTCGCCGCGCTCGTCCAGGCCCGCGCGCAGTCCTTCGACGCGGCCGCGATCGACGTCATGCTCCCGGAGATGTCCGGGTTCGAGGTCTGCCGTCGGCTGCGCGAGATGGGCGAGGACTTCCCGGTCGTGCTCGTCACGGCGCGCGACGCGGTGGACGACCGGGTCTTCGGGCTCGACTCCGGAGCCGACGACTACCTCACGAAGCCGTTCGCGATCGCCGAGCTCAACGCCCGCATCCGAGCCCACCTGCGCCGTCGCGCGGCGGGGACCGCGACGGTCGTCGAGGCCGGCTCGGTCCGGCTCGACACCGTTGCCGTCCGCGCCGCCGTGCGCGGGCGTGACCTGCCGCTGAGCGTCAAGGAGTTCTCGCTGCTGCGGTTCCTCATCCAGGGCTCGCCGGCACCGCGGACCCGCGCCGAGGTCCTCGAGGAGGTCTGGGGGAGCGCCGAGCACTTCGACCCGACGATCGTCGACCAGTACGTGAGCTACGTCCGCAAGAAGCTCCAGGCGGCGGATGCCGACGTCGCGATCCGCACCGTGCGCGGCGTCGGCTACGCGCTCGAGGTCGTGCCGACGGCATGAGGGTCCTCCGCCGCCTCTCGATCAGCGCGCGCATCACGCTCGGCAGCCTCGTCGTGGGCGCCGTGGTCCTCTCCGGGATAGCGGTGGTCCTGCACGTGCAGATCGAACGGGCGACGATCGCGACCGACGAGTCGCTCGCCGCCGGGGACGCCGCGCCGTTCGTCTCCGACCTCCGCCACAACCCGGACGAGGCGCCGGACCGCCCCGCCGAGGACGTCCTGGTCGGGATCCGGACCTCCTCCGGTTCGTGGCTCGTCGACTCGCTGCCGCGGGACATCCGGGCGTCGCTGCCGTCCGGTGTCCCCGACGACGAGGTCACGCTCCGCCTGCACACCGGGCACCGGCTCGTCACCGTCGTCGGGGTGCCCGTCACCAACGACGAGGGCTCCTCCGTTGTCTGGGCTGCGCACGACGGCCGTGCCGGGCAGGAGACACTCGAGCGCGTGGACCGCTCGCTCGTCGTCGGGACGGTCCTGGCGCTCGTGGCGTTCGCGGCGACGGCCTGGCTGCTCTCGACGCTGGCCCTCCGACCCGTGGGGCGGATGCGGCGGACCGCCGAGGACCTGAGCGCCGGGACCGCGGGCGGCCACCTGCCGGTCGGGAGCTCGGACGACGAGCTCGCCGCCCTCGCCCGGACGCTCAACGCCTTCATCGACCGGCAGCGCGAGAACGCCGAGCGGGAGCGGCGGATGGTGTCCGACGCCAGTCACGAACTCCGGACACCGCTCGCCGCCCTGACCGCTCGGCTCGAACTCGCGCACCGCTCGTCGGGCGATGCCGAGGCCCTCGAACGCGAGCTGCGCGGCGCCGAAGGAGACGCTGCGCGGTTGGTGGCGCTCGCGAACACGATGCTCGAGCTCAGCCGGCTCGACGAGTCCGGTCCCGCGCCGTCGACCCCGGCGGCCGAGCTCGTGACGGAGCTGATGGGCTCGATCGACCGCGCGCGAGCACTCGGCGATGCCGTCGACCGGGACATCGACTTCACGGCGGCACTCGACGCCCCCGACGAGCGGTACGCGCTCGAGCCCGCCGCGTTCGCCCGGATCGTCGACAACCTCGTCGCGAACGCGATCGCCGCGGGGGACGACGGCGGTGCGATCCGGGTGACGCTCGCCCAGGACGCATCGCACGCGCTCGAACTCACCGTCGTCGACGACGGTCGCGGTGTCCCCGAGGACTTCCTGCCCCAGGCCTTCGAGCGGTTCGCCCGGGCGGACAGTGCGCGGCGTGCGGTGCTCGGTGGCAGCGGACTCGGTCTGGCGCTCGTGCGCGGGATCGCCGAGCGCGCCGGTGGATCGGCGTCGCTCCGGAACGGAGAGAACGGCGAGAACGGTGAGTACGGCGGCGCGATCGCGACCGTCCGGCTGCCCGCGGCCTGACGCGGATCCGACGCCGGCACCGATCACTCGAGGTCTCGAACGAAGCGCACGTCCCGTTCCGGGTTCCTCCATAGCTCCGATGCCGATGCTGTGAGCCACCCGATCACATGCTGGAGAGGAACGAGCCGATGATCGACACCGCTCGCCCCACTGCTCGTCCCGTTCCGAGACCCATCGGAGACGACGAACCCCTCGAGGTCGCGGCCCGTCGTCGCCGCCGAGCCGGACGCCGCCGCAACGCCGTCACCGACCTGCTCGGGATCCTCGCCTGGGTCTCGGCAGCGGTGGCCGTCATGCTCTGGCTCGTGTCGCCCGGATCGCACACGGTCGTCGGCATCGGCGGCTGGCTCACCGACGCCGGGATCGTCGCGGGACTCGTCGCGACCGACCTCGTGCTCGTCATGCTCGTGCTCGCCGCGCGTGTGCCGCTCATCGACCGGACCTTCGGCCAGGACAACGCCATCGCGGTGCACCGGTCGCTCGGGAAGCCCGTGCTGTACCTGCTGCTCGCGCACGGAGCGCTCCTGACCCTCGGGTACGGCGCCTCGGCGGGCACCGGGCCGATCGCCGAGACGATCGCGCTCTTCTCCACGCCGGACATGCCGCTGGCCTACCTCGGACTCGGGCTGTTCGTCGCCGTCGTGGTGTCCTCGCTCGTCGCGGTCCGCCGTCGCCTGCCGTACGAGGCCTGGCACGTCATCCACCTCCTCAGCTACGCCGCGGTACTCGTCGCGCTGCCGCACATGCTCAGCGTCGGCAGCGTCCTCGCGCAGGGCACGTGGCAGCGGGTCTACTGGATCGCGCTGTACGTCCTGGCCCTCGGCCTGATCGCCCTGTACCGGTTCGCCCTGCCCCTCGTCGTGACGCTCCGCCACCGCATCCGTGTCGTCGGCGTCGAGCCCATCGCACCGGGCGTCGTGTCGATCCACCTCGCCGGACGAGACCTCGACCGCCTCGGGACCGAGGGCGGACAGTACGGGGTGTGGCGCTTCTGGACCGCCCGCACCTGGTGGCACGCCCACCCGGTGTCGTTCTCCGCCGTCCCCGGCCGCGATCGTGCCCGGATCACGGTGCGCGACCTCGGCGCCGGCTCCGCGCGACTCGGCCGGATCACCCCGGGTGCGTTCGTCTCCCTCGAGGGCCCCTACGGCCTGTTCACCAGCCGGGCTCGGACCGCTCCGTACCTCGCGCTCGTCGCCTCCGGCATCGGCATCACCCCCGTGCGGTCGTTGCTCGAGGACACCGACCTCCGTCCGGGTGAGGCCACCGTGCTGCTGCGCGGGACCGACGCCGACCAGCAGTACCTGTGGCACGAGACCGCCGACCTCGCCGAGGCGACGGGCAGCCGGCTGTACACGATGGTCGGTCACCGGTCCCGCTCCCGCGAGAGCTGGATGACCGAGGAGGACGTCCGGCGCGGGGTCTCCCTCCGGTCGGTGTTCCCGAACCTGCTCCAGTCCGACCTGTACGTCTGCGGGCCGCGTGCCTGGTCCGACCTCGTCGTCCGCGAAGCACGGCTCGCGGGCGTCCCCGAGCACCAGATCCACCAGGAACGGTTCGAGTCATGAGAGCACGCGTCATCGCCGGCGGGGTCGTCTCGTCCATCGCGGTCCTGGTCGTCGGGTGGCAGCTCGGCGGCCAGCCCGCGGTCACCGCACCGGCACAGCAGAGCACGACGTCCGGTGCCGGCACCACCGGCAGCAGCACCGGCACCGGCACCGGCACCGGCGGGTCCTCCGCCACCGGCACCTTCACCGGCGACACGACGCAGACCCGGTACGGCCCGGTGCAGGTCCAGATCACCGTCGCGAACGGGACGATCACCGACGTCACCGCGCTGCAGCTCACGAACAGCGACGGGCGGTCGGTGCAGATCAGTCAGCAGGCGGCCCCGATCCTCCGCCAGGAGGCGCTGCAGGCGCAGTCCGCGCAGATCCAGTCCGTCAGCGGCGCGACCTTCACCAGTGAGGGCTACACGACGTCCCTCCAGTCCGCGATCGACAAGGCCGGACGGTGAGCGGCGTCACCACCTTCGAGACGATGGGCACCGTCGTGAGCCTCCGGGGAGCAACCCCGGAGGCCGCATCCGAGGTGCGCGCCGTCTTCGCCGGCTACGACCACCGCTACAGCCTGTACGACCCGTCGTCGGTCCTCAGCCGCGTCGCCGACGGTTCGGTCCGGCTCGCGGACACCCCGTCCGAGGTGCGTGACGTCTACGCGCTCGCGCTCGACTGGCGGGAGCGCACCGGGGGAGCGTTCACCCCGCACCGCCCGGACGGCGTGATCGACCTCTCCGGCGTCGTCAAGGCACTCGCGACCCGCGACGCCGGAGCCGTGCTCGACGCCGCGAGCAGCGGCGGCGACTGGATGGTCAGCGCCGGCGGCGACGTGCTCGTCCGCGGCCACCACCGCGCCGACGACCCCTGGAGCGTCGGCGTCGTCGATCCGGCCCACCGGGACACCGTCGTCGGCGTCGTCCGGCTCGAGGCACCTCGTCGTGCCGTCGCGACCTCCGGCACCGCCGAGCGCGGCGAGCACATCTGGCGCCGGGCGACCCCGACGTTCGTCCAGGCAACGGTCATCGCCGACGACATCGTCACGGCGGACGTCCTCGCGACCGCGGTCGTCGCCGGCGACGAGGACGACCTCCGGCGGCTCACGAGCGACGCCGACGTCGACGTGCTCGCGTTCGCCGCCGACGGGACGGTCTGGGCCACCCCCGGCGCCGCCGACACCGTCCGTCAGGTCCCCGCGGCCCCCTGATCGACGGTGCCGGCCTGCTGGGACACCACGCTCAACTCTGGCTCGGGCCCGGTCCGAGCACGGTCGGGTCAGGGTCCTCGACCGGCACGTCGAGGAGCTCGACCAGGATCGTGTGGGTCGGTGTGGACCCGGTGTTCCGCCCGCTGTGTCGCTGCGCCGGGAGCCACACCGCGGTCCCGACGGGCAACGCCACGTCGAGCTCCCTCCCGTCGGCCACCAGTCGGCGATCGAAGCCCGTCAGCGTGACCATGACGCTCGCCGGGTGTCGGTGCACGTGGGTCCGGTCGCCCGGTACGTCGGTGTAGTCGAGCACGCGGACGTGCTCGTTCTCCCAGAGCAGCCGGTAGTGCTCGGGATCGGTCTGCAGGGGATCGTCGTCGGTCCGCATCATCGCGCTCGCCTCCTCGACGGGGTGATCGGGACTCACCCTCGTCCGGCTGTGCCGGCGCGCACCTGCGCGATCCAGAACGCGATGCGGACGCCCGATCGTGGCAGGGACGGGAGGCGCGGTGCGGGCCCGCACCGCGCCTCCCGTCCTCCCGCGGTGCGTCGAGGGCCGCACGGCCCCCGTCAGCCGGGTGTCGCGGCGGGCTCGCCCGCATCGGGACCGGCCGACTCGTCGACCGGTCCGCCGATGCCCTCGACGAGCCGGATCGTCACCTCGACCAGGTCGGCTGGGGCGCCCGTCCGCTCGTCGACCAGGTCACGGATGCGCTCGCCCACCTCACGGACCGTCTCCGGTGCCGGACGTGCGTCGTCGACGGCGATCCCCGCCCCGATCCGGAGCGCCGAGCCGTCGCGGTGCACGTCGACGAGCACGTCGGGCTCCTGCAGCGCGAAGGTCGATGCGACGGCCTCCGCGGCCGCGTGCACGATCGGCCTCGTCGGGTACACGCCCGTGACGCCGGGGACGCTCCGGATCCGGTCGGTGAGGGCTCGGGACAGCGCTTCGTCGCTCACGTCGGGCTCCTACGGCAGGTAGACGTCGTCGAACACCACGTCGACGGACGCAACGGTCAGGGTGGTGTGGCGTGCGAGCGCCGCGGCGATCCGCACCCGGAGGCGGTCGGCGGTCTCGTCCGCGGGCGCCCCGTAGACGAGTCCGGCGGTCACGCGCACGTGGACGGGGGCCCCGGGGTCGCCGAGTTCACCGTCGAGTGTGCAGCTGCCCATCACGACCCCGCCCATCGTGTCGCCGGTCCGCCGGACCAGTCCACGGACGGCGGCCTCGGTCATGGACAGGCGGAGTCGGGGATCGGGGTGGGGGACGGGCACGTCCCGACCGGGGCGGACCTCGGAGCGGATCGTCGCGAGCAACCGGTCGACCCAGTCGGTCTCGCGGTCCGGTTCGGCGTCGGCCCGGTGCTGCAGGGCGCCGAGGGAGAGTTCGCGCAGCCGCTCCATGTTCGACAGGGCGAGACGGCACGAGGCAGAGCCCTCGATGGCGGGGTCGCGTGGTGACCGGCCACGATCGAGGTACTCCGCGAGCTCCTCCATCGTGTGGCCGTCGAGGTCGTCCTCGGGCACGGGGACATCGTCGATGTCGCTCATCGCCATGCCTCCATCTCCACGGTCAGGAACCGACGGGCACGAGCGAGCAGCCCACGCACCGTCGACACCGGCAGCTCGAGTTCGTCGGCGATCTGCTGGTAGCTGTAGCCGGCCGTCTCACGCAGGAGCCAGCACCGCCGCTGGTCTGCGGGGAGGCGGTCGAGCGCGGTCCACATCGCGTCGAGCTGCATCCGCGTCTCGACGATACGCTCCGGCTGCCGAGCGACCTCGGCCGGGTGCTGCACCGTGTCGACGTCGTCGTGGTGGCGTCGTCGGCGGAGCCGGTCGAGCGCCTTCCGGGTGACGATCTGCATCACCCACGGACGGAACCGGGCGGGGTCGTTGAGGTCGGACAGTCGACGCCAGCCGGTCAGGAAGGAGTCCTGCACGACGTCGTCCGACTCGACGTTCGAACCGAGCATCTGCTCGGCGTAGAGGCGCATCACCGGGCCGTGGCGCCGGGCGAGGACCTCGAACGCGCGCACGTCGCCCTCGACCGCACGGACCACGAGGGTGGCGTCCTCCGCACGCAGGAGGGGATCGTCGTGGTCCATCCCCGCCTTCCGGTCGTCGTCCACGGTCGCCGTCCGGTCGTGGTCCGTCCACCCTGCACCGGCCGGCGGCGAAACGCCCGGGCGGACCGGAGGCCGACCGTTTCGTGACGGATCCGGGTGTCGCGTCGTCTTCTCCGCGGAATGATCGACGACAGCAACGCCACGTCCCCCGCCGAACCGGTCCCGAGCGGCACCGGGTCCGACCGGCTTCCCCGCGTCCCGTGCCTCAGCGTCTTCGACCGGTGGCGCTGCGGACTCGCCGACGGGCACGCGGGACACCACGAGTCGGTCGTCGGGGGTTCGGTCACGCGGTGGAACGAGGGCATCACCGGGCGCCGACTGCAGGACTTGTAGCCGTTACTCCCGTTGCCGGCCCGCCGCACGCTCGAGCCCGTGCGGCCCCGGGATCGCGCGGGAACGGGACAGCCCGCGCGACGCTGCGGCCGCTTTGCGCGCCAGGTGCCGCCGCGGTCGTCGGCGGGGGACAAGAACCCCGTCGTCCGATCCCGTTCCTGGGACATCGCTGAACAGCACGAGCCGGGTGTGACTTCCGTCTGGTGGGCCCCGTCTCATCCGTGAACAGCAACCGCTGGGAACGCCCGGCGGGTCAACGGAAGGAACGAACATGGCTGACACCACGACCACCACGACTGCTTCTGCTGCGACGGCTTCGGCGGTCGCTCGGAACACGGGCACCCACACCGGCGGCGTCACGGGCAAGACCGTCATCGACGACACCGTCGTGTCGAAGGTCGCCGGGATCGCTGCGCGTGAGGTCAACGGGGTGCACTCCCTCGGTAACGGTGCCGCGCGTGCGATCGGCGCGATCCGTGACGCGATCGGGCAGCGTGACTTCGGTCAGGGCGTCAAGGTCGAGGTCGGCGAGAAGCAGGTCGCCGCGGACATCGTGATCGTCGCGGAGTACCCCGTCGCACTGCAGCAAGTCGCCGACGGC
>NZ_JBBCYQ010000014.1:0-106697 GCF_037144815.1 Curtobacterium sp. USHLN213 | reverse complement strand
GCGCCCCCGTCTTCCTAACCCCCGTCTCCCCCCCCGGGTCTTTTTCCCCCCCCCCCCCGGCGGGGGGGGGGGGGGGGGCCCCCGCCCCCCCCCCGCCTCCAGTCCGTCACCGTGTCGCGTCAGTGACCCAGCTTCGACAGCTCCTCGAACTCGTCGTCGGTCAGCTCGACCGTCGCGCCCGCGAGGTTGTCCTCGAGGTGGGCGACGCTCGACGTGCCCGGGATCGGCAGCACCACGGGCGAGCGCTTCAGCAGCCAGGCCAGGGCGAGCTGGGCCGGGGTGGCGCCCTTGCGCTCGGCGATCTCGGTCAGCGGGGAGTCGCTGCCGGTGAGACCGCCGGTCGCGAGCGGGAACCACGGGATGAAGCCGATGCCCTGCTCGGTCGACCAGTCGAGGAGTTCCTCGGCGTCGCGCTTCTGCAGGTTGTACAGGTTCTGGACGGAGACGATCGTGGCGATCTCCTGCGCAGCCTTCACCTCGTCGACCGACACCTCGGACAGGCCGATGTGGCGGATCTTGCCCTCGTCCTGCAGCTTCTTCAGCTCGCCGACCTGGTCCTCGAGCGGGACCTTCGGGTCGATGCGGTGGAGCTGGAACAGGTCGATGCGCTCGAGGCCGAGGCGGCGGAGGCTCATCTCGGCCTCCTGGCGCAGGTACTCCGGGCGGCCGACGGGCGGCCACTCGTTCGGCCCGGTGCGGGTGAGGCCGGCCTTCGTCGCGATGACGATGTCGTCGCCGTAGGGGTGCAGCGCCTCGCGGAGCAGGTCCTCGGCGACGTAGGGGCCGTAGGAGTCGGCGGTGTCGAAGAAGTCCACGCCGAGCTCGACGGCGCGCTTGAGGACACGGATCGCCTCGTCGTGGTCCTTCGGGGGTCCCCAGACGCCGGGGCCGGTGAGCTGCATGGTGCCGTAGCCGAGGCGGTGGACCTCGAGGTCACCACCGATGCGGAAGGTGCCGGAGGCGGCGGCCGGACGGTTCGTGGTGTCGGTGCCAGTGGTCATGTCCCCGGTCTACGCCTGCTTCGTTGCAGGTCTGGTGAACCGGTGTCCCCCGGGATCTGTCAGAAGCGGTTCCTATGCTCCTCGGCGTGCCCCTCCGCTCCCGCAGACGGAGTCCCGGCCGCTCGTTCGTCATCGGTGTCGTCGGGATCGCGTTGCTCGCCGGGATCGTCGTCCTCCTCGTCCCCGCCGTCCTGGGCGTCCTCGGGAGCTCGGGGTCCGTGATCGGCTCGCTGCTGCCGTGGCTCGCGCTCCTGCTCGTCCCCGTCGCCGGTGCGGCACTCGGCACCCGGTCGAAGCGGCTCGCCGTGCTGTCCCTCGCCTTCGCCGCCGCCTGGGCCGTCGCGGTCCTGCCCGGCGTGCTCGCTCCCGGCACCTCGGGGTCGCCGCAGTTGACGGTCGTCACCGAGAACATCGAGGCCGCCAACCCCGACCCGGCCGCCACCGCGAGGTCGATCGCGGCGCGTGACCCGGACGTCATCGCGCTCGAGGAGCTCACCCAGACCTCGGGCACGGCGGTCGCGGGCGTCCTCGACGAGCGGTACCCGCACCACTACCGGGTCGGGTCGATCGGGGTGTGGAGCCGGACGACCCTGCGCGACGGCGAACCCCTCACGCTCGGTCTGGGCTGGTCCCGGGCGCTCCGGGTGACGGTGGACACCGGGGTCGGCGACGTCCGGTTGTACGTCGTGCACATGGACTCACTGCGGTTGGGTGGGGAGGACGGTCGGCCGCGGATGCTGGCGTCGCTCACCGAGGCGGTCCGCGACGACGAATCGGAGCGGCTCGTCGTCGCCGGGGACTTCAACGGCGGTGCGGCCGACCCGGAGATGCTCCCGCTGACCCGGATGCTCGACGAGGGCGGCGGGTTCGGGGCGACCTGGCCGGCGCAGTTGCCCGTCGTGCGGATCGACCACGTGTTCACCCGGGGGCTCGGGACGACGTCGACCGAGGTCCTGCCCGCGAACGGCAGCGACCACCGGGGCGTGCTCGTCGGCCTGCGGCGCTGACGCTGCGCGCCGGCGCGGCTGCGTCGAACCACGTTTCCGACGTCGAACCAGCCCGCGCGCCTGGTTCGACGTCGTCTTCGTGGTTCGACAGGGGCCGTCAGGGTGTGCGCGGGTACGGGGTCTCGCCCCGCTCGAGCCCGCCGACGAGCTTCGCGAGCCGGTTCGCTCGCGCCGTCGCACTCGGCGCGGTCGTGATCCGGTGGAGCACGGCGTACCGGTTCGTGGCGTCGAGTTCGGCGAACAGCGCTGCGGCCGCGGGAGCGGCGTCGAGCGCTGCCTGCAGGTCGTCGGGCACGGTGGCCGTCGCGGCACCGGCGTAGGCGTGGTCCCACCGGCCGTCGCCCTTCGCACGGTCGACCTCGGTCCGGCCCCGGTCGCGCATGCGCCCGGCGGACTCGAGGGTGGCGACGAGCCCGATGTTCCGCTGCGACCAGATCGACGCCTTGCGCCGCGGGGTGAACCGCTGGCGGAAGGTCGCGGTGTCCCGCCCGCGCTTCTGGCCGTCGATCCAGCCGGAGCAGAGCGCTTCGTCGAGCGCCTGGTCGTAGGTCAGCGTCGTCGGCTCCGTGGTGCCCTTCTTCGCGAGGACGAGCCACACGCCGTCCGGGTCGTCCTCGTGCGCGTCGAGCCAGGCGCGCCAGGCAGCGGCGTCGGGGAGTACCAGGTCGTCCGCGTCCATGCGGTCATCGTAGGGCGGCCCACCGTCGTCCGGAGGGCCACCGCTCACACCCAGTTCGGCTGCGCCAGCACCCCGTCCGGGTCCACCTGCTCGGCGATCCGGTGCAGCCGCGAGGTGTTCACGTCGAAGTAGTCCGCCGGGTCCGTGATCGCCGCGTCGCAGTAGTTCGCGTACGCCGCGTCCCCCCACGCCGGCCGCATCGCCTTCCGGAACCCCCGGACGTAGGCGTCGAAGGGTGCCGGGTCCGATCCGTCCGCGAACACGGCGGTGTACTGCACGGTCATGAGCGCCGACCGCCACGGGAACGCGGTGTCGGTCCGTCCGACGTCGGAGACGACACCGCCGAGGGCGTCGAGCGCGACCCCGCCCTCGAGGTTCCCCGCCACGTCACCGGCGGCCTCGGCGTGGGCGACGAGCACGTCGATCTGTTCGTCGGACAGTTTCACCGATCCGATCGAGGACGTCGCCGCCTCGGACACCCGCTGCGGCCTCCCCGCCAACGCGGACATCGCGGCACCGTAGGTGAGCTGTCGCGCGGTGTGGGCGAGCGGCTTCGCTCCGGTGGCGGCGATGAAACCGTCGACGGTGGTGTCAGCGCCGGTCTTCGAACCCGTCCACACACCCGTCACAGTGACCGTCGGGGCGGTGTGCCGGCTCCCGTTCAGCAGCTTGAGCGTCGACCACAGCTCCGGGTCGGCGGTGGGCGCCCAGTCCTGCCAGGCGCGCACGACCGCCGCGGCGGCCGACCACGCGAAGGTGATCGAGAAGAGCAGGACGCCGGGCGCGGCCTGGGTCCGGTACGTCAGTGCGGTGACGACGCCGACGGTCCCACCGCCCCCGCCGCGGCAGGCCCAGAACAGGTCGGGCTCGGCGGTCGCGGAGACCTCGTGCACGGTGCCGTCCGGCGTGACGACGGTCGCACCGGTGAGCTGGTCGCACGTCAGACCGAAGGAGCGGACGAGCACACCGACCCCGCCGCCGAGCGTCAGGCCGCCGATCCCGACCGTGGGGCAGGACCCGGCGCCGATCGCCCGTCCGGCGGCGGCGAGCGTGGCGTAGACGTCGCCGAGCTGCGCACCGGGACCGATCGTCACGGTGCCGTCGTCGTGCACGTCGATGCCGTCGAGGTCCTGCGTGCTGATCACCAGCGACCGCGGGACGTCGGTGCCGCTCGCGCCGCCCGCCGACCAGCCCGTGTACGAGTGCCCGCCGGAACGGAGCGCCACCGGCGTGTTCGTGTTCCGGGCGAAGGCCAGCCCGGCCTGGACGTCCGCGGTGCCGGCCGCGCGCAGGATGCCCTGCGGGTCGGCGTCGTCGTACCGGGGGTTCTCGACGAGCCGGGCGCTGTTCCACCCGTTCGACCCGGAGCGCAGCAGCCGTCCGGAGACCGCGGCGGCGAGGGCGTCCCACGAGTCGGGGCCGCCCGGTGCCGGTGACGCGGTCGGGGTCCCCGTGGGCTCGGGCGTCCTCGTGGCCGACGGGGACGGGGACGGCGCCGGTCGACTGCACGCGGCGAGCACCCCGGCGATCCCGAGTCCGACTCCCCCGGCGAGCACCGCACGCCTGGTGGCGGGACGGGTCACGGTCCGGAGACCCCGCCGCCGGCGCCGGTGATGCCCGGGTGCGCGGCCTTCGACAGCCCCTCGGTCACCGAGTGCGCGGCCTCGGCGTCCGCTCGCGCCTGCGCCCCGAGCCGCGGGTCGGCCGGTCCGAGGTGCGCGAGGCGCTTCGCTCGTCGGTGGTTCTGCACCTCGAGCACGGTGATGACGGCGGCGATCAGCACCGCGACGCCGATCACGATCCACACGATTGTCATGACGTCCCCTCTCGTCCCGGGGTCTCGGACCCCGTGCCCGCGAGCGTACCCGAGCTGCTGATCCGGGTGGCCCCGGCCCACTCGTGCACCCACTCCGGCACCGACAGGTCCCGGTCGGTCGCGCCCGCGGCCTCGAGCAGTTCCGACGGGGACACCGTCCCGCCGGTGCGCAGCAGGAACCGTGCTTGCACCACGGCCCGTGCCACCACGGCCCCGCGGCGGACGAACGTCTGCTCCAGGTAGGCCGCGCGGTCGTCCATCCCGAGCACCCGGGTCACGAGCTCGAACCGCTGCCCGAGCGTCAACGACCGCTTGTAGGTGATCGTCTGCGCCGACACGACCGGGTACCAGCCGCGCTCGGCGATCGCACCCCAGAACCCCGAGCGCAGCATGAGGTCGAGGCGCCCGAGGTCGAGCATCGACAGGTACTTCCCGTTGTTCACGTGCCGCAGCGGGTCGAGGTCGGTCAGGGTCACCCGGAACGGCGTGCGGACCTCGTCCCAGAGCGTCGGTCGCCGTCCGCCGATCGCGGGGCGAAGCCGGACGCGCAACTGGAGCAGGAACAGCCGGAAGTACAGGTTCACGCCACGATCACACCAGGGTCGGGCCACGAACGCGCGGAACCTTGGAGGAACCGCACGAACCGGCATTCCCGGCTGACGGGTCCGGTCAGTGCCTCCCTCCAACCGAGGGACCCGGAGTAGACCTGCACCCATGCAGACACGCAAGCTCGCAGACCTCGAGGTCGGCCCCGTCGGCCTCGGCACCATGGGCATGAGCGCCTTCTACACGGGCGCCGGCACCGACGACGACGAGTCGATCCGCACCATCCACCGCGCGATCGACCTCGGCGTCACCCTGTTCGACACCGCCGAGGCGTACGGCCCCTACACGAACGAGGACCTGCTCCGCCGGGCCCTCGGAGACCGCCGCGACGACGTCGTCATCGCGACGAAGTTCGGCCTCATCACGCACACCGCCGGCGAGGAGACGCCCGCCACGGGCCGTGGCATCAGCTCCGCACCGGAGTCCGTGCGCGAGGCGCTCGAGGGCTCGCTCCGCCGCCTCGGCACCGACCACATCGACCTGTACTACCAGCACCGCGTCGACCCGGCCGTCCCGATCGAGGACGTCATCGGGCAGCTCGCCGGCTTCGTGCAGGAGGGCAAGATCCGCCACATCGGGCTCTCCGAGGCGAGCGCCGCGACGATCCGGAAGGCCCACGCCGTCCACCCGATCACGGCCCTCCAGAGCGAGTACTCGCTGTGGACCCGGGACCCCGAGGGCGACGTGCTCGACACCCTCCGCGAGCTCGGCATCGGCCTCGTGCCGTACTCGCCGCTCGGCCGCGGGTTCCTGACGGGAGCGATCACGAAGCCGTCCGACCTGGACGCCGACGACTTCCGCCTGGCGAACCCGCGCTTCCAGGAGGAGGCCTTCGCCGAGAACATGCGCATCGTCGACGCCGTCAAGGAGATCGCGACCGAGGCCGGCGGGACCCCGGCCCAGGTGGCGCTGGCGTGGCTGCTCGCGCAGGGCGACGACGTCGTGCCGATCCCCGGCACGAAGCGGGTCTCGCGACTCGAGGAGAACGTCGGCGCAGCCGACCTCACCCTGACCGCGGACCAGATCGCGCGCCTCTCGGCGCTGCCGGTGCCGACGGGTGACCGCTACCCCGACATGTCGACCATCGGTCGGTAGACGCGACCGGATGACGGCCTGGAGGCGCAGTGCCGGCTGGCACCGCGCCTCCAGGCCGTCTCGGCGTGCGTCCCGGGCGTCGGTCCGGTGACGGACGCGACCCACGCCCGTCATCCCGGCCCGGCGAGCGGGCGGAACATGCGCCGTTCGCCATGGGAGCCGCGCACATTTCGCCCGCTCGTGCGCTGCGGGCGGGACACATGCCCCGCGCGGCATGGGATCAGCTCCCGCGGTAGGTGCTGTAGGCGAACGGGCTGAGCAGGAGTGGCACGTGGAGGTGCTCGGTCCCGCCGACGGTGAAGGCGACGACGACGAACGGGTGGAACGTCGGTACGCCGGCGGCGCGGTGGTACGCGCCGGTGTCGAAGCGCAGCTGGAGGTCGCCTCGCGGCAGGACGTCCGGCCCGAGGGCAGCTCGTCCGTCGGCGTCGGTCGTGCCGGTCGCGAGGACGTCGCCGTCGACGGTGCTCAGCACGAGGCCGACCCCCGCGGCGGGTGTGCCCCGGGTCGCGTCGAGGACGTGCGTGGTCAGCTGGGCGACGGCGAAGGTCGCGCGGATGCGGTGCAGTGCGATGTCCGCGAGGGCACCGGCGGCCTCGGCGACCTCGACGTCGGGATCGTTGCCGAGCCGCCGTCGGAGTTCGGCGAGGAGCTCCTCGGGCGACCGGCCGGCGGCGCGCACGAGGAACACCCGGCCGAACCGCCGCTCGTAGTCGGCGTTCCCCGCGGCGATCGCCCGGGCGACGTCGTCGTCCGCGGTGCGCATGGCCGACTGCTCCCGGGTCGACGAGGCATCACTGCCCCGCTCACCGATCCGCGGGTGCTGCGCGAGGGCGGCGTCGAGCTCGGCGGCGCCCCACCCCCGGGCCTCGGCGGCGGCACGCGCCAGGAGCGCGGCGACGGAGCCGTACGGCCGTCCGGCGGCGAGTCCGTCGGCCCAGGCCGGAACGGCCGCCCACCCGGTGGCCGTGGCGACCGCGTCGGAGACGGTCGCGTCGTCGAGATCGCCGATGTCCATGCCGCCACGCTAGGGAAAGCCCGTTTCACGGGGGTTACGCCGTGGTTACCGGCGCGACGTGGCCGACGGTCCCGGAACGGTCGCCGCTGCGAGACGGGAGGCGCGGGTCGGGCCCGCACCGCGCCTCCCGAACCGCAGGTGCGCACCTCGACGACGTCTGCGCGCGCTGCACGCCGCGCACTCGTCGTCCGCGTGCGCAGTCGCGACTAGACCTCCGCGGCGAAGGACGCCGCGCGCAGCTGCAGGTCCTCGATCCGCTGCAGTCGTGCGGCCTCGACGTCGTAGCCCTCGTACGCGAGCGGCGGCGTCCGCCGGACGTTGCGCGAGCACTGGAAGTCCTGGCAGACGAGCGTGCCGACGGTGTTGCCGTTGCGACCCGCCGTGCCGGACCGCTTCGCGCTGTAGAACACGACGTCGTTCGGGAGCTTCACGTCCTGGCACCACGAGCACTGCGCCCGGGCACGGGGCGAGGCCTCGGCCTGCCGGAACAGGATGCCGACGAGGTCGCCCTCGAGGGTCGGCACGACGGCGTACGCGCGCCGGGCGAGCTTCGGGTCGCGCCAGCCGAGGTAGTCGAGCGCGTCCCAGTCGACGGTCTCGAGGTCGGCGGGCAGCGTGAGGTCGCCGGTCTCCTTGCGGGAGGCGTTGACGAAGGACGTGCGGATGGTCTTCTCGCTGATGGGCAGCATGGTGGTTCGCTCTCGGACGGGCCCGGGGCACGCGGACGCATGCCGCACCGGGCGGAGGGTTCAGGGCTCGATGACGGCGGCCGCACCGAACGGTGCGACCGGGGGCATCACGCCCTGATGTCGGCGAAACGGGCGCCGACCACCTCCTGGAAGCTCACCCGACCAGCCTACGTCGACGTGTCAAGCCGGGCGCGGCTGCGCGGTGAGGAGGACGAGCGAGCCCTCGAACGTCGGCTGCGTGCGGAGCGCGCCGTGGGCTCGGTCCCACTCGCCGGACTCGAGGGCCGTGCGGAGCGCGGCGATGGATCGCCGTGCGGTCATCTCGTCGACGGAGCTCCACGCCGAGTCCGCCCGTCGTGCGCCCGGGTCGAGGAGGCGTTCCGGCCGCGCGTAGTACGCCTCGGAGAACCCGTCGACGCACGTGAACGGGATCGGCAGGCGCGTTGTCGTGACCGCGTCGTCGGCGAGGGCCGCCGCGATCCGGGCGAGCGCGGGGTACCGCCGGGCCTCGGTCGCCATGACCTCGGGGGCGTACTCGGCGAGCCAGAAGTCCTCGACACGGTCGGGGTCGCACGTCAGGATCACGATCGGACCCCGGGTCACCCGGCGCAGCTCGGCCAGCCCACGCTCGAGGTCGCCCCACTCGTCCACGGAGAAGGTCGTCATCGCGGCGTCGAACGTGTCGTCGGCGAACGGCAGGTCCCCGGCGGTGGCGTCGACCGCGGTCACCTCACGGTCGGTGGGCTCGTAGGACCCAGCGCCGGCGCCCACGTCGAGGACCGTCCGGGCGTCACCGAGGGCCTTCGCGATCGCCCGGGCGAAGGACGGCTCCGGCCGACGGTACTTCCGGTGGTCCTGACCGATGCGGGCGGAGTCGGCGTCCCCCGCTGAACCGTCCGTCGTCCTCGTCACGGCCCCAGCCTACGGACCGGGCCTGTTACGGTCGGGCCATGGTCTCCGGGGGATTCGCCGTCGTCAGTGTCCTGTACATCGCGTTCGTCGTGGCGCTCGCCGTGCTGACGGTCGCGCTCATCGTGCTCGTGTTCGCCGCGATCCGCGTGCTGCGGCTGTCCGCGACGGAGCGGCAGCTTCGCATCGAGCGGCTGCGGTACGACGCCGCCGTCGACGGCATCGACGACCACGGTGCCGGCCCGGACGAGACAGGTCCCGCGATCCCGACCGCCTGACCGTCGACGCGCGGGGTCAGTCGACCGACTCGGTCTCCGACTCGCGCAGCGCCGCGTAGTGCTCGGCACGCTCGGTCGCAGCCCACGACCCGAGGAGCGCCAGGGACCGCTCGGACTCGCTGCCGGGTTCGGCCGAGTACGAGAACATCACCAGGCCCGGGTCCGCGACGAGTTCCAGCGCCTCGTAGTCGAGCCGGAGCTCGCCGACGATGGGGTGCACGAGCCGCTTCTTGCCGGTGCGGTGCATCCGGACGTCGTGGGCGGCCCACCACGTGCGGAACTCCTCGCTCCGGGTCGACAGCTCGCCGACGAGGGTCACGAGTCCGGGCTCGCACGGGTTCGAGACCGCGGCCGCACGGAGGATCGCCACCGCGTCCCGAGCGGTCTGCGCCCAGTCCGCGAAGAACTCCTTCGCCGCGGGGTCGAGGAACGTGAAGCGCGCGGTGTTCACCGGGCGACCGGGGCCCGCGAACATCGGCGCGTACAGCGCGCGACCGAGCTCGTTCGTCGCGACCACGTCACCGCGCTCGTTCCGCACCCAGGCGGGCGCTCCCGTGATCGAGTCGAGCAGCCGCTGCACACCGGGGCGCACGCGGGTCGGGACGTTGCGGTGCATGACCTTCACGCCGGCGTTCGCCAGGCGGGCGAGGTCCCACAGGTGCACGCGCTCGTCCTCGTCGAGCTGCAGCGCACCGGCGAGCCCCTCGAGCACGCTGTCCGAGACGCCCTTGAGCGAGCCCCGCTCGAGCCGCGTGTAGTAGTCCACGCTGACGCCGGCGAGCATGGCGACCTCGTGCCGACGCAGTCCCGGCACCCGTCGGACACCGCCGCCGAACGACGGCATGCCGACCTGCTCGGGAGTGAGCCGCGCCCGCCTCGAGGACAGGAAGTCGCGGATCTCGTTGCGCACGTCGATACCCATGCGACGAGCGTACGTCCCGTGGCTGGTACCGCGGCAGGCCCTGCCCGTACCCGGGACGGGACGGACGGGAGGCGCGGGGCGGGTCCGCACCGTCCTCCCTCGCAGGCTCGGTCGGCGCGCCCCGCGCAACGCTCCGCGTTGCCGCCGAGCGGGGCGCGCCCGCGTCAGGCGGTTGCGTCGGCCGTGATGCGGACGCGCGCCACGCGGTGACCGTCCATGGCGGTCACCTCGAGCCGGTGGCCGCCGACCTCGACGACGTCCCCGACCTCGGGCACGCGGTCCAGCGCCACCTGCACCAGGCCACCCACCGTCTCGTAGTCGCCGTCGGGGAGGGCCGGGCCGCCGTCGGCCACGAGGTCCTCGAGCACGGTCGCCCCGTCGACGCCGTCGTGCTCGGCCGCGGGCTCGTCGTACTCATCGCGGATGCGTCCGACGAGGTCTTCGAGCAGCGCCTCGAGCGTCACCATGCCCGCGCTGCCGCCGTACTCGTCGACGACCAGGGCGATCTGGTGTCCCTCGGTGCGCATGTCCGCGATCGCACTCGACAGCGACTTCGTCTCGGGCAGCGCGAGCACCGGACGCACGAGGGTCGACACCGGTGCGGTGGGGTCCTCCGGGCGCAGCAGGTCCCGCAGGTGGACGAACCCGTCGACGTGGTCCCGCGTGCCGTCGGTGACGAGGTACCGGGTGTGCCCGAGGTCGATGGCGTGGTCGGTGGCCGCGGCGATCGAGGTGCCCGCGTCGATCGTGGACACGTCGTACCAGGGCCGCATCGACTCGCGGAGGATCCGGTCGCCCGCGTCGAGGGCACTCCGGGCGATCCGGCGTCCCTGGGCGTCGATGGCGTCGTGGTCCTCGACGAGACCGCGGAGCTCCTCGGTGCTCATCGACTCGCTCCGGGCGTTCGGGTCACCGCCGAGCAGCCGCACGACGGTGTCGGTCGACTTCGAGAGCAGCCAGATCACCGGGCGCATGAGCGTGGCGAACCGGTCGAGCGTCGGGGCCACGGCCATCGAGAAGCCCTCGGCGCGCTGCAGGGCGAGCCGCTTCGGCACGAGCTCGCCGAAGACCAGCGACAGGTAGGCGATCACGAGGGTCATCAGCACCAGTGCCACCGTCTCGGCAGCACCCTGCTCGAGCCCGAGGCCCGTGAACAGCGGCGCGACGTCCGGAGCGATCGACGATGCGCCGTACGCGGCCGAGAAGAACCCGGCGACGGTCACGCCGATCTGCACGGCGGAGAGGAAGCGGTTCGGATCGCGGCCGAGCTCGGCGACCCGCATCCCCCGGGACCCGCGGCGCTCGAGCTGCTGCAGCTGCGACTCACGGAGGGAGACGAGGGCGATCTCGGCTGCGGCGAACACGCCACCGACGAGCACGAAGAGGACCACGAGCCCGAAGGCGATCCAGGTGTCGGGTCCCATCAGCGGGTTGCCGGCTCAGATCGGCGACGGGCGGGCGGTCTGTGACAATCGTCCATGCCTGTGAGCATGCACAGGGAACCTGATCAGGCGGTGAGGGAACGCCCGATGCGCGCTTCGAGCCAGGCTTCCGGGTCGATCGGGGTCTCGCCGTCCATCAGGACCTCGAGGTGGAGGTGCGCCCCGGTCGAGACCCCGGAGGAGCCGACCTTGCCGATGAACTGCCCGGCCTCGACGGTGTCGCCGACCTTCAGTGGCGAGGAGCCGGGGATCATGTGGCCGTAGAGCGTCGAGACCTCGCGCCCGTCGATCACGTGGTCGATGATCACCGCGGTGCCGTACGAGAAGTACGTGCCGGAGACCCGGACGGTCCCCGCGGCCACGGCACCGATCGGCGCGCCCATGCCCGGGTTGAAGTCGAGGCCCTGGTGGAGCGACGAGCAGGCGCCGCACGGAGCCGAGCGGTAGCCGAAGCCCGAGCTCATCCGTACCGGCCCGGGGAACGGCGACCGGACCTCGCCGCCGTAGGACACCGACGTGCCCGGGGCCCCGGCCGAACCGCCGCCGACCGTGAAGCCGTCGCGGTCGAGGGCGGAGGCGGAGATCGCCTGCGTCACGGCGTAGTCCTGCGTGCGGACGGAGGGTGCGAGGGTCGCGGTCGCCATCGAGGTGCCGGCGCTGGCGTGCGCGGGCATCGCGGACGCGGCGAACATCG
Source organism: Curtobacterium sp. USHLN213 (assembly GCF_037144815.1). NCBI lineage: Bacteria > Bacillati > Actinomycetota > Actinomycetes > Micrococcales > Microbacteriaceae > Curtobacterium > Curtobacterium sp. USHLN213. Next base: position 94,541 of record NZ_JBBCYQ010000014.1, on the reverse strand, counting down.
CGAGGGCGGCGAGGGCGCTCGTGAGCGTCACGCGGCTGGCGCGGCGGGACCTGGAGGCGCGGGTCGCCCGGGCGACGGCGGTCACGCTGGGTGCGGGGCGACGGACGACGCGCTGGATGCGGGCGTCGACGTGCTCGGTCGTCGCACGCGCGGCGGCCGCTCGGCGGCCGGTGCGCTCGGGCTTCGGCGCGGGCGTGCGTTCGGGCTTCGGCGCGCGAGGCGGCGCGGGCGTGCGTTCGGCCTTCGGTGCGCGCTCGGGCTTCGGCGTCCGCTCACGGCGGGCCGGCTTGCGGGCTGCGGCGCGCTCGGCCTCGAGGGCGGCGCGACGGGACAGGTGCACCACCGGGGTGTCCGGGTGCTGGTCGAGTTCGCGTGCAGTCGTCATGGCCGCCCACCATTCTGCACGACTCTGTCGCTTTGTACAGGTCCTTTCGTGATCTCATCGTTACCGAAGTGCTGGGAGGCTGCTGATCCCACAGCCCGCCCCGGCCCCGGAGGCCGCCCGATCAGTAGTGTCCGCAGTGAGCGAGCGGAAAGGACCCTCCACATGGCCCGAACACCGCGCGAGCGGCACGAACCGGTCGACCTGGCGTCGGCGCACGTCGTGCTCGCCGGGACGCAGGAGCTCCTGCCGGTGCTCCGGACCGCTGCCGTCCGGGCCGGGGTCGACGCGGCCCGGATGCGCGTGGTCGGGGTGGACGACCTGCCCGATCCCGAGGAGACCTGGGACGCCGAACTCGCGGTCATCGCGATCCGTCGGCCTGGTGACGACCCGGCGTTCCACCGTGCGCACGAGGCCGCCGAGATGATCGACCCGCTGCTCGCGCCGCACGCGGTCCGGATCGTCGTGACGGTCTCGGGGCTGACCCGGCTCGCGCCGAAGGTCGAGCGGACGCTGACGTCCGAGGTGCTCCACCAGATCGGCGCGGCGTCGGCACCGTCCGGGTTCGAGCGGCCGTTCCGGAACTTCCGGATGCGCGTGGGGCTCGCGGCCTTGAAGACCGCCGGCGTCCGGGTCTTCCGGGTGCGCATCGGCGAGTGACCGTCACCGTGCGGGAGCGCCCCTGAGTTCGAGGGCGATCTGCTCGGCGTCGAGGTTCTGCAGCATCGACTCGAGCACCTCGGCGTCGAAGCTGCCGTCGTCGCGGGCGTCGAGGATCGCGGCGCGCTGCGCTTCGAGCACCGCAAGGCGCCGGGCCTTCTCGCGCCCCATCCACGCCCGGAGTTCGGCGGGGTCGGCGGCCTCGAGCTCTTCCCGCGCGCGGGGTCCGGCCTCGCTCGTCCCGGGGACCTGCTCCGCCGCTGCCCGCATGAGCTCGAGGAGCCGCTTGCGTTCCTCGGTGTCCTGCGCGGCGGTGTCCGTCGTCGGCGCGGCGATGCGACGCAGGAGCGGCCCGATCGTCCCGCCCTGGACCACGAGCGACAGCAGGGCCACGGCGAACGCGACGAAGACGAGCAGTGACCGCTGGGGCGTGCCGTCGGGGAGGGTCTGGGCCGCCGCGACGGTCACCGCGCCGCGCATCCCCGCCCAGACCACCGCGGTGCCCTCCCGCCAGCCGAGCGGTGCCTTCGTGTAGTACGCGATGTCCGCGAGGGTGCGTCGGACCCGCACCGCGAACCGGTCGAGTTCCCGTTCGGACGGCGCCCGGTTGCCCGGTCGGTGTTCGCGGATCACCTCGCTCATGGCGTCGCGGTCCTGCGCGTGCATCTCCGCGAAGCGGGTCTGCATCCGTTCGCCCCGCTTGGCGCTGGCGGACAGGGCGAGCAGCAGCGGCACGACGTAGGCGGCCCGGACGAGGACGGTGAGCACGAGGGCGCCGATGGCGATGAGGAGCGCCGGCCCGATCCCGGCGTGCTGGTCCTGCACGTCGCCGAGGATCGACGCGAGCTGCAGCCCCATCGTCAGGAACACGGCACCCTCGAGCACGAGCTCGATCGTCTGCCAGTTCTGGGCGTCCGACAGCCGGTGCCCCGGGGGGAGCCTGCGCGGGCCGACGATGCCCGTGAACAGCCCCGCGACGACGGCCGCGACCAGGCCGGACCCCTCGAAGTGCTCGGTCGGGATCGCGGCGACGAACGGCACCGCGAAGGAGAGTGCAGTGTTCACCGCGGCGTTCGGCACCCGGGACCGCACCCAGACGTTGAGCCAGCCGACGAACCAGCCGATGACGACGGCGATCGCGACCGCCCGGGCGAAGTCCCCGAGTGCGCCCCAGAACGAGAACGACGCGCCCGCGGCGAAGATCGCGGTGCGGAGCAGCACGAGCGCGGTCGCGTCGTTGAGCAGCGACTCGCCGTCGAGGATCGAGATCGCCCGCCGTGACACCGAGGTCTGCTTGACGATCGAGGTCGCGACGGCGTCGGTGGGGCTGACGATCGCCCCGAGCGCGATGCCCCACCAGAAGCCCAGGCCCGGGACGACCCACGCGAAGAAGAGCCCGAGCACCAGGCTCGACGCGACGACGAGCAGGACCGACAGGCCGCTGATCGCGCCGAACTCCCGCCGGAAGTTCATCGACGGCATCGACACCGCCGCCGAGTACAGCAACGGCGGCAGCACCCCCGCGAGGATCCACTCCGGTTCGATCCGGGCGTGCGGGATCCACGGCACGAGGCTCGCGGCGACCCCCACCGCGACGAGGACGAGCGGCGCGGCGACCCCGATGCGCGGGCCGAGCACGGCGGCGCCCGCGATGGCGACCAGGGCGACCACACCGATGACGAGGAGTTCGTTCACTCCCCCAGCGTGGCACCGTTCCGGGCGATCAGTCCCGGTCCGGCTCCGCGCTGTGGACCGCCGAGGCGTTGACCGCGTGGTGTGGAGGAACGACGTGGGCGACGACCGCGACACTGCCGGCGGCCAGGACGAGCGCGAGCGTGCCCGCGGTCACGGCGGTCCCGATCCGCCGCAGCCGCGAGCCCGACCCACGGTCCCGCGGCGCGAAGCGGGCGAGCCCTCGACGCGGCATCGGGCCGACCAGCCACGGCCCGGAGCCGTCCTCGTCGTACGAGAACGGCCCGGACCCGTCCGGCGCGTACCGGTAGGGCCCGCTGCCGTCCACGGCGTACGCCGAACGGAGGTCCTCCGCGGACCACCCGAAGTCCTCCGGTGTCTGCCGTGTCGTCGACATGCGCGCCTCCTGCGGTCGTGTGGTGCGGAAGACCACTCCACGCGACGTTCCTATGAGTCGACAGTGCGCCTCCAGGAAGCCATCCGAGTATGTGCTCCACGCAGGCGGCACCATGTATCTTGACGTCGAGACATCCCGTTGCGCGAGTAGCGTGGACGTACCGACGGTCGAACAAGGGAGTACCCGCCAGCATGGCCAAGATCATCTACACCCTCACGGACGAGGCGCCGTTCCTCGCCACCCACTCCTTCCTCCCGGTCATCCAGGCCTTCGCCGGCACCGCAGGTGTCGACGTCGAGACCCGCGACATCTCGCTCTCGGGCCGGATCATCGCCCAGTTCCCGGAGCGGCTCACCGCCGAGCAGCGCCTGGACGACGCCCTCGCCGAGCTCGGGGACCTCGCGAAGACCCCCGAGGCGAACATCATCAAGCTGCCGAACATCTCGGCGTCGATCCCGCAGCTCAAGGCCGCGATCAAGGAGCTCCAGGCGCAGGGCTACGACCTGCCGGACTACCCCGACGAGCCGACGACCGACGACGAGCGCGACGCCCGCGCCCGCTACGACCGCACCAAGGGCAGCGCCGTGAACCCGGTCCTGCGCGAGGGCAACTCCGACCGCCGCGCGCCGCTCTCCGTCAAGAACTACGCCCGCAAGCACCCGCACCGCATGGGCGCCTGGAGCCACGACTCGAAGACGAACGTCGTGACGATGGGCACGGACGACTTCCGCTCGAACGAGCAGTCCTGGATCGCCCCCGCCGACGACGTCCTGACGATCGAGTTCGTCGGTACCGACGGCGAGACCACGGTCCTCAAGCAGTCGATCCCCGTCCTCGCGGGCGAGGTCGTCGACGGCACCGTGCTGCACGTCCGCGCGCTCGAGGCCTTCCTGCAGGACCAGATCCGCGCGGCGCAGGAGCAGGGCATCCTGTTCTCGGTGCACCTCAAGGCCACGATGATGAAGGTCTCCGACCCGATCATCTTCGGCCACGTCATCCGGGCGTTCTTCCCGAGCGTCTTCGAGCGCTTCGGCGCCGACCTCGCCGCCGCCGGGCTCAACCCGAACGACGGCCTCGGCTCGATCCTCGCCGGGCTCGACGCCGTGCCGAACGGTGCGGAGATCAAGCAGGCGTTCGCGGACGGCATCGACGCGGGCCCCGAGCTCGCGATGGTCGACTCCGACAAGGGCATCACGAACCTGCACGTCCCGAGCGACGTCATCGTTGACGCCTCCATGCCCGCGATGATCCGCACCTCCGGCCACATGTGGGGTCCGGACGGCGAGGAGCACGACACCCTCGCGGTCATCCCGGACTCGAGCTACGCCGGCATCTACCAGGCCACGATCGAGGACTGCCGTGCCAACGGTGCGTTCGACCCGGCGACCATGGGCTCGGTGCCGAACGTCGGCCTGATGGCGCAGAAGGCCGAGGAGTACGGCTCGCACGACAAGACCTTCGAGGTCCCGGCAGCCGGCCGCGTGCGCGTGGTCACGAGCGGCGGCGAGACGGTCATCGAGCACGAGGTCGAGGCCGGCGACATCTGGCGCGCCTGCCAGACAAAGGACGTCGCGATCCGCGACTGGGTGAAGCTCGCCGTGACGCGTGCCCGTGCGACCGGTTCCCCCGCGGTGTTCTGGCTCGACGAGACCCGTGCGCACGACGCGAACCTCATCGGCCTGGTGCGGACGTACCTCGCCGAGCAGGACACCGACGGGCTGCAGATCGAGATCCTCTCCCCCGAGGACGCGATGCGCTTCTCGCTCGAGCGCATCCGCCGCGGCGAGGACACCATCTCCGTCACGGGCAACGTCCTCCGCGACTACCTCACCGACCTGTTCCCGATCATGGAGCTCGGCACCTCGGCGAAGATGCTCTCCGTCGTCCCGCTCCTCGGCGGCGGCGGCCTGTTCGAGACCGGTGCCGGTGGTTCGGCGCCGAAGCACGTGCAGCAGCTCGTCGAGCAGAACTACCTGCGCTGGGACAGCCTCGGCGAGTTCCTCGCCCTCGCGGTCAGCCTCGAGCACCTCGCCGGTGTGACGGGCAACGAGCGGGCGAAGATCCTCGGCGAGACGCTCGACCGTGCGACCGGCACGTTCCTCGACGAGGACAAGTCGCCTGGGCGCAAGCTCGGGTCGATCGACAACCGCGGCAGCCACTTCTACCTGGCGAAGTACTGGGCCCAGGAGCTCGCGGCGCAGACGACCGACGCCCAGCTCGCCTCGGCGTTCGCCGAGATCGCGGCGACGCTCGACGAGCAGGAGTCGACGATCGTCGAGGAGCTGAACAGCGTGCAGGGGCACCCGGCGGACATCGGCGGGTACTACCGTCCGGACGACGCCAAGACGAGCGCCGTGATGCGCCCGTCCGCCACGTTGAACGGGATCCTCGCCGCGCTGTAGACGCGGGACGCACGAACAGGAGGCGCGGTGCCGGCTGGCACCGCGCCTCCCGTCCGTCGTGTGGTCGCGACCCGGGCCGCGCTTCGTGAGCAGGAACGGTCGGGTCCGCATCACGAACCCGACCGTTCCTGCTCACGAAGGCAGCGCGTCAGCCGCGGGACGGGACGGGCGGGCCGGCGGCCAGCAGCGCCACGAACACCAGGGCGACGGCCACGACGCCGATGAGGATCGACACCGCCGGGTGCCGCACCACGAAGAACAGCAGGCGGTCCCAGAAGCCGACGCGCCCCTCGGCACCACGGCGCCACGGACCCTCGAGCATCCCGCGCCGGGCCACGGCGACCTCGAACGGCACCGTCGCGTACGGCACGACGGCACTCGCCCACCCGAGCACGAGCGCTCCGGCAGACCACCGCTGGTTCACCGCGACGACGGTCGTCACGACGAGGTACGCCAGGAACACGAACCCGTGCACCCCGCCCCCGATCCGGACGCCCCAGTCGCCGGCACCGAGGCCGTACTTGAGCACCATCCCGGCGATGAGCATGGTCCAGGTCACGAGTTCGGCGACCGCGGCGGCGCGGAACAGGGAGCGGGGAGTCATGCGGACATCGTCGCGGACGCCTCCCGGGAAAGCCCCGACACTCCGGTGGTCGTATCGATTCGACGACCAGGCGGACTAGCGTGGGAGCCATGTCGACGCCGACCGAATCCCGTCCCCTGAACATCGTCGTCTGGAACGAGAACGTGCACGAGAGCCGGGGTGACGAGACCGTCGTCGGGCACTACCCCGACGGCATGCACACCGTGATCGCCGCCGCGCTCCGCGAGCACCACCCCGACGCGACCGTGAGCACGGCCACCCTGCAGGAGCCCGACCACGGCATCACCGCCGAGCGCCTGGCCACCACCGACGTCCTGTTCTGGTGGGGCCACGCCGCCCACGACGAGGTCAGCGACGCCGTCGTCGACCTCGTGGTCGATGCCGTGCACGCGGGCATGGGCCTCGTGGTGCTGCACTCCGGGCACTACTCGAAGCCGTTCAAGCGCCTGATGGGCACGACCTGCTCCCTGAAGTGGCGCAACGACGGGGAGCGCGAGCTCGTCTGGACCGTGGCGCCCGAGCACCCGATCGCCGCGGGCGTCCCGCACCCGATCGTCATCGACCGCCAGGAGATGTACGGCGAGTACTTCGACATCCCGCGCCCCGACGAAGAGGTCTTCCTGTCGACGTTCGCCGGCGGCGAGGTCTTCCGCTCGGGCGTCGCGTACCGCCGGGGCCTCGGGAAGGTCTTCTACTTCTCCCCCGGTGACCAGGAGTACCCGGTGTACCACCACCCGGACATCCAGCGGGTGCTGTCGAACGCGGCCGCGTGGGCGGCGCCGGTGTCCGAGCGACGCGAACTGACCGCCGACCCCCACCCGCGGGACTGGTTCCTGGGCGAGGGTGCGGGTAGACAGGACGGGTGACCCACCTCGACGCCGCAGCGCACCGGTCGGCCGTGGTCGAGGCGCTCGGCGTCCTCGGCAGCGGCCCCGAGGAGCGCTTCGACCGCATCACCCGCATGACGCAGGAGGCCTTCGGGGTCCCGCTGTCCTTCCTCAACCTCGTGCACGACGGGCTCGTCACGGCGCAGTCCACGCAGGGCTGGCGTCAGGGCGGCAGCGCTCCGGCGGAGCAGGTGTTCTGCTCGACGACGGTCCTGACCGACGAGCCGATGGTGGTGCCGGACGCGACGCTCGACCCGCGGTTCGCCCACCTCGCCGCGGTCACCGAGCAGGGCATCCGGTTCTACGCGGGCGCGCCGCTGTCGATGCTCGACGGCACGCGCGTCGGCACGCTCTGCATCATGGACGCGACGCCGCGCACGCTGACGGCCGAGGACATCGACCTGCTCCGCGACCTCGCGCGCTGGGCGGAGCGGGAGCTCGGGCACACGATCGAGCGCGACCGGGTCCGGCGGGTCGTGGAGGGCCTGGTCCCCGGACCCGTCGAGGTCCCGGGGTACTCGCTGGAGGTGCTGACGCTCCCCCGCGAGGACTCCGGCGACGTCGCGGACTGGCGGGTCGCCGCCGACGGCCGCCTGCACTGCACCGTCGGAGCCGTCCCGGCAGCCGGTCGCGCCTCGGCACTGCTGGCAGCAGCGGTCCGGGCAGCCGTGATCGCGCGGACCGACGTCGACATGGAGACCGCGATCGTCGGCCTGGAGGCGCAGGTCGCCGCCGACCTGTCGGCTGCGGACACCGTCGGGTCGCTCTTCCACCTGCGGCTCGACCCCGCGTCGGGTCACGTCGTGTACGGGGACGCGGGGCACGGCCTCGCGGCCGTGGTGCGCGCGGACGGCGGTGCCGCGGTGCTCCGGTCGCACGACCTGCCGATCGGCCTGCAACCGGACGGGACGCCGCGGACCCCCGGTGCGCTCGACCTCGTGTCGGGAGACCGTGTCGTGCTGTGCACCGACGGACTGCTGGCCGCGGTCGGTGACCTCGACACGCTGATCGGATGGGTGCGAGGCGCTGACGACACCGCGAGCCTGGTCGACCGGGTCCGGGGCGTCGCCACGGCCGGCACGCTCCTCGTCCTCACGCGCGACTGAGCGCGACGGGCAGCCCGCGCCCGCGGTCGTCAGCGCTGCGCGGGCTTCGCGGTCAGGGACACGACCAGCAGCGTCGCGAGCATCCCGAACCCGGCGAGCTCGATCCCGAGGCCGGCGAGCTGCCAGTAGGCGCTCCCCACGATCTGCGGCTGCGTGATCGACTCCGGCCACCACCCGTTGATGAACGGGATCGACGCCGGGAACGGATCGAGGCCGAACACGACGAGCCCGCCGAGCAGGAGCACCACCCCGAGTGCCGCCATCGCGCCGCGCGACCCTCGGAGCATCCGGGCGACGAGCGCCGCGGCGATGCCGGCCAGCCCGACCACGGCGATCGCGAACGCCAGCACGACGACGGTCTGCGGCGCCAGCGCGACCCAGTCGAGCACGGCGATCGGCAGCAGCAGCCACCGACCCGTCCGTGCCCAGCGCACCGGGTTCCGCCATCCGTCCATGCCGGGAACCGTACGACAGCCGACCGGGGAGGTTCCCGGACGTCACCCGGACACCGCCTGGGACGGCCGCATCGGTACGCTTGCAGGATCATGGCGCAGGACGGTGGCACGCGGCAGCAGCGGGCGGTCGCCACCCGTGCCGCGATCCTCGACGCGGCGGCGGGCGAGTTCGACGAGCGCGGGTACCTCGGCACCTCGATGGACGCCGTCGCCGAGCGGGCCGGCCTCACCAAGGGTGCGCTGTACTTCCACTTCACGTCGAAGGCCGACCTCGCCGGCGCGGTGATCGCCCGGCAGCACGAGGTCTCCCGGCGGTACGGCGAGGCGGCGGCCGCCCGCGGGACGACCCCGCTCGAGGTGCTCATGTGGATGTCCCAGGGCCTCGCGTCGCAGATGATCCACGAGACCGTCGTGAGCGCCGGCATCCGTCTGTCCACCGAGGCCGCGACGGCGGACGTGGCCCGGCAGGACCCGTACGCCGACTGGATCGCCGTGGTGACCGACCTCGTCCGACAGGGCATCGACGCCGGCGAGGTCGACCCCGCGTGGGACCCGGAACTCGTCGGCCGCGTCGTCATCCCCGCGTACACGGGGGTGCAGACCGTCTCGGACGTCCTCGCCGACCGTGCGGACCTGTACGTCCGGCTCCGTGAGCTCCGGACGGTCCTGCTCGCGGCGATCGTCTCCGACCGGGTGCGCCCCGAGATCCCCCGGCTCGTCGCGCTCATCGCCCCGCTGCCCGACGACGCCTGACCCGACCGCCACGCGACGCGGGTCCCCCCATGGACACCCACGTCGCTGGTCCCTCGAGGCTACCGAGCGCCCATCCCGCCCGGCTCTCCCCAGTTCACGGGTGTGCGCGCCCCCGGCTACCCTGACCCGATGGCCACCCCCGCCGCCGAGGTCGACGTCGACGTCCCGCTCGTCGCCGCCCTGCTCCGCGACCAGCACCCGGACCTCGCGGACCTCCCGCTCGCGATCGTGGCGAGCGGCTGGGACAACGTCGTGGTCCGGCTCGGCGAGCTGCTCGCCGTACGGCTCCCCCGCCGGGCGGCCGCTGCGGCGCTCATCGAACACGAGCAGCGGTGGTTGCCGGAGATCGCGCACCGGGTGGCGGCGATCGTGCCCGTCCCCGATCCGGTCCGCACCGGACGCCCGGCCCTCGGGTACCCGTGGTCGTGGAGCGTCGTCCGCTGGCTGCCCGGCACCCCGGCGGGCGAACGCGCCGGCGGCGTGCAGGTGGCCGAGGCGCTCGCCGCGTTCGTCGAGCTGCTGCACGTCCCCGCGCCGCCGGACGCTCCCGTGAACCCCGTCCGCGCGGTGCCGCTCGCCACGCGCAGCGACAGCGTACTGACGCGACTCGCGACGGCGGACGTGCCCCGGGCCCGTGAACTCGCGGCAGTCTGGCGGACCGCGGCGGCGCTGCCCGCGTACGCCGGGCCTCCCGTCTGGGTGCACGGCGACCTGCACCCCTTCAACGTGCTCGTCGACACCGCGCCGGACGGCGGGACCCGCCTGTCGGCGGTCGTCGACTTCGGCGACGTGACGGCGGGCGACCCGGCCGTCGACCTCGCCACCGCGTGGCTCACGCTCGACCGGGAGGCGCGGCGCACCTTCCGCGCGCGCGTCGCGGCCGACGGCGACACCTGGGAACGGGCGCGTGCCTGGGCCGTCTCGATCGGTTCGGCACTCCACCTGTCCGACGACCGCGCGTTCCGCGCGGTCGCACGCCGGGTGATCGGAGAAGTGCTGGACGACTGAGTCCGCGCGGGGCTATCGTGACCGCACCAATCCGTGCACGTGAAGATCGGAGGGGCCGTCATGACCCTCGAGTTCCGCGTCCAGCACGACGTCGCCACCGACGCCTCTCCCGTCCCGTCCACCCCGACCCGCACCGGCTTCCGCGGGCTCCTCGACCGGTTCTCCGCACACCGTTCCGCTGCGCGCGACCGTCGCGTCGAGGCCCGGTTGCAGGAGCTGGACGACCTCGCCCGGCTGCTCTCCGGGGCACGCGGCGTCATCGAACGGGGGTGGATCCAGCACGCGTGGTTCGCGTACGTCGACGAGCACGGTCGGATGCGGAAGGCCTCCAGCGCCGCGGCGATGGACGTGCAGGGCCGCCCCCTCGTCGCCGCGTGCCTGGTCGGGTCCGTGGTCTCCGCTGCCGGTGGCCCGCACGCCGTGCACTCGCAGCAGGTCCAGCGCGCCCTCGACCTGGTGTGGCACGCCCTCGCCGTCGACGAGGGACAGCCGGTCCTCTGGTGCCCGGCGCCGGACGTCCGGATGGGACGGGTCCGCGACCTGACCAGCTGGAACGACGCCCCGGCGCGGAACTCCGGCGAGGTCGCCGGGCTCCTGCTCACCGCCGAACGGGTCGCCGTGCAGGAGTCGGAGCGCGTCCGCGAGCGTTCGGTGGCACGATCGAGGGCATGACGAGCGCCGACCCGGTCCCCGAGGTCCACCCCGCACCGGCAGCACCGACCATCGCCTCGAGCGGCGGCTCGATGCTGTCGGACGAGGGGTCGACGACCGGCATCGACGCCGAGGTCCTCAAGCGGACGCTGCACCGGTACCTGCAGAAGCACCGCGCGGCACTGGTCGCCAAGCTCGACGGGCTCGCCGAGCGGCAGGCACGGTGGCCGGTCACGCCGACCGGGACGAACGTGCTCGGTCTCGTGAAGCACGTCGCGGGCGTGCAGGCCATGTACTTCGGCGAGGTCTTCGGGCGCCCGCTGCCGGACCCGCCCGCCTGGCTCGAGTCCGAGGACGGCGACGACATGTACGCCACGCTCGACGAGACCCTGGACGACGTCGTCGCGTTCCACCACCGCAGCGCCGCGCACACCGACGCCACGATCGAGGCGCTCGACCTCGACGCCCGCGGGGTCGTTCCCTGGTGGCCGGAGGACCGCCGGCGGGTGACCCTGCACCGGATCCTCGTGCACATGGGGTACGAGACGGCCCGGCACGCGGGGCACGCCGACATCGTGCGCGAGATGCTCGACGGGCTCGCGGGTGACGGGGACGGCAACCTCGCCGAGAAGACCCCGGACGAGTGGGTCCTCTGGCGCGAGCACCTCGTCGACGTCGCCGAGCGGTCGGGACTCCGCGACCTCGGCGCATAGCCGACGACTGCTCGGGATCGTTACCGTTCTCCCAGGGTCGGGGCGCTGCACCTGTCCTGACCGGGTGTTTCCGGCTTCGCGGATCCGCAGGGAGTCGCTCCGGCGCCCGTCCCCGGTTGTGCGGTGACCCTGCCCCCTGCGTAGGTTCGAACCCACTTGTGCCCCGACCCGTGGGCAGTTCGGCCGACCGGAGGGGAGCGTTCTGCGCGTGTTCCAGTACATCGGGGAGCGGTGGGACCAGATCTGGTTCGCGTCGTGGCAGCACTTCTCACTGGTCGTCCAGTGCACGGTGCTCGCGACGCTCATCGCCGTGGTCCTCGCCACACTCGTCTACCGCAGCGAACGGCTCACCTCCGTCGCGAACGGGGTCTCGGCGATCGGCCTGACGCTCCCGTCCTTCGCGGTCATCGGCCTGCTCATCGTGCCGCTCGGCTTCGGCGTCGTGCCGTCCGTGGTGACGGTCGTCTTCTTCGCCACGCTGCCGATCCTGCGCAACGCCGTCGTCGGCCTCGCCGAGATCCCGCCGACGGTCGTCGAGTCGGCGCGGGGCATCGGCATGAGCCGGTTCCGGACCCTGCTCCAGGTCGAGCTGCCGATGGCGTGGCCGATCATCCTCAGCGGTGTGCGGGTGTCCGCGCAGATGGTGATGGGCATCGCCGCGATCGCCGCCTACGCGCTCGGCCCCGGGCTCGGCGGTTTCATCTTCTCCGGGCTGTCCCGCCTCGGCGGTGCGAACGCCCTCTTCTCCGTGACGGTCGGGGTGGTGGGGGTCGTCCTGCTCGCCCTCGTCCTCGACCTGCTCCTCCTCGGCCTCGGCCGTCTGACCATCTCGAGAGGTATCCGTGTCCAGCACTGACTCCGCCACCACCACCGCTCCCGCCGGCGACGTCACCGGCCGCCGCATCCTGCTCGACGAGGTCACGAAGCGGTACCCCGGTCAGACGAAGCCCGCGGTCGACGGCATCACGCTCGAGATCCCGGCCGGCAAGATCGTCATGCTCGTCGGCCCGTCCGGCTGCGGCAAGACGACCACGCTCAAGATGATCAACCGCCTGATCGAACCGACCGAGGGACGCATCGTCGTCGGCGAGGACGACGTCACGGGGATCGACGCGGACGAGCTCCGTCGCCGCATGGGCTACGTGATCCAGGCCGGCGGACTCTTCCCGCACATGACCGTGGCGGCGAACATCGCGATCGTCCCGAAGATGCTCGGGTGGTCGAAGGAGAAGATCGCGGCCCGCGTCGACGAGCTCCTCGACCTCGTCTCGCTCGACCCCGACACCTACCGCGACCGGTTCCCCCGCGAGCTCTCCGGCGGCCAGCAGCAGCGCGTCGGCGTCGCCCGGGCGCTCGCCGCGGACCCGCCCGTCCTGCTCATGGACGAGCCGTTCGGCGCGGTCGACCCGATCACCCGCCAGCGCCTGCAGGACGAGCTCCTCCGCATCCAGGAGGAGCTGCACAAGACGATCGTCATCGTGAGCCACGACTTCGACGAGGCCGTGAAGCTCGGCGACTGGATCGTGATCTTCACCGAGGGTGCCCACATCGTGCAGTACGACACCCCGGAGCGGATCCTCGCGGAACCGGCGAACGAGTTCGTCGAGAACTTCATCGGGTCCGGCGCCGGGCTCAAGCAGCTCACGCTGAACCGGGTCCGCGACGTCGAGCTCGCCCCCGCGGTGACCTGCTCGCCGGGCGAGGAGGCGAAGGCCGTGCTGCAGCGCATGCAGGAGGCCGGTGGCCACGGACACGCCGTCGTCGTCGACCGCCGACAGCGTCCGATCGGGTGGCCGACGCGTCGTCAGCTCGAGCGGCTCGACCGGATCCCGGAGGGCATCGAGCCCGACCTGCCCGTCGTGGGCGGGGCCGCCACCCTGAACGACGCGCTCGACACCATGCTCGTGTCGAGTGCCGGCGCCGCACTCGTGACCGGCCGCGGCGAGGCGTTCCAGGGCGTCATCACCGTCGAGACGGTCATGGACGCGATCACCCGGTCGCGTGCCGCCGCCGCCCAGGAGCAGGCCTACACGCCGGTCGGGACGAACACGAACCCGATCGAGACCATGCCGTCGTCGCCCGTGGTGGCGACCAGCGGGGAGGACCTGTGAGCGCGGTCGCCGCCGGGACGGGGACGGGCAGCCGCACCGGGTGGAAGGGGCTGCTCGTGCAGCCGATCGCCATCCTCGTGGTGCTCGCGGGGTTCGCGGTCTGGCTCGCCACGGCGGACCTCACGCCGACCGAGCGCACCACGCTCAACCCGGCGGACATCCTCGCGCTCACCGGGCAGCACCTCGTGCTGACCCTCGAGTCGACCGTGCTCGTGCTCGTGATCGGCATCCCGCTCGGCGTCCTGCTCACCCGCGGGCCGCTCCGCCGTGCGAGCGTGTACGTGCTCGCCGTCGCCAACTTCGGGCAGGCGGCACCGGCCGTCGGGCTCATCGTGCTGCTCGCCGCGTGGCTCGGCCTGAACTCGTGGTCGGCCGTCGTCGCCCTCGTGCTCTACGCGATCCTGCCGGTGCTCCGGAACACCATGATCGGCATCCAGAGCGTCGACTCGCGGTTGGTCGAGGCCGGGCGGGGCATGGGCATGAGCGCGTTCAGCGTGCTCATGAAGGTCGAGCTGCCGCTGGCCGTGCCGGTCATGCTCTCCGGCATCCGCACCGCGCTGGTGCTGCTCGTCGGCACCGCGAGCCTGGCGACGTTCGTCGGCGCCGGTGGCCTCGGACTGCTCATCACCACGGGCGTGAACCTGTTCCTGCCGAAGGTCCTCGTCTCCGGGGCGCTCCTCGTGGCGCTCCTCGCCCTGTCCATCGACTGGATCGGCCGCGTGGTCGAGACGGTCGCACGACCGAAGGGACTCCGATGACCCACGACGCCCCGAACGCGACCCACGACGTGCCGCGCGCCGATCTGCGGGGCGCACGCCGCGCCTCCCGTCCGACCGTCCGTCGCCGGGTCGCGACCGCCACCGCCGTGGCGGGCGCGGCCGCCCTCGTGCTGACCGGCTGCGGCCTGCAGCCGGCGACGTCCTTCGTCCCCGCCGCGGACCCCGGTTCGATCCAGCGCATCGACGACCTGCCGGACGGCGCGCACATCACCGTGACCTCGAAGAACTTCACCGAGCAGCTGGTGCTCGGCAAGATCGCCGTGCTGGCCGCGAAGGCCGCCGGGTTCGACGTCACCGACGAGACGAACGTGCCGGGCAGCGTCGCCGTCCGCGAGCTGATGACCTCGCACGGCGCCGACTTCACGTACGAGTACACGGGCACGGCCTGGCTGACCTTCATGGGCCACAGCGAGGGCATCCCGGACAAGACCGAGCAGTGGGAAGCGGTGAAGAAGGAGGACGCCGGCAACGGCCTCACCTGGCTCGAGCCGGCGCCGATGAACAACACGTACGCCTTCGCCGTCCGCGACGAGGCCGTGTCGGAACTCGGTGACATCAAGACGCTCTCCGACATCACGAAGCTCCCCGTCAGCGATCGCACGTTCTGCGTCGAGTCCGAGTTCAACTCTCGTGCCGACGGCTTCAAGCCGATGCTGCAGAAGTACGGGCTCGAGCTCGGCGGCTCGGGCGACAACGGCATCCCGACGAAGAACGTCAGCATCCTCGACACCGGCACGGTCTACACCGCGACCGATCGTGGCAAGTGCAACTTCGGTGAGGTCTTCACCACCGACGGCCGCATCAAGTCGCTCGGGCTCACCGTGCTCGAGGACGACAAGGGCTTCTTCCCGGCGTACAACGTCGCGCCCGTGCTCGACTCGGCGACGCTGAAGGAGTACCCGCAGCTCGAGGACGTCTACGACCAGATCTCGCCGAAGCTCACGGACGCCGTGCTGCAGGAGCTGAACCGGCAGGTCGACGTCGAGGGTCGCGAGCCCGCCGACGTCGCCTTCGACTGGATGGTCAAGGAGGGCTTCATCACGAAGCCGTGACGGGCGCGCGCCGCGCGCCGCGCGCGCGCCGCGCGCTCGCATCGTGAGCAGAAATGGTCGGGTCCCCGAGCGGCACCCGACCATTTCTGCTCACCATGCGACGGACGGGAGGCGCGTGGCGGCCCCGCCCCGCGCCTCCCGGCCGCTACTGGCCCGTGATGCGCTCCCACCGATCGACCACGCCGGCGCCCACGACGGTCCGGTCCGCGCGCTCGAAGCCGAGGTCCTCGAGCGTCGCCGCGACCTGACGGCCCTCGGCGTCACCGCGCTCGTTGCCGAGGAACCACACCCGGTCGAGGTCGGCCGTCCGGTCGGGGAGCAGTCGTGCCGGGGCGCCGTTCGACTCCCAGAGGTGCCCGTCACGGGCCGCGTCGGTCACCGTGCCGAGGTCGCGCATGCCGTCGAACGCCCGCGGGTAGGCGATCGAGACGAGGTGCGAGTTGGCCCAGTGCGCGTCGTCGAGCGAGCCGAACCACACACCCTCGGTGTCGCCCGGGTGGCGCTGCTCGGCCACGGTCGCGGCGGTCGGTGCCCAGTACCCGTCGGCCTTCGTCTCCGGGAGCCGCAGGGCCACGAGGTTCGGGACCGCGGTCGCCACGAGGAGGGCACCGGCCAGGACGCGGAGCCACCGGCGACCGAGCGCGAGTACGCCGGCTGCGAGGAGGACCGCGACGAACGGCGCACTCATCGACGCGTACTGCGGGGCGTAGGTCCGGATGCCGGCAGCGGTGGCGGTGATGAGCAGGAGGCTCGGCAGGAACGCGAGCGGCAGCACGAGCAGCACCGGCTCGACCGGCGCGGCGCCCGTCCGGTCGGGACGAGCCGGCGCCGGGCGAGGGCTCCGGATGCGGATGCGGTGGCGGATCGTCGCGGCCACCGCGATGCCGATCAGGGTCCAGGCGACGGGGACGACGGCGAGCGTCACGATGCCCGCGGGCGTGAAGTCGATCGCCGAGCGGAACCACCCGTCCACGACGAAGAACCGGACGGTCCGCGCGGACACCGACTCGATCCAGGCGACCTGCTGCGCCTGCGACATGAGCACGACGGCGTACGGGACGGTCGCGAGGCCGACGGCACCGGCGGCCACGGCCCAGGCGACGAGGGCTCGAGGTGCGACGCGGACGACGCCCGGGGTCGTCCCGCGCGCCGACGACCGCGCCACGAGCAGCAGCGCGGCACCGTGCGCGACGACGAGCAGCACGAGCCAGAGGTTGAGGAGGACGCCGAGGGCCGCGACCAGCCCGTACACCGCCCATGCCCGGCGCGCCGGGCCTCCGGTGCGTCGTGCAGCGGTGAGCAGCAGCAGGGTCGAGCCGACCGCGACCAGCATGACGAAGCCGTACATGCGGCCCTCGCCCGCTGCCCACACGACGCGGGGAACCAGGGCGAAGGCGAGCCCGCTCGCGAAGCCGAGGCGTGCGCCGCCCAGGGTCCGCCCGAGGACGACGAGCAGCGCGGCGGTGACGGCCACGGCGGCGGCCGAGACGAGGCGGATCGTCAGGATCGAGTGTCCGGCGACGGCCGTGATCAGCTTGACGACGGCGTAGTACAGGCCGTGCACCGCGTCGATCGTGCCGAGCTCGGCCCAGAGCTCGCGCCAGGTCCGACCGGTGCTCGTGAGGGTCGCTGCCTCGTCCGACCAGGCGGACGGTACCCAGATGCCGACGCAGGTGACCAGGAACACGAGGACGCCGATGGACACCGGAGCGCGCCACATCATGTTGTATTTCACATATTGAGTGTGTGGGATATATCGAACTGTGTCAACGGCTGCCCGTGATGCGGGCCGCGGTGTCGCGGATCGTGGCGACCACCCGCGCGCGGACCTCCTCCGGGTCCGACCCCTCGTGGCGCGCCGAGCTCCGCAGCCCGGTCATGCACATGCCGAGCAGCATCTCGGCCGCCTGGGGTGTGGCCGCGTCCGGACCCCAGGCCGGGTCCCGCTCGAGGATCGTCCGGACCGCGCCCGTCATCGCCTCGGCGACCGTGGTCATCCGGGAGACCTGGCGGCGCATGAGCTGCGGGAAGCGCACGATCACCTCCTTCCGGGCGAGCCGCTCGTGCTCGTCACCGAAGGACTCCCCGAACACCAGGAACGCCAGGTCCACCACGGCCTGTGCCGCGGGCTCCCCCGCGACGGCGGCCAGGTGGGCGTCGAGCGTCTCGGGCGCGAGGTCGAGCTCGGTGTGCCCGAGGACCGCGTCCTCCTTGCTCTCGAAGTAGTTGAAGAACGTGCGCGGGGAGACCTCGGCGCGCGCGGCGATCTGCTCGATCGTGGTGCGGTCGATGTCCTGTTCGAGTGCGAGGGAGCGTGCCGCCTCGGCGATCCGGTGCCGGGTCTCGAGGCGTTTGCGGTCGCGGAGGCCCATCTCGGAGGCGGGCGCGGTGTCGGGCATGGCCCGACTGTAACCGGAACGTCACATCGTTTACAGCAAACGCAAACTTGCAGTCGTGCAGCGGACAGTACGGTGGGCGCATGACCACTCCCGTGCTCGAGGCCCGTGGCCTCGCCAGGACCTACGGCCGCGGCGCGACGCGGTTCGACGCGCTCAAGGGGGTGTCGCTGCAGGTGAACCAGGGCGAGAGCCTCGCGATCGTCGGCAAGTCCGGCTCCGGGAAGTCCACGCTCATGCACCTCCTCGCGCTGCTCGACAAGCCGTCGGCGGGCCAGGTGCTCCTCGACGGCACCGACGCCGCGACGCTCAGCGCGCGGCAGGTGAACCGCACGCGGAACAGCACCTTCGGGTTCGTCTTCCAGCAGTTCTTCCTCACGCCGAAGACCTCGGTGCTCGAGAACGTCGTGCTCCCGTTGAAGATCGCCGGCGTCTCCGGTGCCGAGCGGAAGCGCCGGGGCATGGCCGCACTCGACGCCCTCGGCCTGGCCGACAAGGCGAAGAACGACGCCAACGACCTGTCCGGTGGGCAGAAGCAGCGCGTGGTCATCGCGCGTGCACTGGTCGGGGAGCCGAGCGTCATCTTCGCGGACGAGCCGACCGGCAACCTCGACACGAACACGGGGCAGGTGGTCGAGGACATGCTCTTCGGGCTGCAGCGCGACCGGGGCATCACCCTCGTGGTCGTCACCCACGACGAGGAACTCGCCGAACGCTGCGACCGGCGCGTCAACGTGCGCGACGGACTCATCGTGGGCGGGAGCGACGACGCCGTCGACGCGCCGGCCACCCACGGAAGGCACTCCGCATGAACGTCCTCGACCTCTTCCGCACCGCGGTCGCGAACACCTTCCGGTCGAAGCTGCGCACGACGCTGACGGTCATCGCCATCTTCATCGGCGCGTTCACGATCACCCTGACCTCGGCCATCGGCACGGGCGTCAGCAACTACATCGACACCCAGGTGGCCTCCATCGGCGACACCGGGTCGCTGACGATCACCAAGGCCGTCGAGTCGTCGACCGACTCCGGGCCGGCGAAGTACGACCCCGACGAGTCGAGCCAGAGCGTGGACCGCGGGCCGGCCTCGTTCGCGTACCTGTCGCAGTCCGATGTCGCCAAGATCACGGACGTCTCGGGGGTGAAGAGCGTCCGCCCCGCCGTCGCCCTGAGCACGAAGTGGGTCGAGTACGACGGGAAGGGCAAGTACGTCGTCGACATCGCCGCCAACGCCGGGGAGCTCGACGCCGACCTCGCCGCCGGGAAGCAGCTCGACGACGCGTCCTCCGCCGGCAACCAGGTGCTCCTGCCCACGAACTACCTGGAGAACCTGGGGCTCGGCAGCGCGAAGGCCGCCGTGGGCAAGGAGCTGACCGTCGCGGTCGACGACTACCAGGGCAAGGAGCACACCCTGACCGCCACGATCGCGGGGGTGCAGAACGAGTCGCTGTTCGGCGGCGGTGCCGGTGCGAACGCTGCGCTCACCGACGCGATGCAGGCCGCGCAGGAGACCGGCAAGCCCTCGTCGATCGACACCTCGTACGCCAGCGCCACCGCCACGCTCGACAGCGGTGCGTCGGCCAGCAGCGTGAAGAGCGCCCTGTCGAAGGACGGCTACACCGGGCAGACCATCCAGGACCAGCTCGGCCAGTTCCAGACGGTCATCAACGGCATCGTCGGCGTGCTCAACGCCTTCGCCGTGATCGCGCTCGTCGCGGCCGGGTTCGGCATCATCAACACGCTGCTCATGAGCGTGCAGGAGCGCACGCGTGAGATCGGCCTGATGAAGGCGATGGGCATGGGCGGCGGGAAGGTCTACACGCTGTTCTCGCTCGAGGCCGTGTTCATCGGGTTCCTCGGCAGTGCGATCGGTGCGGGCGTGGCGATCCTGCTCGGCACGGGGATCTCGAACGTCCTCGCCGGGACCGTCCTGAAGGACCTGCCGGGGCTGCAGATCATGCAGTTCGCGCCGTCCTCGGTGATCACGATCATCCTCGTGGTGATGTTCATCGCCTTCCTCGCGGGCACGCTGCCGGCGCGTCGGGCGGCCCGGCAGAACCCGATCGAGGCGCTCCGGTACGAGTAGGCGCACGCGTGCCTAGTCTCGAGGGGTGGCGGCGTTCGGACGGGACCTCGGGGACGGGTACACGCTGACGCTGCGCGACCTCACCACCGTCCGGCCGCTGCACGAGCTCGTCGTCGCGAACGCCGACCGGCTCCGTGCCGCGGAGCCGTGGGCGTGGCAGGAGCAGACCGTCGAGACGATCGGCCTGCACACCGAACACCTGCTCGGCCAGTACGCGATGGACCGGGCGCTGCCCTGCGTCATCCGGCAGGACGACCGGGTCGTGGGTGCCGCCTCGCTCGCCTTCGACCCGTACCTGGGGCAGGCATCGCTCGGCTACTGGGTGGACGCGGGCCAGGAGGGACGGGGTGTCGCCCGGCGCGCCGCCACCGTCCTCGTCGGGGTGGCCCGGGCGCGGGGCGCCGCGCGTGCCGAGATCCGGACGGCGGTCGACAACGTGCGCAGCCGGGGCCTCGCCGAGCGGCTCGGCTTCACGCACGAGGGCACCCTGCGGAGCGCGATGCCGCTGGGGCCGGTGCGGGTGGACGTCGCCGTGTACGGCCTCGTGTTCTGAGCGGGCAGCCCCGGGGCCCAGGGCCGACCGGGTCAGCGGCCCTGCGTCGCGCCCGACCACACGGCGAACGCGCCGCCCACCACGAGCAGCACGAGCAGCAGGATCCACACCGCCAGTGCGACGAGGTTCAGGAGGATCCCCCACCCGGCACGCCCGCGGGCGAACGGTTCGCGGCTCCGCGAGGCGACGCCGAGGCACAGCCCGACGATCGGCGCGACGAACGTCCAGCCGGCGAGCAACGAGCAGACGCCGAGGACGAGACTCGCCGTGCCGAGCCCGGTGCGGGGGGATTCCGAGTACGTGACCATGCACCCGACGCTACGGGTCCGTGGGAGGCGGGTCGTCCCTCCAGGGCCTGATCCGGGTCCACCTGCGGACGGATGGTCACCGGACGCCGGTATCGTCGACTGCATGGCCTTGTTCGGACGACGCAGCAAGCACGACGTGCGCGACCGACCCGTCAGTCAGGTCGAACTGAAGCGCGCCGTCGACGAGGGCTTCCTCATCGCGAAGGCCGCGGTCACCATCGCCGTGGGCAACCGGATCATCACGAACGCCCTCCGCGACGAGGGGTACTTCGACCACGCCGTCATCGCCGACGCCGCGCGCGAGGAACTCCACCGCATGGCCGAGGAACAGCGCGGCGACGCTGCCCGGATGCGCGAGATCCGCTCGAGGTCGAGCAAGCAGAAGGGCCGTTCGCGGCACCAGCACGACTACCGCCGCGGTGACGACCTCAAGCTCCGCACGCGTGAGGCGACGTACGAGCAGCTCGCGACGATGCTCGACAAGCGCCGGGACGACCAGGGCTTCGTCGACGGCATCGTCCTCGCCGCCCGTGCCCGCGCCTGGGACGACATCGGCACGACCGTCGTCGGGCGGCTCGGGTGGGCGCAGCGTCCGGCGGACGACTACGAGGTCGGGCGCGACGACCGGCTGCAGCAGATGCTCGACGAGGACTTCGCGGCGCTGCTGGCGGAGCACCCGGTGGGGTCGACCCCGGTGGACGCCGACGAGCCCGACGCAGCGGACGCGGGCGACGACGGGTCGGACCCGGCGGACCCGGACGCGGCGCGCGTCTGACCGGACCGGCCGTCGGAGCGCAGCGATCTCGACGGCGTCGCGGCCCGTCGCCGCCAACCGGCCCGCGCCTGATGCCCGGCACCTCGATCCACGCGCTGCGGCTCGGAGCGGATCTGCTGAAGTCGTCCGCGCCGTGACCGTTCCGGTTCGCGGATCACGGGGTTCGCGAACCGGAACGGTCATCTGCAGGACCGGGAACGGCCCTGGAACGGACGCGATGCCGGGCTGCACGCGGGGGCGTGGCAGACCCGCGCCTCCAGGACGCCGAACGGTGCGGAGCGCACCTCGATCACCGTTCGCCGTGAGGGGGATGCGGGCGCGCTGCCCGAGACGGCGCGCAGCAGCGGTCCCTAGGCTCGGGGGCATGGTGGATGCGGTGGTCGTCGGAGCCGGACCGAACGGACTCGCGGCGGCGGTGACGCTCGCGCGTGCCGGGCTGTCGGTCGAGGTCGTCGAACGCGCCGACACGATCGGCGGTGGTGCGCGGACCGCCGAACTCACGCTGCCCGGGTTCCTGCACGACGTGTGCTCCGCCGTGCACCCGATGGCGCTGCAGTCCGAGTTCTTCCGGCGCTTCCGCCTCGAGGACCGCATCGAACTCCGCCTGCCCGAGGTCCAGTACGGGCACCCGCTCGACGGCGGCCGTGCCGGGATCGCGTACCAGGACCTCGCGCGCACCGCCGAGTCGCTCGGCATCGACGGCCCGGCGTTCCGGCAGCTCATGGCCCCCCTGTCCGGCAACGCCGACCAGGTCGCCGACTTCGCCACCGGCGCCCTGCTGCACGTCCCACGGCACCCGCTGAGCGTCCTCCGGTTCGGGTTGCGGGCGCTGGAGCAGGGCACGAGTGCGTGGAACCTCCGTTTCCGCGACGAGGTCGCCCCCGCCATGGTCTCCGGCGTCGCGGCCCACTCGATCCAGCACATGCCGTCCCTCGCCACGGCCGCCGCCGCGCTGTCCCTCGGCGCCTACGCGCACGCGCGGGGCTGGCCCGTCCCGATCGGCGGCAGCCAGGCGATCGTCGACGCGCTCGCCGCCGACCTCGTCGCGCACGGCGGCCGGATCGAGACCGGGCGCGAGGTCCGCTCGCTCGCCGACCTCACCCCGGCCAAGGCGGTGCTGTTCGACACGAGCGTCCCCGGGATGCTGCGGATCGCCGGGAAGCAGATCCCGACGCCGCGACGGGGTGCCCTCCGGCGCTTCCGGTTCGGCAACGCCGCCGCGAAGGTCGACTTCGCGCTCTCCGATCCGGTCCCGTGGACGAACGAGGCGCTCCGCCGCGCCGGCACGGTGCACATCGGCGGGACCCGCGCCGAGATCGCGGCCGCCGAGGGCGCGGTCGCACGCGGCCAGCACGCCGAGCGTCCGTACGTGCTCGGCTCGGAGCCCACCGTGGTCGACCCGAGCCGCGCGCCCGTGGGCAAGCACGTCTTCTGGGCGTACGCGCACGTCCCCGCCGGGTCGGACGTCGACCAGACCGAGGCGATCACGCGGCAGATCGAGCGGTTCGCGCCCGGCTTCCGCGACACCGTCCTGCAGTCGAGCAGCCGCACCGCGGTCGAGATGGGCGCGTACAACCCGAACTACGTCGGCGGTGACATCGCCGCGGGTGCCGCGAGCTTCTGGCAGCTGGTCAAGCGTCCGGTGCTGTCGTCCGACCCGTGGCGCATGGGCGGCGGCATGTACCTCTGCTCCGAGGCGTCCGCCCCCGGCCCCGGTGTGCACGGCATGGCCGGCTGGCACGCGGCCCGGAGCGCCCTGCGGCACACGTTCGGGCTGCCCGAGCACGTCGATCTCACACCGGAGGACTGACCATGGCGAAGAACGTCCGCATCCTGCACTGCCGCCCGGAGAACGTCTTCGACGTGCTCGCGGACGGCTGGCTCTTCACGACGTGGGTCGTCGGCGCCTCGCGGATGCGCGGGCAGGACCCGGGCTGGCCGGCGGTCGGCACCCGCCTGCACCACTCGTTCGGCGTCTGGCCGCTCGTGATCGACGACGTGACGACGGTCCTCGAGTGGGACGCCCCGCACCGCATGGTCATCCAGCCGAAGGGGTGGCCCCTCGGCGAGGCCCGGGTCGAGCTCGTCGTCGAGGAGCACCGCCGTGGCTGCAAGGTCACCATCGTGGAGAACGCCGTGGCGGGGCCGGGCTCCTGGGTGCCGGACCTCCTGATGCAGCCGATGATCTGGATCCGCAACCGCGAGACGCTGCGGCGGCTCGGCTGGGTGGCCGCGGGTCGCGTCGCGACGTCCTGAGGGACGGGAGGCGCGGTGCGGGCCCGCACCGCGCCTCCAGTCCGTCCTGTGGTCGCCGACTGACCGCGGGGCCGGGGTACACACCGGTCCGCCGCGTGCCCGACCGACCCGATCCGGTGCGCATCCGCCTGCTTCCCCGAGCTGGTGCGGTTCGACGCGGCGCACGCGCCGGGGTGGGGTGCCGACCGGACCTGGCGAACGCCTCCGAGCAGCCTGAGCGATCGTCGGGACTCGTGGGACTGAGCGGACGTACAGGCCTACCGTCCCTCGGTGTCGGGCCGAGGGAGCCCGGCGCCGAGGGGGGTCGGGTCGTGCAGCACACGTACGGGCAGCAGTTCGCGGAGATCTACGACGACGTCTTCCCGCCGGACCCGGGCCTCGTCGAGGTGCTCGCTTCCAGCGCACCGGCGACGGCGCTCGAGCTCGGCGTGGGGACCGGCCGCGTGGCGATTCCGCTCGCGCAGCGGGGCGTCACCGTCACCGGCGTCGACCTGTCCGCCGAGATGCTCGACCGGTGCCGCGACGGCGCCGACGACGCCGGCGTCGACCTCGACCTGGTGCAGGGCTCGATGACGGACCTCCGCCTCGGACGGCGGTTCGACCTGGTCTTCTGCGTCTGCGCGTCCATCTCGATGCTGCTGACCCGCGAGCACCAGCGCGAGACGCTCGCCACCGCGCGGGACCACCTCGCCGACGGTGGCCGCCTGGTCGTCGAGACGCACAACCCGGACGCGGTGCTCGGCCTGCACGGCGGACGTCGTCGTGAGACCTGGTTCGTCCCGTACCCGGGCGCCGGCCGTGGTCTGCAGACCTACGCGACCCTGGACGAGCCGACCGGACTCTGGCAGGTCAGTCACCTGTGGCACGACGGCGGACGGACGACCATCGGGAACGAGGTGAGCCTCCTCACACCGGTCGAGGTCCTGACGGGCCTCGGTGCGGAGCTCGGGCTCGCCGTGCGGTCCGTGACGGGCGACCGGGACGGCGGTCCGGTGACGCCGGAGTCCCCCACGTACACGGTCGAGTTCGAGGTGGCGCCGTGATCGGGTTCGTGGACCGCGTCGTCCGCAGTGGCGTCGACCGATCGGCCGACCGCGGGAACGTGCTCGCCGCGACCGAGCGGGCGTCCGCGCTCGTGGTGCTGATGGGGAGTCTCGAGCACCTCGCGAACGCGGACAACCGCCGGACTGGCGGCCTGAACGACTGGACCCTGCTGCGGGGTTCCGCGCTCGTCCGCAACGAGCGTCTGCGCCGCGTGCTCGACCGCGTCTACCGGCCCCGGGTGGTGACCGCGATGCACGGGCTCCGGGTGGCCGCCGCCCTCGTCCACCTGTCCCCGGTCCGCGACCGACGCGTCCGCGCCGCGGCGTCCGCCGTCACGGTGCTCACCGGCTACGCACTCGGGCCGCTGCACCACAACGGCGGCGACGGCAGCGACCAGGCGGCGTTCTTCACGCAGGCGCTGTCGGGTGTGGCCCGGGCCTCCGGACGACCCGCGACGGTGGACACCGCGCTGTGGGCGGTCGCGAGCCAGGCGACGCTGTCGTACCTCGTCTCGGGCTGGGTGAAGCTGATGGGTGAGCCCTGGCGGAACGGCTCGGCGCTGCTCGGGGTGATGCGCACGCGGACCTACGGTTCGGAGTGGGTGTGGCGGGTCCTGCGCGACCGGCCGGCACTGGCGCGGGTGGGCGAGGTCGCCACGCTCGTCCTCGAGTGCGCGTTCCCGATCGTGTTCGTGCTCGGCCCGCGGATGCGCGTGGCGTACCTCGGCGCGATCGCCGGGATGCACCTCACCATCGCCGCGACCATGGGGCTCGGTCGGTTCCTCCCCGCGTTCCTCGCACTGCAGCCCGCGGTGCTCTACGTCACCGCGGACCGGCGATCGGTCGTGCCGCGTCGTCACGACGGGTTCCCGTGGGTCCTCGGCGTGATCGGGGCCGCGGTCGGGACGCAGGCCGTGGTCCGGCAGGTCGTGGACGCCCGGCGCAGTCGACGTCCCCGTGCCGGACAGACCGTGGTCGAGACGCCCACCGGATCGCGCCTGGCCGTGCGGTACCGGCCGTCGGCCTCGGGCCCGGGCGCACCGCTGGTGGTGTTCGAGAACTCGCTCGTCGCGGTCCAGGAGTACTGGGACCCGATCATCGCGGAGCTCGGCGGCGACGTCGCCACGCTGACGTACGACCGTCCCGGCACCGGCGCGAGCACGGCATCCGGCGCGACGCTCGCCACCTACGCGGAGGACCTCCGCTTCCTCGTCGGCCGCCACGCCGGGGACGGACCCCTCTGGCTCGTCGGGCACTCGTTCGGCGGGCACCTGCTCCGACGCCACGCGGCCGAGCTCGGGCGCGACGTCGCCGGGGTGGTCCTCCTCGACCCGACCACCGGTTTCGTGGACCGACCCGACGAGGACGTCCTGACCGCCGTCCGGTCGCTCACCGACGGCTTCCCGCTGATGGAGTGGTCCCTGCGGACCGGCTGGGGATGGCTGCTCGACGCCACGACCTGGGCGATCCCCGCACGCCAGGAACGGACCGACGACCTGAGCCCCGTGTACCGGAACGCCCGACTGTGGCGCACCGGCCGTGCGGAGTGGCAGGCGGCGGAGCCGGACCTCGTCGCCGACCGACCCGGACGCCGCATCCCCGAGGGTGCCGACGTGCTCGTCGTCACGGCGAGCACGAGCGACGAACTCCAACCGGCCGTGAGCGCCGCGCACGAACGCGTCGCGCACGAGCACGACGGTCGCCGCGAGGTCGTCCGGTCCACCCACGACGGCCTGCTCGTCCACCCCGGACCGGTCCGACGGGTCGGTGCACTCGTCCGCGAGGCGATCGGGGCGGACCGATGAGCCGCCGCAGTGACGGTCGGGCCCTGCCCCTCGCGATCTGCCTCGCGCTCTGGATCGTCGCGACGGTCATCGGCCAGCACCCGAACCGTCGGTTCGACCGGGTCCGGCAGGTCGACACCGCCGCGCTGCTCATCCCGAACTGGCGCTTCTTCGCACCGATCCCCGCCTCGATGGACTTCGAGCTGCTGCACCGGTACCGGCAGGACGACGTGATCAGCGAGTGGACGCGGACCAAGGACGTCGCAGCACGCCGGCTCCGGCACATGCTGTGGTTCCCGGACCGGCGGGTCGACAAGGGCCTGTTCGACGTGGTCGGACGGTTCCTGGTGGCAGCGGAACAGCTGCCGGACGGGTACGAGACGGGCGCCGACTACCGCGCGCTGCTCGCCTTCGTCCGCCGCGTCGTCGCCGCGCAGACCGGTGGTCGCGCCGATGCCGTCCAGTTCGCGATCGTCCGCACGGGCGGTCACGACGACACCGTGCCCGTCGAGGAGCTCTTCGCATCCCGACGGGAACCCATGCACGACGGGGACGGCCCCCGTCGGCAGCCGGACGCCGCCTCCGCAGCGTCCGCACGACCGAAGGAGGAGACCAGATGAACGCCAACACACGGACCGCGCTGTGGTTCGCAGCACCCGTCGTGCTCATCGCCATCGCGGTGGCGATACTCCTGTTCGACCTGCCCGGCTTCGCGTGGCTGTCGGTCCTGGTCGTGCTCGGCATCGCAGCCGCAGTCTTCGTCGTCTCGGCACGACGAGAGTGACCTCGGCCCACCGGGCCGGGAACCGGGCCCAGCGCCCGACCAACACCATCGCAGAACGGAAGGAATCCAGCATGACCACCATCGCCGACATCGCGTTCGACAGCGACCGCGGGCAGCGGTTCGCACCGGAGCAGCCCCTCGCCGCGACCCCGCTCGCAGCGCTCGCCGCCACCTCGGTCTTCACGGGTGCGGTCGCCGCGTACGCGGTCGAAGAGGCCGTCGGGAACTGATCAGCAGGACATCGAGGAAGGAACCAGCGCATGCAGCAGACACGACAGCTCGACGCCGTCCCGTTCGACAGTGACGAGGCGACCACGTTCCGTGGTCTCCGTCCCGTCGCGGCCACCCCGGCAGCGGTGGCCTGGGCCGGCGCAGTCGTGGCGGCGGCCGGGGTCGGTGCCGCCATCGGGGACGCCGTCGACTGACGGAGCCGCGTGACGGCGCCGGTTGGCGCCGTGTGCGGGCAGGACGGGAGGCGCGGTGCCGGACGGTACCGTGCCTTCCGTCGTGGACGGTGCGGGTGTGCTCCGCGCTACGGCCGGGTGTCGACGAGCGCGACGAAGCGGCTGCCGATGCCCTCGACCTCGTGCCGGGTGAAGCCCGCGACGGGGTCCGGCGCCTGGTAGGGCTCGTGGTAGTCGCACATCAGGTGGTCCCAATCGGGCCACCACTTCTTCGGACGTGCCTCTTCCGCGAAGCCGCAGACCACGCACTCGAGACGGACCCAGACCTTCCTGGTGCCGGTGCGGTTGGCGCGGGACTGCACGAGCCAGGCGGGCGGGTCCTGCTCGATCGCCGTGATTTCGGCCTCGCTGAGGTGCGAGGGGATCCCGTGCCGGGTCGCCATCTCGAGGGAGATGTCGAGCCGGACGGCGGCGTCACGTCGGGAGAGCATCCGACCAGCGTAGAGCGCCGACATCGAGCGGTGGGGACGGGTGTCGCTGCGCCGACGCTCACGCTACGATCCCGACATGCGTTCTCCTCGTTCTTCGTGGTGGCTGCGGTAGCAGCCTCCTGACGCATGGTCGCGGGCTGCACGGCAGCTCGCAGACCGCAGGACCGTCGTGCAGCCCTTTCTCTCGAGAGGGCAACTCCAGTGGACACGTTCACCGCCACACAACACCGCATGCACGACCTCGACGCCCGCATCCGGGCGCGACCGGACCGCTTCCGAGTCCTGACCGGCGAACGGCCGACCGGTCGGCTGCACCTCGGGCACTTCTTCGGCACGATCGCCGAGCGCGTCGCGCTGCAGCGGCGCGGCGTCGAGACCTTCCTGGTGCTCGCCGACTACCAGGTCATCACCGATCGGGACACCGCTGACCACGTCGCCTCGAACGTCCGCGAGGCCGTGCTCGACTACCTCGCGGCCGGACTCGACCCGACCGCGACGACGGTCTTCGCGCACTCGTCGGTGCCGGCGCTGAACCAGCTGCTGCTGCCGTTCCTCAGCCTCGTCACCGAAGCGGAGCTGCACCGCAACCCGACCGTGAAGGCCGAGGTCGCGGCATCCGGTCGCGCGCTCAGCGGCCTGATGCTCACCTACCCCGTCCACCAGGCCGCGGACATCCTGTTCTGCAAGGGCAACCTCGTCCCGGTCGGGAAGGACAACCTGCCGCACGTCGAGATGACACGGACGATCGCTCGGCGGTTCAACGACCGGTTCGGCGCGCTGTTCCCCGAGCCGGAACCGCTCGTCACGACGTCCCCCGAGGTCCCCGGTGTCGACGGCCGGAAGATGAGCAAGAGCTACGGCAACGCGATCGCGCTCGGCATGACCGCCGACGAGACCGCGGACGTCATCCGACGGGCACGCACGGACGGTGATCGGCACATCACCTTCGACCCCGAGCGCCGGCCGGGGGTCGCAGCGCTCCTCACGACCGCGGCGCTGTGCACGGGCTCGACCCCGGAGGCGATCGCCGACGGGATCGGCTCAGCGGGCGCGGCGGCGGTGAAGCGTGTCGCGGTCGAGGCGGTCAACGAGCGCTTCGCCGCGCACCGACGCCGTCGTGCCGAACTCGCTCGCGACCCGTCGATCGTCACCGCGGTGCTGGCGGCCGGGAACCGTCGGGCGAACGAGATCGCCGAGGCGACCCTCGACGAGGTCCGCACCCGGATGGGCATGCGGTACACCGACGAGCCGATCAGGCCTCGCTGCGACTGAACTCGCTCGCCCGGCGGACCTGGTCGTCCGTCAGCGCGACGCCCGTGTACCGCTCGAACTGCCGCGCCGCCTGCAGCGCGATCACCTCGGCACCGGTGATGACCTGCTTGTCCGCAGCGCGACCGGCGCGGATCAGCGGGGTCTCGGACGGGAACGCGACCACGTCGAACACGGTCGTCGCCGCCCCGACGCGATCCTGGTCGAAGGCGAGCGTGTCCTGCTGGTCGCCGCGCATGCCGAGGGGCGTGACGTTCACCAGGACGTCGGTGACCGGCGCGTCCCGCTCGTCGGCGACCCACTCGTACCCGTACTGCGCCGCGAGGGCCGGCCCCGCCTGCTCGTTGCGTGCGACCACGGTGAGGTCGTCGAACCCGGCACCCCGGAACGCCGCCGTGACCGCCTTGGCCATGCCGCCGGAGCCGCGGAGCAGCACACTCGCGGACGGATCGACGGCGTGCGAGGCGAGCAGCGACGCGACTGCCTCGTAGTCGGTGTTCGACGCCGTGAGGACGCCGTCGTCGTTCACCACGGTGTTGATCGACTCGATCGCCGCCGCGGACTCCTCGACGACGTCGACGAGCGGGATGATCGCTTCCTTGAAGGGCATCGAGACCGAGCAGCCGCGGATGCCGAGTGCCCGGATGCCGGTCACCGCGCCCGGGAGGTCGGTCGTGGTGAACGCCTTGTAGACGAACTCCAGCCCGAGCTCGTCGTAGAGGAAGTTGTGGAAGCGAGTGCCGATGTTGCTCGGTCGAGCGGCGAGTGAGATGCAGACCTGCATGTCCTTGTTGAGGATGGGCATGTCGTCAGTCTCCCATGGCAGCAGGGATGGAGCGGTCCACAGGAGTCAGATGTGGAGGGGGTGGGGTTGTCCCCACCACGGATGCGGGTGTCCCCCGGATTCGATGTCGGACCGATCCTCCGTACCGTCGACGACATGAACACACTCATCCGCCCCCGCACCGGCCGCCTCCTCGCCGGGGTCTGTGCCGGCATCGCCGACCGGTTCGGCTGGTCCCGCACCCTCGTCCGCATCGCCTGGGTCATCCTGAGCCTCTTCCCGGGGCCCCTCTGGATCGCCTAC
This sequence comes from Curtobacterium sp. USHLN213, assembly GCF_037144815.1. Lineage (NCBI taxonomy): Bacteria > Bacillati > Actinomycetota > Actinomycetes > Micrococcales > Microbacteriaceae > Curtobacterium > Curtobacterium sp. USHLN213. The sequence continues at coordinate 63,653 of NZ_JBBCYQ010000014.1, read as the reverse complement.
GTCGTCCTCTGGATCCTCATGCCGAACCAGGGCTCCCGGCGCTGATCCCCCACCCGTCCGGACGGGTTAGTGTGGCGGGGTGCCGGTCTCCGTCTTCGATCTGTTCAGCATCGGGATCGGTCCGTCGAGTTCCCACACCGTCGGACCGATGCGGGCCGGACGCGCCTTCGCCGCCCGCGTGGCCGAGGCTCCCGTCGCGACGATCGCCGTCGACCTCTACGGCTCGCTGGCCTCGACCGGCCAGGGCCACGGGACGCTCGGCGCGGTCGTCGCCGGCCTGATGGGGTCGGACCCCGAAACCGTGGACCCCGACGCGATGACCCGATCGCTCGCCGAGCTCGAGGAGACCGGCGTGCTCCGGCTCCAGGGTGGGGCGAGCGTCCCGTTCCGGCTCGCCGACATCGTGCTCCACCCGCTGACGATGCTCCCCCGCCACCCGAACGCGATGCGCCTCCGCGCCGCCGACGCGTCCGGGGCGACCATCGCCGAGGAGACCTACTACTCGATCGGCGGCGGCTTCGTCACGAACGACTCCGAGGGGGACGTCGCCGAGACCGCGATCCCCGTCGACGACGCCGTGCCGTACCCGTTCTCGAGCGGCGCCGAGCTGCTCGCGGCCTGCGCGGCGACCGGGCTGCCGGTCAGCGGGGTCGCACTCGCCAACGAGACCGCCACGCGCAGTACCGACGACGTCCGCGCCGGCCTCCTCCGCATCCACGGCGTCATGGAGTCCTGCGTCGAACGGTCCGTCGAACGCTCCGGCACGCTCCCGGGCGGACTCACCGTGCGACGCCGCGCCGCGAACTGGTTCGAGCAGCTCACCGCCGACGACCCCGGGCACGACCCGCTCTTCGCGATGGAGTGGGTGAACCTCATGGCGATGGCCGTCAACGAGGAGAACGCCACCGGTGGACGGGTGGTCACCGCTCCGACGAACGGTGCCGCCGGCATCATCCCCGCCGTCCTGTACTACGCGCTCACCTACGTGCCGACGGTCACGCCGGCGAACCGCGACGACACCGTGGTGCGCTTCCTGCTGACCGCGGGCGCCGTCGGTTCGATCTACAAGGAGCGCGCCTCGATCTCCGGCGCCGAGGTCGGCTGCCAGGGCGAGGTCGGGTCGGCGGCGTCGATGGCCGCCGCAGGGCTCGCCGAAGTGCTCGGAGGAACGCCCGAGCAGGTCGAGAACGCCGCCGAGATCGCCATGGAGCACAACCTCGGGCTCACCTGCGACCCGATCGGCGGGCTCGTCCAGATCCCGTGCATCGAGCGGAACGCCATCGCCGCGAACAAGGCGATCAATGCGGCGCGGATGGCGCTGCGGGGTGACGGCGTGCACCACGTGTCGCTCGACCAGGTCGTCGAGACGATGCGGCAGACCGGCGCCGACATGTCCACGAAGTACAAGGAGACCGCGATGGGCGGGCTCGCGGTGAACGTCCCGCTCTGCTGAGTACCGTCCCTCCCATGACGAAGCCCGACCGCGACCACCTCGACGACGGTGTCGACATGTCCTTCGAAGAACGCCGCCAGGACACCTTCCGACGCATGTCCGGCTCCGACGAGCACGACGCCGACCCACGGGTCGAGGTGTCCCGCGCCGAGGACGGCGACGTCCGCATCGACGTCTCCGACAGTGCCGCGGTCCGCCCCGGCGGCGGGACCTCGCAGCGACCCCGCGGTGACGGGGACGCGAACACCGCGGATTGAGGCTTCCGCGATCCGGTCCCGGCCAGTAGCGTGCGGAGCAGACCGCGCTCCGCGGACAACGGGCACCATCGGATCGACGCGAGGAGTCGACATGGCCGGCAAGTTCGAGATCTGGACCGACGCCAAGGGGGAGTACCGCTTCCACCTCAAGGCGGGCAACGGCGAGGTCATCGCCACGTCCGAGGGGTACGCCTCGAAGGCGGGTGCGAAGAACGGCATCGCCTCCGTGCAGCAGAACGCGCCCGGCGCGGAGGTCGTCGAGCTCGACTGACGGTGGCGCACGGCATGATCGTTCCGTGCACCTCGTCCTCCGCCGCGTCGACGGCGGCGTCCTCGCGACGCCCCTGACCGACGCGGGGACCGCAGACGGCGAGCCGATCCGGGTGGACGAGCCGCGCCTCCCGGCCTTCGTCGCATCCCGGGACGCGCCCGACGTGCGCTGGGTGTGGGACGACACCGCGCGCTGGTACCCGGCCGTGCTCGCGGCCGGCGGCCGGGTCGGGCGCTGCATCGACCTGCGCCTGTGCCGCCGCATCCTGCGATCGGCCCTCGCGGCACGGGACACCGCGCTCGCCGCCGCGCCCGTCGACGCGTGGGACGCCGCCGTCCAGGAGGCGCGGGTCACCCGCCCGACGCACGCCCGCCTCTTCGACGACGCGCTCTTCGACGTGTCGCCTCCCGACGACGAGCTGGACCCGGTGGCAGAGCTGCGGGCGCAGCTCGACGCGGTCGCGTCGTCGACCGCGCCGGGTGCGCTGCGGCTCCTGGTGACGGCGGAGTCCGCCGGCGCGCTCGTGGCGGCGGAGATGCTCCACGCCGGGCTGCCCTGGCGCGCCGACGTGCACGAACGACTGCTCGAGGACGCGCTCGGACCGCGGGTGCCGTACGGCGTGCGACCTCGGCGGCTCGAGGAGATCGCTGCCGTCGTGCGCGAGCGGCTCGGTGACCCGTCGCTCAACCCGGACTCGCCCGCCGACGTCCTGAAGTCCCTGCGCCGGGCCGGCCTGATGGTCACGAGCACGCGGAAGTGGGAGCTGCAGGAGATCGAGCACCCGGTCATCGAACCGCTGCTCGAGTACAAGCGGCTCGCGCGGTTGCTGACCGCGAACGGTTGGACCTGGCTCGACGAGTGGGTGCACGACGGTCGGTTCCACCCGAAGTACCTGGTCGGCGGGGTCGTCACCGGGCGATGGGCGGCCGACGGCGGGGGAGCGATGCAGCTGCCGAAGGGCATCCGCGCCGCCGTGGTCGCGGACGACGGGTGGAAGCTCGTGGTGGCCGACGCGGCGCAGCTCGAGCCCCGGGTGCTCGCGGCGATGGCCGGCGACCGGGCGATGGCGGCGGCCGGCGACGGGCGCGACCTGTACGACGGCGTCGTGGCCTCCGGCGCGGTCGAGACCCGGCAGCAGGCCAAGGGCGCGATGCTCGGCGCGATGTACGGGGCGACCCAGGGCGAGGGCGGGCGGCTCGTCCCGCGGCTCGAGCGGGCGTTCCCTGCTGCCCTCGGACTCGTCAGCCGGGCAGCCCGGGCGGGGGAGCGGGGCGAACCCGTGACGACGTTGCTCGGCCGGACGTCACCGGTGCCGGACGCCTCGTGGTTCGCGGCGCGGAACCAGGCCTACACGGTCGAGGGGACGCCGGCGATGCAGCGGGCGGTGGAGTCGCGGGCACGGAGCTGGGGGCGGTTCACCCGGAACTTCATCGTGCAGGGCACCGCTGCCGAGTGGGCGCTGGCGTGGATGGGCTCGTTGCGCTCGCGGCTCGCCGAGCGCTTCCGGGGGCCGGTGACGGACGGCCCGCACCTGGTGTTCTTCGTGCACGACGAGATCGTGGTGCACACCCCGGCCGAGCACGCCGAGTGGGTGGCCGAGCAGATCCGGGCCGCCGCCGCCGATGCCGGGCGTCTGCTCTTCCGCGACTTCCCGGTGGTGTTCCCGCTCGCGGTGGCGGTCGTCGACGACTACGGCGCCGCGAAGGACTGACGCGGCGCACCTGCGCGCCCGGTGCCCGGCGCACCGGCGGCGCCGGGTGCCCGGCGCAACGGCGGCGCCCGGGCGCACCGCACCCGCACACCGGGACTCGGGCAGGGTGGGTCGATGCAGACCGATCACCCCGAGGCCCCCGACCAGCGCGTCGGCGACGTCGACCTCACGACGTGGCGCACCCGCGCCGGCCGGGCGTCCGCGGACGGCTGGGCAGCGCTCGGCCACCGCTGGGGCGCGCTCCCGCTGCTCGTGGTCACCCTCGCGATCGGCATCGGGGTCGCCGTGACCGCGACCTGGGCGGCCTCCGAGGTCTACGACGCCGTGCGCGAGGCCGACGACGTCGCCGTGCTCGACCGCCCCGTGCTCGACTGGATGCTCACGCTCCGGTCGCCGACGGCCGACACCCTCGTGACCTGGTGGACGGACGTCGCCGGCACCATCGGGATGCCGATCGTCGCCCTGGGGTTCCTCGTCGGGTTCACGATCCAGCGTCGTGCCTGGACGCCCCTCGTGCTGCTCGTCGCGGCCGCGGGCGGGTCCCTGCTCATGACGGTCGCGGGCAAGGACCTCATCGGCCGTGCCCGCCCGCCGCTGCGCGATGCCGTCCCGCCGTACGAGCACTCGCCGTCGTTCCCGTCCGGGCACACGCTCAACGCGACCGTCATCGTCGGGACGATCGTGTACCTGCTGCTGCTCCGGCAGTCGAAGCTCGTGACCCGGGTGCTGACGATCGTCGCCGGGACGTTCTTCGTCGTCTCGGTCGGCATCTCGCGGGTGTTCCTCGGCCACCACTGGCTGACCGACGTCCTGGCGGCGTGGGCGCTCGGGCTCGCCTGGCTCGCGCTGGTGATCACGGCGCACCGCCTCTACCTCACGGCGCTCCGCCGCGGTGCGCGACCCGTCAGGTCGTCCCGGTAGGTTGCCCCGCATGGAAGAACGGGTCTTCGGCGGTCGGTACCGCGTCACGGGAACGCTCGGGCACGGTGGCATGGCCTCCGTCTACCGGGCGGTCGACGAGCAGCTCGGGCGTGAGGTGGCGGTCAAGGTCTTCCGCATCGGAGCGGTCGACCACGGCGAACGCGCCCGTGCCGAGGCGGAGATCCAGACCCTCGCGGCGCTCCGCAGCCCGGCACTCGTGACCCTGTACGACGCCGCGCTCGACGACGTCGACGGCGACTCGTACCTCGTGATGGAACTCGTCCCGGGCAGCGACCTCGCGACGCGACTGCGCGAGGGGCCGCTCGACCGTGCCACCGCCGCCGGTGTCGGGGCGCAAGTCGCGGACGGCCTCGCGGCGGCGCACGCGCAGGGCATCGTCCACCGCGACGTGAAGCCGGCGAACGTGCTGCTCGAGAGCGACGGCGTCCACGTCAAGCTCGCCGACTTCGGCATCGCCCTGCTGCGGGACGGCGCCCGGGCCACCCAGACCGGCACGGTGATGGGCACGGCGGCGTACATCGCACCGGAGCAGGTCCTGGCGCAGCCGATCACCGGCAAGGCCGACGTGTACGCGCTCGGGCTCATGCTCCTCGAGGCGCTCACCGGCAAGCAGCCGTTCCCGGGCAGCGCGGTCGAGTCCGCGACAGCTCGCCTCACCCGCGGTCCGGAGATCGACCCGCACCTGCCCACTGCCTGGCGCACGCTCCTGCACGTCATGACCGCGCAGGACCCGGCGGACCGGCCCTCCGCGGCCGAGGCGGCACAGCGACTCCGCGCGCTCGGCCACGACGACGCCGCTCCGGCCACGCAACTCCTCCCAGGCGGTCCCGGCACGGTCACGCCGGCCGTGGCGGGTGCGGCGGCCGGTGCCGCGGCTGCGGGCGCTGCGGGTGCCGCCCGTGCGGACGAGGCGACGCAGGCGATGCCGGCGAGTCGCGCCTCCGGGGCCGACGACGCCACACGAGCCATGCCGACCGCGCAGCCCGGCGGCGCCGACGACGCGACGCGCGTCCTGGACGCGCAGCGGCCGAACGCCTCCGACGACGTCGCGACCACGGTGCTCGGCGCGCAGGGGGGCCGCAGTGCGGACGGCGCGACCGGAGCGGTCGGCCGTGCCGGAGGCCCCCGTGGCCCGGTCGCGGCACCCCCGGCCCCGGCGCCGGACGACCGACCCCGGCGCCGACGCGGGCCGATCATCGCCGCCGTGGTGATCGGTGTGCTCGTGCTCGCCGGCATCGTCGTCGCCGTGTTCGCCCTGAACGGGGACGACGGGTCGACGCCGGCACCGACCGAGTCGAGCTCGCCGTCGACCGACGACCAGCAGCCGAGCGAGCCGGCGGAGCAGCCGTCCGAGCCGGCCGAGCAGCCCTCCGAACCGGCCGAGCAGCCGTCCGAGCCCGCGCAGCAGCCGTCCGAACCGGCCGAGCAGCCGTCCGAGCCGGCACAGCCGAGCGACCCGGCGGACGACCCCTCGGTGGGGCCGCAGCCGTCGAGCCCGGCGTCCAACCCCGTGCAGGCTCCGCAGGACGGCGCCGACCCGGCCGTCGACACCAGTGGTCCGGGCGGCTCCGACTCCGGCCCCGGGAACTCGGCGAACGCGCCGGGGCGCAACCGGGGCTGACACGCCGAGGGTTTTCCTCCAGACGGTGGACCAAATACGCTGGGCCGGTGCGAGAACTGCAACGGAGCGGTGGCCCGACGACGGCCGTCGCCGCGCGGAACGGTGTCGGCTTCGGTTCGGCGGAGGGCTGGCTGGTCGAACGACCCGCGGGGGAGCACGTCGCCGCCGCGGTCGTCCCCGGGTTCGCCGGTCGGACGATCGAGTCGGGTGACGAACTCTCGTGGGTGTGGTTCCCGGAGCGCGTGCTGCCGGACGGTGCGACGGAACCCACCGAGGACGACCTGCCGCACTTCTGGGACGCGACGGCGTTCGCGCTCGACCTGGTCTGCACCGACGGCACGCGGCTGAGCGACGCGGCGCGCGACCAGTACGGCGACGCGCTCACGCCGGAGGCGCAGGACGCCGCGCGCAAGCAGTGGGTCGACCAGTGGAACCGTCGGGCGGTGGACCTCACCCCGCTCGCGAGCCGGGTCGTGGACCGCCTGGAGGCGCGGCTCGGCTCCGCCCCGCACCCCACGACCGCAGACGGGTCGCGCCCGCACCTCCGCGGCTGGCTCGACGCCGTCCGCATCGGGCCCGCGCGCCCCGTCCCGCGCACCCCGCTCGACCACGTCCGCACGACCCGCGGCACGCAGGCGTCCTCGCGGTTCTCCCGCGGCAACAACGCCCCGCTGGTCGGCATCCCGCACGGCGGGGTCTTCGGCCTGCCCATGACCGACGCCTCGAGCAACCGCTGGCCGTACGCCTACCAGGAGCACGACCGCACCGATGCGACCGGCCGGGTCCGCCCGGCGATCCAGGCCTTCGCCACGAGCCACATCCCGTCACCGTGGATGGGGGACCGGGGCGTCTTCCAGGTCATGCCCTCCCCGCTCGACACCCCCGACGTCGACCGTGCAGCCCGTGCCCTCGGCTTCGACCACGACGACGAGCAGGACGGCCCGCACCGCTACCGGGTCGACCTCGACGAGGGCGTCACGGCCGAGATGACCGCGGGGGAGTTCGCCCTCGGCTTCCGGTTCACCGGCACCCGGAGCATCGTGCTCGACCACCACGGCCGGGTCTCGGACGTCTCGGTGACGGTCACGGACGGCACCGCCGTGGTCGAGGCCCTGCTCGACGACCGTCCAGGCACCCCGCCCCACTTCGTGCACGTCCGCGTCCCCGGAGTGACGGCCGACCACACCACCGTCGGCGAGCAGCAGCTCCGCGGCTGGTTGTCGCTGTCCGGCGGGGCCAAGGGCACCGACGTGCTGCTCGGGATCTCCACGGTCTCGTTCGAGGACGCCCGCGCGAACCTCGACGCCGCCGGCCCGTTCGACACCATGCGCGCCCGTGCCGAGCAGCTCTGGACGGACGAGCTCGCCACGCTCTCCGTCGAGGGTGCGACCCCCGACCAGCTGACGAGCCTGTACTCAGGGCTCTACCGCCTGTTCCTCTACCCGAACCGTGCCGGCGAGACCGCGCGCGACGGGGTTCCCCGGCACCGCTCCCCGTACGGCTCCGTGCAGGCCGAGCCGATCCGCGACGAGCCCGGACCCGAGGTCGTCGACGGGCCGTTCACCACCACGAACGGCTTCTGGGACACCTACCGGACCGCGTGGCCGCTCCTCGCCCTGCTCACCCCGGACACGGCGGGCGACCTCGCGCAGGGCTTCGTCGAGCACCACCACGACGGTGGGTGGACGCCCCGGTGGAGTGCCCCCGGCGCCGAGGACTGCATGACCGGCACCACGAGCGACACCGTCTTCGCGGACCTCGCGGTGAAAGGCGTCACCGGGTTCGACCTCGCGCAGGCGTACCGCAGCGCACTGCGGAACGCGACCGTCCCGCCGCGCGACGAGCGTGTCGGACGCAAGGGGAGCCTCCCGGGTGCCTTCCGCGGCCACGTCGACACCGCGACCCACGAGGGGATGAGCTGGACCCTCGACGCGGCCATCAACGACTGGGGCCTCGCCGTCATGGCGGGCCTGCTCGCCTCGCGCGCCCGGACACCCGCCGACCTCGCCCGCTACGAGGCCGAGTCGGAGTGGTTCGCCCGTCGGTCCCTGCAGTACCGGAACGTGTTCGACTCCGAACGGGGCTTCTTCATCGGGCGCGACCCCGACGGCTCGTGGCGGGTCGGCACCGAGTTCGACCCGCGGGACTGGGGCGACGACTACACCGAGACGAACGCGTGGGGGACCGCCTTCACCGCTCCGCACGACGGGTCCGGCGTCGTCGACCTGCACGGCGGCCCGTCCCGCTTCGACGCCGCGCTCGACGCGTTCTTCACCACCCCGGAGACCGGCGCGACCGTCCGCTCCGGCTCCTACGGCTTCCCGATCCACGAGATGACCGAGGCCCGCGACGTGCGGATGGGGATGCTCGGGCTCTCCAACCAGCCCGCGCACCACATCCCGTTCTTCCCGATGTTCACCGGGCGGCACGACGAGGCGCACCGCATCGTCCGCGAGGCGCTGCACCGGCTCTTCGTCGGGTCCGACCTCGGGCAGGGCTACCCCGGCGACGAGGACAACGGCGAGATGAGCGCCTGGTACGTCTTCGCGACGATCGGCCTCTACCCGCTGGCGCCGTCCACGGGCACCTACGTCCTCGTGCCGCCGTCGGTCCGCAGGACGGTGCTGCAGCAGCCGGGAGGCGCGCCCACCGTCATCGAGGTCGCCGACGGCTCCGAGGGCGCGTACGTCGCGTCGGTGACGGTCGACGGCTCACCCTGGACGTCGGTGAGCATCCCCCACTCGGTGGTGGTGTCGGCGTCGCGGATCGTGTTCACGCTGTCGCCCGAGCCGCAGGGCTGGGCATCGGACACCCGCCCGGTGTCCGCGTCCGACGTGCACGGGTACCGGGACACCCCCGTCGACCTGCTGCCGGTCGGCCTGTCGTCCGCCGACCTCCCGTCGCCCGCCTCCTCGCTCGTCGACGACACCGGGCGGACGGTCACGGTGCTCGCCGCGGGGACCTCGGTGTCGTTCGACGTCCCCGACGTCCCGACCTCGCTCTACACGGTCACCGCGGCGGAACCCGGGGTCCACTCGTGGGAGGCCGCGCTCGGGGACACCCGCGTCGCCGTGCAGGACGCGGTGTTCGACTGGGCCGGGCAGACCCGGGTGTTCCGGTTGCAGGGCTCCGGGGCGGCCTTCACGTTCACGGCCGTCTCCGACCTGCCGCTCACCCAGCTCGAGCTGATCGCGGCGGACGGACAGCGTTGACCCGCCGTTCACCGGGCGGGGGCATGCTCGGCCCATGTCGATGAGCACACCCTTCGATCCCGAACAGGACGGCGGCTCGATCCCCGTGGACGGCTCCGACGAGGACGAGCTGCAGATCGAGGAGGACCGCGGCGCCGACGTCGGCGAGGACTCCGCCGACCCGAGCGTCTCGCCGGTCCGTCACGACGACGAGGACGAGGCCGGCGGCGGGCCGGTGTTCCGGCGACCGCAGGCCGGCGACCGCCTGCACCCGGACGATCTCTGACGGACTTCCAGGGCGATTGCCAAGCGGACCGGGCATGCTCGGGCGCATGTCGATCGCGAACTCGTGGGACCCGTCCGGTGGCCGTGCCATCCCCGAGGACCAGGTGAAGGAAGACGGCCTCGAGCTCGACGAGGAGTCGGCGGCCGAGCTCGGCATCACGTTCGACGTCGTCGGCGGGGCGTCGGCCGACCCCGCGGGGGTGTCGCCGGTGGACGTGGCGGTCCCGAGCGCCCCGACCCGCGCCGACTGACCCGCGCCCCGCGCCGCGCGCCGCGCGCGGCGCGCGGCGCTGCCCGCACGCCGCGCCGCTGCCTGCGCCGCGCGCTGCCGCCCGCGCGGCAGCGCTCGTGCTGCGCACAACCAAAAGCACCACGAACCGCGCGGAACCGCGGTTCGACGTGCGTTCGGTTGTGCGACGGCAAGCGACGCCGCGGGCGCGGGCCGCGGCCGCGGGCCGCGACAGCGCGGCGCGTCAGCGCCCGGCGGGCCCGCCGGGCACGCGGTACTTGAACCCGACGTGCGAGCCCGTGAACCCCAGCCGCTCGTAGAACCGGTGCGCGTCCGTCCGGTCCGCGTCCGAGGTCAACTGCACGAGCGGCGTCCCGAGTTCCCGGGCGGCGACGTCGACCACCCACCGCATCACCGCGCTGCCGATCCCGCCCGAGCGCACGCCACTGCTCACCCGGACGGCCTCGACGAGCAGCCGGGCGGATCCACGCCGGGCCATCCCGGGGATCCGCGTGAGCTGCAGCGTGCCGACGACGACGTCCCGCTCGTCCGTCACGACGAGGAGCGCGTTCGCCGGGTCCTCGACGATCGCCCGGAGCGCGGCGGCGTACAGCGGCTCGTCCTCCGGCGCGGCGACGTCCCCGCGTGCGGCACTGATCGGATCGTCCGACAGCAGCGCCATCAGGGCGTCGAGGTCGTCGGGCGAGGCGTCCCGGACGGTGACCGGGCCGGAGCGGGCGACGAGGGGGACGGGCAGGGTGAGGTCGTGGAGCACGGGTCCCACCCTGCCCGATCCGCTCAGGGAACGGTGTGCCCCGCGGCGGTGAACACGCGGTACCACTCCTCGCGCGAGAGTACGACGTCCGACCCGGCGGCCGAGTCCCGGACGCGCTGCGGGTTCGTCGTGCCGAGGACGACCTGGAAGTGCGCCGGGTGGCGGGTGATCCACGCCACGGCGATGCCCGTCGGGGTGACCCCGTGCGCGGACGCGAGCTCCTCGAGCACGTCGTTCAGCTCGGCGTAGTGCTCACGATCGCCGAGGAAGACGCCGTCGAAGAAGCCCTTCTGGAACGGCGACCAGGCCTGCAGCGTGATGTCGTTGCTGCGCGAGTGGTTGAGGATGTCGTTGTCGCGGTCGATCGACTGGTCGAGGCCGCCCATGTTCGCCGTGACGCCCTGCGCGATGACGTTCGCGTGCGTGATGCTCAGCTGCACCTGGTTGAACGCGAGCGGCTGCCGCACCGAGCGGCGCAGCAGGTCGACCTGCCCCGGCGTGTGGTTCGAGACGCCGAAGTGGTGGACCTTGCCGGCGGCGTGCAGCTCGTCGAAGGCCTTCGCGACCTCTTCCGGCTCGACGAGGGCGTCGGGGCGGTGCAGCAGCAGGACGTCGATGTGGTCGGTCTGCAGTGCCGTGAGCGACTCGTGCACGGACTCGATGATGTGCTCGTACGAGAAGTCGAAGTACGCGCCGTTCGGGGTCGGGCGGATGCCGACCTTGGTCTGCAGCACGATCTCGGCGCGCTCGGCGGGTGAGAGCGTGACGGCCGAGCCGAAGCGCTCCTCGCAGCCGTGCCACCCGCCGTACACCGCGGCGTGGTCGAACATGGTCACGCCCGCGTCGCGCGAGGCGCGGTAGAGCGCGCGGATGTCCTCGTCGCTCATGTCGTTGATCCGCATCAGGCCGACGACGACGTCGGAGGCGGTGAGGTCCGTCTGTGGCAACTCCAGTGTCTTCACGCCCTCGATCCTGCCATCGGCGTGCCCGGGCAGGCAGGCCCTGTCCGTACCGGCATCGGCGCGAGCGACGGACGGGAGGCGCGGCTCGGCCCCGCCACGGGCGCCGCGTCCGTCAGGCGGTCCGGTTCAGGGCACCAGGACCGCGAGCACGCCGGTCCCGTCGGCCCAGCTGCCGGTGAGCGTGCGACCAGCGGGCAGCTCCGCCCCGACGGCACGGGCGACGACGAGCGTCCCGTGGTCGGTCGCGACGGAGGTCAGGGCGCCGGAGGTCTGCGTGTCCACGGTCGTCACGGCGGGGGAGTCGGCGTCGGACCCGCTGCCCGATGCCGTCCCCTCGGCGTCCCACGCCCCGGATCCGTCGGCGCGCTCGAGGGTGGCCTCGTGCCCGCCCGTGGCGATCGCCCGGCGCAGGACGTCGGCGTACACCGGGTCGCCCACGGCGTCGTAGACCCAGCGTCGTCCGAGCACGGAGTGGTCCATCTCGGTCACGAGGAAGGCCTCGGCGCCGTCGAGCGGTGCGCCGCGGTAGGTCAGCGGTGCCTGCAGCACCCGGCCGTCCGTGGTGCGCACGAGGACCGTCTCGACGCCGACCTCGCCCGCGGGGTCGTCGAACCGGAACTTCCCCGCGATCGCGAGGTCGTCGCCGGCGGACACCCCGCTCCAGGGCTGGTCCGGCAGCCAGGCGGCGAGCGCCTCGAGCTTCGACGGGCGGAGTTCTGCGCGGTGGATGACGGCCATGCCCCGACCGTACCGGGATCAGTGCACGGAGAACCCGCCGTCGATCGCGATCGACTGCCCCGTGACGTACACCGAACCGGGGCCGGCGAGGAACACCGCGGCGGCGGCGAAGTCCGAGGCGAGCCCGTTCCGCCCGACCAGGGTCCGTGCCGCGAGGGCGGCGACGGTCGCGGGGTCGGCACTGAGCCGTTCGTTGAGCGGGGTCCGGACGAAACCGGGGACGAGGACGTTGGAGGTGACCCCGTGCCCGGACCAGGCCTCTGCTTGGGACCGGGCCAGCGCCTCCAGGCCCGCCTTCGAGACCCCGTACGCGCCGCTGGCGGCGAAGGGTCGGTGCGCCTGCTGGGAGCTGATGCCGATGATGCGGCCGTGCCCGCGAGCGGCCATGCCTGGCGCGAGCCGCTGCCCGAGCACGAACGGCGCGTCGAGGTTCACGGCCATCGTGGCGTCCCAGGTGTCCTCGTCGAGGTCGGCCATGGGCGGCCGCAGGTTGATCCCCGCGGAGTTGACGAGCACGTCGACATCGCCCGCAGTGTCGGCGAGGGCGTGGGCTCCGGCGCGCGTGGACAGGTCTGCGACGATGCCGTCGGCCGAGCCACCCGCCTGCCGGATCGCAGCGACGGTGGCGTCGATGGTCGCCGCGGTCCGGGCAGCGACGAGCACGTGCGCGCCGGCGTCCGCGAGGGCGGTGGCGATCGCTCGCCCGATGCCGGAACTGCCTCCCGTCACCAGGGCGGTGCGTCCGTCGAGGCCGAAGAGCTGCTGCAGCGACATCCGGCCAGGCTAGCGAGGCCCCGTACGCTGGGCCGGTGCGTGACGACCTGCTGCCGATGCTCGCCTGCCCCGTCTGCGCCGAGCCCCTCGGCCGTGTCGACGGTGGCCAGGTCGGCTGCGCCACGGGCCACCGGTTCGACGAGGCCAAGCAGGGTCACCTCACGCTGCTGCCCGCGAAGCGTCGTGCGCTGACGGCGGACACCCCGGAGATGGTCGACGCCCGGCTGCGCTTCCTGGGGCGCGGGCACTACGCGCCGGTCGAACGGGCCGTGGCCCGGGCGGTCGCGTCCGTGGACGTGCCCGGTGTCGTCCTCGACGTCGGGTCCGGGCCGGGCACGTACCTCGCGCACGCGCTCGAGGCCGTCCCGCGGCTCGGGGTCGCACTCGACCTGTCCGCGGTCGCGATCCGACGGGCCGCTCGCATCCACGAGCGTGCGGGGGCCGTCGTCGGGGACGTGACCGAGCGCCTCCCGGTCGTCGACGGCGCAGCCGCGGTCGTGCTGGACGTCTTCGCGCCACGCAACCAGACGGAGTACGCCCGTGTGCTGCACCCCGACGGCCTCCTCGTGGTGGTGACCCCGCGCACCGGACACCTGACGGAGCTGGCCGAGGCGACGATCACGGTGGACCCCGAGAAGGAACGGCGGCTGCACGACTCCCTCACGCCCGCATTCGCGCAGCGTTCGGCCGAGGACCTCACGTGGACGATGGAGCTGTCCGCCGAGGACGTCCACGACGTGGTGCACATGGGGCCGAGCCACCACCACGTCGACCCGGGGCAGGTGTTCGCGCCGACGAGCGTCACCGCTGCCGTGACGGTCAGCACGTGGAGTCCCGCGCGCTGACCGCCCGTCACCGCGGTCGCCGCCGAGCGGTGTGGGACCGTCCGCGCGCGCGGTCGACCGCGATCCCGATCCGGGCGAGCAGCAGCACGGCGCCGACACCACCCGCGCCGATCGGGGTCACGAACAGGCCGAGGTCCGTCCCCGGCAGCAGCCACCAGTCGATCGACCACGCGGCGACGACGGCGAACGCCAGCAGCAGTCCGGCTCGCCACCACCAGCGCCCCGGCAGCCGTCCGACGCCGAGCGTGGCCAGCACCAGGAGCGCCCAGCACCCCTCCGGCGCGAAGGACCGCGGGTCGTTCGTCCCGCAGGTGGACACGGCGCACTCCCACCGGACCTGGTCGGCCACGCCCGCGTACCAGCGGAACAGCAGCACGGCCGCGACGAGGGCGAGGAGCGCCACCGGCGGGCCGGCCCAGCGCCACACCCGGCCGAACCGGGAGCGGCGTCGACGCGCGGCCACCCACCCGTCGCCGAGCTCGTAGCCGGGCATCGGACGGAACTCGGGCATGCCGGCACGCTACCGGCGGTCGGATTCCGTGGGGAAGTGGCTCGGAAACGTCACGCGACGTCCAGCGCCCAGATCACGCCGAAGCGGTCGCGGAGCTGTCCGGCCAGCGGCGCCCAGGCCGACGGACCGAGCGGCTGCCGGATCTCGGCCCCCTCGGACAGCGCCGCCCAGTACCGCTCGAGCTCGGCCGCGTCGTCACCGTGCACGTACACGTAGAAGGCGTTCGTGCCCTGGTCGTACGGCTGCCCCGGCCAGACGTCGAAGGCCATCACGCGCAGCCCGGCGTCGGTGGCGACCTGACCCCAGACGATGCGGTCGGCCCAGTCCGGCTTGTCCGAGGCGCCCATCGCGCCGTAGGTCATGGACGCGACCTCGCCGCCGAAGACCGAGGCGTAGAAGTCGAGGGCCGCGCGGGCCTGTCCGTCGAAGTTGAGGTGGGTTGTCGTTTCGATGCTCATGGGACCAGCATCCCGGGCATTGCGGTCAGATCCTGTCCGCTTCTCCACCGATACTGGAGGCATGTCCGGACCGTCCTCGCGCATGCTCGCGCTGCTCTCGCTGCTGCAGGTGCACCGGGACTGGCCCGGCGACGAGCTCGCCGGGCGGCTCGAGGTCAGCCCGCGCACGCTCCGCCGCGACGTCGACCGGCTCCGCGGCCTCGGCTACCGCGTGGAGGCACTGCGCGGCCCGGCCGGCGGGTACCGGCTGGCAGCGGGTGCGGACCTGCCCCCGCTCCTGTTCGACGACGACCAGGCAGTCGCGATCGCCATCGCGCTCGCCGTGGCGCCCGCGTCCGGTGCAGACATCGCCGAATCGGCCGCCCGGGCGCTCGCGACGGTGCGACAGGTGATGCCCGCGCGCCTGCGCACACGGGTGGACGCGATCGACGCGGTCACGTCGGCCGGCCGCACCTCCGTCGACCCGGAGGTCCTCGTCGCGGTGAGCGAGGCCGTCCACCTCGGCGAGGTCCTCCGCTTCGGGTACGGCCCCGACGAGACGCCCCACCGGGTCGAGCCGCACGCGGTGGTCGCCCGGAACGGCCGCTGGTACCTGCTCGACTGGGACCTCGACCGCGCAGACTGGCGCACCCACCGCGTCGACCGCATCACCCCGCGGATGCGGACGCGCGTGCCGTTCACGACACGGCCCGTGCCCGGTGGCGATCCGGCAGCGTTCGTGGCCGCGCGGTTCAAGGGGTCCGACCGCGAGGACGTCTGGCCGTGCACCGGCACCGCCGTCCTCGAGGTGCCGGCCGAGACCGTCGCGCCGTACCTCCCCGACGACGCCGTGCTCGAGCCGCTCGGCCCGGACCGGTGCCGTCTCACGCGCGGCTCCTGGTCGTGGGAGGGCCTCGCGGCGGCGTTCGCCGGTGCCACCGCGGACTTCACCGTCGAGGGGCCCGACGAACTCCGTGCGGCAACCGCCGTGCTCGCCGAGCGGCTGGGGCGAGCGAGCGCGCGCCGCCGGGACTGATCAGGTGTCCGCCCACAGGGCTTCGTCGAGCCATCCGGCTGCGACGCCCATCGATGCGACGGTCACCGGACCGGCGGCTGGGAAGGAGCGCACGAGCGCCGCTGCGCGCGGTGCCCAGTCGCGGTCCGACGGGATCGACCGCAGCAGGTACGCCAGCACAGCGAGAGTGTTGTAGACGCCGAACTCCTTCGGCGCGGTGCCGTCGGAGAGATGCCCCAACACGGGGACCTCCGACGGTCGTGGCCGCTTCGGGGCCGCCACCAACTTCCGGTTGAACAGGCGGGCGTGGTGGGCGGAGACGTTGCGCACGTAGTTCACGGACGACAGCCAGCTCAGCATCGTCTTCTTCGTCGGGACGCCGAACGACCGGGCGATCTCGGTCGCGACGTCGTTCCTGAGACCTCCGTAGAGACGCGCGAGATGGCCGAGCTCGAGGATCTCGGTGAGCGCCCAGATCGGCATCCGGCCGTCGTACTTCGTGCGGAAGTGTCCGACGAACGCCTCGTCAGACGAGTTCTGGCGTTCAGCGACCCGCACCAGCCATGCGGTGTAGGCGCTGACACCGTCGGCGTCCGTCGGGCGCGGTGTCGTGAAGGCCTCGGTGAACAACGTCGAGTCCTCATGAGCGAAGGGGGAGTGAGCCCCGAGGACATGGCCGAGTTGTGTCCGCACGGCGACCTCCACCCGCTCGACCGCCTCGATGACGAGGAGCCGGAGTCGACGATCGAAGTCGATGAGCGCCTCGGCGTGACGGATGTCGGTCCCCGTCCGGTACTGATCGCGCACCACGACACGTCGGTGTCCGTCGTCGTCCGCGACGGGACACGACTCTCGGAACGGGTACAGGTAGCCGGTCAGTCGGTAGTACCCGACTTCACGGAGCACCGACGATCCGGAGGTCGCGTCGTCGATGTGACATCCGCGACCGCGGAGCTTGTCGATCTGCTCCTCGACCGAGAGCCACGGCTTCCCGTACTCCATCGCCCTCCCGCGAACAGAAAATCGGCCCGAGCCGTGAGGCGAGCGGGCCGATCGTGATGTATCAACGCTAGCAGATCCAGCGGACACCGAGCAATGGGCGTTAGTGACGCGCATGCGTGTGTCAGGAGCGCGTTAGGGAACCGTCAGGACGGCCCAGGAGGCGCGGCTGCGGATCCAGCATCGGTTCGGCACCACACGTGGTGCCGTCCGCGTCGCCCGGCGCGGACCCCGTGAACCTCTGGAGTCCCTCGTGTTCGACGTCTTCGTCGTCGCCGGTGTCCTCGCCGTGTTCGGCGTGGTGGCACTCATCGCCAAGGCGGTGGAACGGCTGTGATCACCATCACCATCGCCGCCGCCGTCCTCGGCGTCGCCTCGCTCGTGTACCTCGTCTGGGCCCTCGTGCGCCCGGAGAAGTTCTGATGAGCACCGCGGACACGTGGGCCGGGATCGTCCAGGTCGCCACCCTCGTGCTGCTGCTCGTCGTCGCCTACCGGCCGCTCGGCGACTGGATGGCGCGGGTGTTCACGCCGACGCGGCACAGCCGGATCGAGCGCGGGGTCTACCGGGTGATCGGCGTCGACCCCGACGCTGAGCAGTCGTGGCCCGCGTACCTGCGCGGCGTGCTGCTCTTCAGCGCCGTGGGGCTGCTGCTCGTGTACCTCCTGCAGCGCATCCAGGTCGTGCTGCCCGGCGACCTCGGGCTGCCGAACGTCGGTCCGTCGCTCGCGTTCAACACGGCGGCGTCGTTCGTCGCGAACACGAACTGGCAGTCGTACTCGCCCGAGGTCACCGTCGGGTACACGGTGCAGATGGCCGGCCTCGCGGTGCAGAACTTCCTCTCCGCGGCGGTCGGGCTCGCCGTCGCCGTGGCGCTCGTCCGCGGGTTCGCCCGTCGACGCTCCGGCACGCTCGGCAACGTCTGGGTGGACGTCGTCCGCGGGACCGGCCGGCTCCTGCTGCCGGGTGCGTTCGTGTTCGCGATCGTGCTCGTCGCCGGTGGTGTCATCCAGTCGTGGGGGAGCGGCACCGACGTCACGACCCTGGTCGGCGGGACGCAGCACATCCCGGACGGGTTCGTCGCCTCGCAGGAGGCCATCAAGGAACTCGGCACGAACGGTGGCGGCTACTTCAACGCGAACTCGGCGCACCCGTTCGAGAACCCGCAGGCGTGGACGAACCTCGTCGAGGTCTTCCTCATGCTCGTCATCCCGTTCTCGCTGCCGCGCACGTTCGGCCGCATGGTGGACGACGACCGTCAGGGCTACGCGATCCTCGCCGTGATGGGCGCGATCTTCCTCGTCTCGCTCTCGGTGATGTCGATCGCCGAGCTCGGCGGCGGCGGCAGCGCGACCCACGCCGCCGGGGCCGCCATGGAGGGCAAGGAGGTGCGGTTCGGCATCCTCGGCACGACGCTCTTCGGGACGACCTCGACCGCGACGTCGACCGGCGCCGTGAACGGCATGTTCGACAGCTTCACGCCGATCGGCGGGATGATGGCGCTCGTCAACATGATGCTCGGCGAGGTCACCCCCGGCGGCGTCGGCTCCGGGCTGTACGGGATGCTCGTGCTCGCGGTCATCACGGTGTTCATCGGCGGGCTGCTCGTCGGTCGGACCCCCGAGTACCTCGGCAAGAAGATCCGGGCCCGCGAGATGACCTTCGCGTCGCTCTACATCCTCGTCACCCCGACCCTGGTGCTCCTCGGCACCGGCCTGTCCCTGGTGCTCCCGGGCGTCCGCGAGCAGGTCGTCGGCACGTCGATCTTCAACCCGGGCAACCACGGCCTGTCCGAGCTCCTCTACGCCTTCACCTCGGGCGCGAACAACAACGGCTCCGCGTTCGGCGGCCTGACGGCGAACACGACGTGGATGAACTCCGCGCTCGGCGTCGTGATGCTGCTCGGCCGGTTCGTCCCGATGGTGTTCGTGCTGGCGCTCGCCGGGTCCCTCGCGACCCAGGACCGGGTGCCGGAGACCGTCGGCACGCTGCCCACGCACCGGCCGCTGTTCATCGTCCTGCTCGGCGGCGTCGCCGTCGTCGTGACCGCACTCACCTACTTCCCGGTGCTCGCACTGGGACCGCTCGCAGAAGCCCTCGCCCGATGAAAGCCGAGACCATGACCACCGCGACCTCCGAGCACGAGGCGACCAGCGCCTCCAGGCCGGCCACACGCTCGTCCGCCTTCGGACCCCGTCAACTCGTGGCGGGCCTCCCGGGTGCCCTGCGCAAACTCGACCCGCGACTGATGTGGCGGAACCCCGTCATGTTCATCGTCGAGGTCGGCGCCGCGCTGACGACGGCAGCAGCCGTCGTCGAGCCGTCCGCGTTCACCATCGCCATCGCCGTGTGGCTCTGGCTCACCGTCGTCTTCGCGAACCTCGCGGAGTCGGTGGCCGAGGGCCGGGGCAAGGCGCAGGCCGACACGCTGCGGAAGACCCGCTCGACCACGAGTGCCCGTCGGGTGCTCCGGTACGACCGGTCCGACGCGGCGGCGACCGGCAACGAGACCGAGGAGGTCGCGTCCGTCGACCTCGCCAAGGGCGACGTCGTGGTCGTCGTCGCGGGCGAGGTGATCCCGGGCGACGGCGACGTCGTGGACGGCATCGCGTCCGTCGACGAGTCGGCCGTGACCGGTGAGTCCGCCCCGGTCATCCGCGAGTCCGGAGGCGACCGGAGTGCCGTCACCGGCGGCACCCGGGTGCTCTCGGACCGCATCGTCGTGCGCATCACGTCGATCCCCGGTGAGACCTTCATCGACCGGATGATCCGGCTCGTCGAGGGTGCCGCCCGGCAGAAGACGCCGAACGAGATCGCGCTGAACATCCTGCTCGCCTCGCTGTCGATCGTGTTCGTGATCGTCTGCCTGACGATGCAGCCGATCGCCGGGCTCGTCGGGGCGACCGTGAGCGTGCCGGTGCTCATCGCCCTGCTCGTCTGCCTCATCCCGACGACGATCGGTGCCCTGCTCTCCGCGATCGGCATCGCGGGCATGGACCGACTCGTGCAGCACAACGTCCTGGCGATGTCCGGCCGTGCGGTCGAGGCCGCCGGGGACATCACGACCCTGCTGCTCGACAAGACCGGGACGATCACGTACGGCAACCGTCGGGCGTCGCGCGTGGTGCCGGTCCCCGGTGTCACGGAGCCGGCCCTGATGGAGGCGGCTGCCCTGTCGTCTGCCGCGGACGGGACCCCCGAGGGGCGGTCCATCGTCGACCTCGCCGCGGGAGCGGGCGTCGCCCCGGACCTCCCCGCCGGTGCCGTCGAGGTGCCCTTCACCGCACAGACGCGCATGTCCGGCGTCGACCTGCCCGACGGCAGCTCCGTGCGCAAGGGTGCCGCGTCGGCAGTGCTCGCCTGGGCTGCAACCGGTTCAGCCGGTGTCCCCGAGGCGGTCGCGCAGGCCATCGACGCCACGGTCGTCGAGGTCTCGGACCAGGGCGGTACCCCGCTCGTCGTCGGACGCCGCGCACCCTCCGGTGCGGTCACGCTGCTCGGGGTCGTCCACCTCAAGGACGTCGTCAAGGACGGCATGGCGGCACGGTTCGCCGAGCTGCGCGAGATGGGGATCCGCACGGTGATGATCACCGGCGACAACCCGCGCACCGCGAAGGCGATCGCCGCCGAGGCCGGTGTGGACGACTTCCTCGCCGAGGCCACGCCGGAGGACAAGCTCGCCCTGATCCGCAAGGAACAGGAGGGCGGCAACCTCGTCGCGATGACCGGTGACGGCACGAACGACGCCCCGGCCCTGGCGCAGGCGGACGTCGGCGTGGCGATGAACACCGGGACGACCGCGGCGAAGGAGGCCGGCAACATGGTCGACCTCGACTCGGACCCGACGAAGCTCATCGACGTCGTCCGGATCGGCAAGCAGCTGCTCATCACCCGCGGGGCGCTCACGACGTTCTCGATCGCGAACGACATCGCCAAGTACTTCGCGATCATCCCCGCGATGTTCCAGATGGCGTTCCCCGGGCTCGCCGCGCTCAACGTCATGGGGCTGCACAGTCCCGCGTCCGCGATCCTCAGCGCCGTCATCTTCAACGCGCTCGTGATCGTGGCGCTCATCCCGCTGTCCCTCCGTGGCGTCGCCTACCGCGCCGCCTCGGCATCGTCGATCCTCGGCCGGAACCTGCTCCTCTACGGGCTCGGCGGCGTGGTCGTCCCCTTCATCGGCATCAAGCTCATCGACCTCGTGGTCGGTCTCATCCCGGGGTTCTCCTCATGACGTCTGCATCTCGTTCCTCGTTCCGCTCACTCGGGGTGGCGGTCCGGCTCACCCTCCTCAGCACCGTGGTGCTCGGCATCGCCTACCCGCTCGCGGTGTGGGGCGTCGGCCAGGCTGCGTTCCACGACCAGGCGAACGGCTCGATGGTGACGTCGTCGGACGGCACCGTCGTCGGGTCGTCACTCATCGGGCAGTCGTTCGACGGCCGCGGAGCCGACCGGTGGTTCCAGTCGCGGCCGAGCGCCGCGGGGGAGAAGGGCTACGACGCCGGGGCGTCGAGCGGGTCGAACCTCGGGCCGTCGAACCCCGACCTCCTCCGCAGCGTGCAGGAGCGGCGTGCGGCGGTCGCGAAGGCCGACGGGATCCCCGTCTCCGACGTGCCGGCGGACGCGGTGACGGCGTCGGGCTCCGGCCTCGACCCGGACATCAGCCCGGAGTACGCGCTGCAGCAGGTGTCCCGCGTGGCCGCTGCGCGGGGGATGTCGGAGTCGGCGGTGCGGACCCTGGTGGGGCAGCACACCGAGGCGCGGCAGCTCGGGTTCCTCGGCGAGCCCGTGGTGAACGTGCTCGAGCTGAACCTGGCGCTCGCGAAGGCGTCCTGACCGTGCCGTCACGCCGCTGCCCAAGTCGGCCGCCCGCCGATGCCGACGACCAGGTCGTCGTGCTCGTCGACGAGGCGCCGGACGGCTGCGGCGTGGCGGTCGCACGGTCCGACCGTCTCGGCGAGGTGGGCCAGGAGCTCGAGCGAGTGCACCGGGGTCCGCTTCGGCAGGCTCGACAGTCGCGCGACGAGGTCGGGTGGGGAGCCGAACGTCGGCGGCGGGATCCGGAACTTCCGGGCCCAGATCCGCGTGTGGTGCGCGCAGCAGTTGCGCACGTGCGTCAGGTGCTGCAGGCAGGGGCGGAGCGTCGCGGGTGGGAGCCGGAACGCTGCGGCGATCTCGTCGCGGGTGGCCGGCTCGACACCTGCGGCGATCCGGGACAGTTCGCCGAGGCTGAGCGCTTCGGCGAGCATCCCGAACGGGACGCGTTCGAACCGCCGCTCGCGCCATGCCGACCCGACGGCGGGATCGGCCGCGTGCTCGAGTGCCGATCGAACGCGGCGGAGCATCGCACTGTGGTCGAACGTCGCGCGGAAGGACCGCGGGTCGACGTACCAGCGCGATCCGAAACGGGCTCCGGCTGCGACGTCGAGCCGACCACGGAGCGCGAGTTCGACCTGCTCGACCAGACCGAGTGTGACCGATCGCAGCGAGCTGTCGAAGTCGTGCACCCGCCAGACCGAGGACGCGGAGTCATCGAGCCCCTGCGCGTGCAACGCCTGCCGGAACTGCGCGTGGCGGTAGCGGGACATCGCGACCGTTGGGTCTGGCATCGATCGGCTCCGAGATCGGGGGAACGTGTGATCTCGGGCAAGCCGGCAGCAACTACAGCGCAGGGAACGAACGTGAGCGGGGAAGAACACCGTCCCGCGTCCGAGACGGACGCGGGACGGGACAGTCCCACCCGATTTGAGGAAGCTGATGCTCGAGCCTTGGTGGGAACGGTTGTGAGGAGAATATCAGTCGATCGGTCGTGGAGCAAGGGTGGACGCGAGAGGATGAGCACGTGAAGCGCGGGAAGCTGCGGGTCCTGCTCGGTGCGGCGCCCGGTGTCGGCAAGACGTTCACGATGCTCGAAGAGGGGCACCGACTGCGCGCCGAGGGCCGCGACGTGGTCGTCGCCGTCGTCGAGACCCACGGCCGCGCCGCCACGGCCACACTGGTCGACGGGCTCGAGGTCGTCCCCCGACGCATCGTGGAGCACCGCGGCGTCCAGCTCGACGACCTCGACCTCGAGGCCGTGCTGGCTCGCCGGCCCGACATCGCGCTCGTCGACGAACTCGCCCACACCAACGCGCCCGGCAGCACGAACGAGAAGCGCTGGCAGGACGTCGAGGCGATGCGGGACGCCGGGATCGACGTCATCTCCACCGTGAACGTGCAGCACATGCAGTCCCTCGGCGACGTCGTCCGCGAGATCACCGGCACCGTCCAGCGCGAGACCGTCCCGGACGCCGTGGTGCGCGCGGCGGACCAGATCGAGGTGGTCGACCTCGCCCCGGCGGCGCTGCGCGAGCGACTGTCGGACGGGCTCGTCTACCCGGCGACCCGGATCGACGCGGCACTGTCGAACTACTTCCGGCTCGGCAACCTCACCGCCCTGCGCGAGATCGCCTTGCTCTGGCTCGCCGACGAGGTCGACGACGCGCTCAAGGCCTACCGCGCCGAGCACGGCATCGACCACCGGTGGGAGACCCGGGAACGCGTCCTCGTCGCCCTGACCGGCGGCCCCGAGGGCGAGACCCTGCTGCGCCGGGGCGCCCGGATCGCCGCCCGCAGCGCCGGCGGTGAGCTCGCCGCCGTGCACGTCACGACGAACGACGGCCTCCGCGAGCGCCACCCGGGGGCGCTCGGGAAGCAGCGCACCCTGCTCGAACAGCTCGGCGGGACGTACCACCAGGTGGTCGGCGACGACGTGCCGACGACCCTGGTGCGGTTCGCGAAGTCGATCGACGCCACGCAGATCGTCATCGGGGTGAGCCGCCGCAGTCGGCTCGCCGCGGCGATCACGGGCCCGGGCATCGGCAACACCGTCATCCGCGAGTCCGGCGACATCGACGTCCACGTCGTCACCCACGAGCGGGCGGGCGGTGGCTTCGCCCTGCCGAGGCTCGGCGGCAGCCTGTCCCGCGGCCGGATCGTCGCCGCGTTCGTGCTCTCCCTCGTCGCCGGTCCACTGCTCACCTGGCTGCTGTCGTTCAGCACCGACCCCGACTCGATCACCGTGGACGTGCTCGCCTACCAGCTGCTCGTACTCGTGGTGGCGCTCGTCGGCGGGATGTGGCCGGCCGTCTTCGCCGCCGTGCTGTCCGGGCTGAGCCTCGACTTCTTCTTCGTCCAACCCCTGCACCGGGTCACCGTGCAGCAGCCGTGGCACCTGGTCGCCCTCGTCATGTACGTCATCAGCGCCGTGCTCGTGAGCTTCGTCGTCGACCGCTCGGCCCGTCGATCGCGAGCTGCCCGCCGCGCCGCCGCCGAGTCGGGCCTCCTCATGGGGATCGCCGGCAGCGTGCTCCGCGGCGACGACGCCCTGCAGGCGCTGCTCGACCGGACCCGCGAGGCCTTCGGCTTCGCCGGCGTCCGGATCCGGCAGGGCGACGAGGTGCCGGCCACGTCCGGGACGTTCGGCGAGACGCCGGACGCCGCCACGTCCCTCCCGTCCGGCGCCGTCCTGGAGTTCGCGGGCGCGCCCGACGACCCGACCCAGCGCCGACTGCTGCGCGTCGTCGAGCAGCAGCTCGACGCCGCCGTCGAGCACCGCGACCTCACCCGCGCGGCCGTCGACGCCGAGCGCATCGCGGCGGTGGACCGGGTGCGGAGCGCGATCCTCGCGGCCGTCGGCCACGACGTGCGGCGGCCGATCGCGGCCGCCTCGGCGGCCGTGCAGACGCTGCGGGCGCCGGACATCGAGTTGTCGGCGGACGACCAGGAGGCGCTGCTCGCCACCGCCGACGAGAGCCTGCGTCAGCTCGCGGTGCTGTTGGCGGACCTGCTGGACGTCAGTCGCGTGCAGGCCGGGGTGCTCGCCGTGACGCCGGTGCCGCTCGCCCTCGAGACGGTGGTCGCCCCCGCCCTCGACGAGCTCGAGCTCGGTCCGGACGACGTCGACCTCGACCTGCCCGCCGACCTCCCGCCGGTGCTCGCCGACGCCGTGCTGCTGCAGCGCGTCGTCGTGAACCTCCTCGCCAACGCGGTGCGGTACGCCCCGGAGGACACCCGGGTCCGCATCGCCGCGAGTGCCTTCGGCGGCGGCGTCGAGCTCCGGGTGGCCGACCACGGCCCCGGCATCCCGTCGGACCGCGTCGACGAGGTGTTCCAGCCGTTCCAGCGCCTCGGCGACACCGACAACGACACCGGACTCGGACTCGGACTGGCCCTCGCCCGCGGCTTCACCGAGGGCATGGGCGGCACGATCGAGGTCGACGACACCCCCGGCGGCGGACTCACCGTCGTGGTGCGGCTGCCGATCGCCGGACACCTGGGAGTGGAGATCCGATGAAGGGCCGTGCGCGATGAAGGTCTTGATCGCCGACGACGACGTGCAGCTCGTCCGGGCGCTCGCCGTGACCCTCGCCGCCCGCGGGTACGACGTCGTCACCGCCCGGGACGGCCGGGCCGCGATCGACGCGGTCATCACCGAGCGGCCCGACCTCGTGCTGCTCGACCTCGGGATGCCCCGGCTCGACGGCATCGGGGTGCTCGAGGGCATCCGGGCCTGGTCGCAGGTCCCGGTGCTCGTGCTCTCCGGTCGGACCGACTCGTCGGACAAGGTCGACGCGCTCGACGCCGGCGCGGACGACTACGTCACGAAGCCCTTCCAGATGGACGAGCTGCTCGCCCGACTCCGGGCGCTCGGCCGGCGGCAGGTCGCGGCAGCGTCGGCCGCGGGTGCGACGCCCTCGGTGTCGATCGGGGACCTCGTCGTCGACCTCGTCGCGAAGCAGGTCACGCCGCCGTCCGGTCCGGCCATCCGACTGACCCCGACCGAGTGGCGGTTGCTCGAGGTCCTCGTGACGAACCCCGACCGGCTCATGACGCGCGAGATGCTCCTCACCGACGTGTGGGGACCGTCGCACGGCAACGACTCCGGGTACCTGCGGCTCTACATGGCGCAGCTGCGGCGGAAGCTCGAGCCGGACCCGGGACACCCGCGCTACCTGGTGACCGAGTCGGGCATGGGCTACCGCTTCAGCCCCGCCGGGATCACGCCCGGGAGCTGACCGCGGCGAGCTCCGCCCGGGTCCGCGCGCCGAGCTTCCGGAGCAGGTTCGCCACGTGGTACTTCACCGTGTTCGGGCTGATCCCGAGCCCGTCGGCGATCTCCCGGTTGCCGATCCCGGTGGCGACGAGTCGCAGCACGTCCTGCTCCCGCGGCGTGAGGTCGGACGCCTCCGACGACACCGGCGTCCCCGCCGGCGGGTCGAGCGGGATCGCGATGTCGAGCACGGACCCCCAGCCCGCCGTGGACGCCACGTGCAGTTCGCCGTCGAGGGTCGCGACCCGCTCGGCGATCGGCCGGACGGTGTCGTCGTGCACGTCGAGCGTGCCGGCTCCGTCGTCGCGGAGCTGCATGAGCAGGTTCCGGCCGTCGCAGTCCCACTGGATCCGGACGCGCCGCGCAGCTCCCTCGTCGACGAGGGCGAGCACCGCCGTCCGCACGATCGCCCGGGCGCTGTGGGCGACGTCCCCGGGGAGTGCTCGACCGGTCGCCGGCGGTTCCACGAACTGCACGTCGAGGTCCCCGAACCGGACGAGCGGACGGAGGTCGGCCCGGAGCCGCGAGAACGCCCCCGTGACCGGTTCGAGCAGGGCTCCGCGCTGCCGGTCCGTGACGGTCCGGAGGTCGACGAGCGCTGCCGACGCGATCTCGACGGCCTCGGCACGGGCGGCCGCGTCGCCGACACGCGGCGACCGGAGCACGGCGAGCACCGACTCCAGGGTGAGTGCGTGCCGGTCCGCCTGCTCCGCGACGGTGCGCGCGTGGTCGGCGGCGGCGAGGCGTCCTGCGGGGTCGCGCCGCGCCTCCTGGACGGCCGACGGAGCCGCCGCCCCGTCATCGCGCACGTTGTCGGTCACGTGACCAACCGTACGACTCCCACCCGAGCGGGTGGGGCCACCCGATCGGACGGGGACCCCGCCGTGTCGGGTAGCGGCGGCGGACCCGCGTCCCGACCACGATCGATGGCATGCCCGCTGACACCGTGACCGACGCCCTCGCCCTGATCGTCCGCGAGTCCGCCGACCTCGCCGAGACGGTCCAGGGCGACACCGATGCCGCGCTCGAGCTGCTCAGCGGTGCCGAGCGCGTGTTCGTCCACGGGGCCGGCCGCTCCGGCCTCGCGCTGCGGATGACGGCCATGCGGCTCATGCACCTCGGACTCGACGTGCACGTCGTCGGCGAGGTGACGACCCCGGCCATCCGGACGGGGGACGTCCTGCTCGTCGCGAGCGGCTCCGGCACGACCACCGGCATCGTCCAGGCGGCGCGCACCGCGGTCGACGTCGGCGCTGACGTGCTCGCCGTGTCGACGACCGACGACTCGCCGCTCGGCGCGCTCGCCGCCGTCACCCTCGTCGTCCCCGCCGCGACGAAGACGGACCGGTCGGGCAGCGCCTCCGAGCAGTACGCGGGCAGCCGCTTCGAGCAGGCCGTGGTCCTGCTCGGCGACGCACTCTTCCACGCCCTGTGGACCCGGAGCGGACGCTCCGCCGACGACCTGTGGCCCAGCCACGCCAACCTCGAGTGAAAGGCACACCCATGCAGATCCAGTTCGCCATCGACACCCTCACCACCGAGGCCGCGCTCGACCTCGCCGCGAAGGCCGCCCCGAGCGTCGACGTCCTCGAGCTCGGCACGCCGCTCATCAAGAGCGCCGGGCTCTCCGTCATCACCGCGATGAAGGAGGCGCACCCGGACAAGACCGTGTTCGCCGACCTCAAGACCATGGACGCCGGCGAGCTCGAGGCGGACATCGCGTTCGCCGCGGGCGCCGACCTGGTCACCGTGCTCGGCGTCGCCGGGGACTCCACCATCGCGGGCGCCGTCGCCGCTGCCGAGAAGCACGGCAAGGGCGTCGTCGTCGACCTCATCGGCGTCGCGGACAAGCCCGCCCGGGCCCGTGAGGTCGTCGCCCTCGGCGCGCAGTTCGTCGAGGTGCACGCGGGGCTCGACGAGCAGGCCGAGGAGGGCTTCACATTCTCCACCCTGCTCGAGGCCGGCGAGGCCTCCGGCGTCCCCTTCTCGATCGCGGGCGGCGTGAACGCGTCGTCGATCGCGGCCGTGCAGGCGTCCGGAGCGATCATCGCCGTCGCCGGGAGCGCCATCTACAGCGCGGACGACGTCGCAGCCGCGGCGGCGGAGCTGCGTGCGGCCGTCACGGAGGCTGCGGCGGTCTGATCCGGTCCAGGAGGCGCGGGTCGGCCCGACAGGGTCGGCTCGCACCCGCGGGCGGTAGCGTCGGGGCGTGACGATCGCGCTGCGCCGGGTGACGGCGGACGACTGGGAGACCTGGCGTCCGGTCCGGCTCGCGGCGCTCGCGGACGCTCCCGAGGCCTTCGGGTCCACGCTCGCCGACTGGGCCGACGCGCCCGAGCACCGGTGGCGGACCCGCCTCTCGATCCCCGGAGCGCTCGACCTGCTCGCCCACGCCGAGGACGACTCCGTCGTCGGCATGGCCAGCGGCGTCCCGGGCGAGGACCCCGGCACCGCCGAACTCATCTCGATGTGGGTCGACCCCGCCGCGCGCGGCCGAGGGATCGCGGCCGCGCTCATCCGTGCGGTCGCGACCTGGGCCGCGAGCGCCGGGGCCGACACCCTCGAACTGTCGGTCATGCCGGACAACGCCACGGCCCGTCGCACGTACGAGCGCTGTGGCTTCACCGCGGCCGACGAGCCCGGTGACCCGCTGCCCGACGGTCGGCACGAGGTCGTGATGCGTCGTGACCTCGCCGCCGAGCGCACGCTGGACGCCTACGAGCGTGCGGCCGACCGCTACGCCGAGCGCACCGACGACCACCGTGCCGGGCTCGTCGACGACCTGCTCGCACTCGTCCCGGTCGGGGCGCGGGTGCTCGAGCTCGGGTCGGGCCCGGGGCGTGACGCCCTCGCGCTCGAGGCTGCCGGACTCGTCGTCGACCGGACCGACGGGGCACGGTCGTTCGTCGACGCGCTGCGGTCCGCGGGGCACGAGGCGCGCCTCGTCGACGTGCGCTCGGACGCGTTCGGCGGCCCGTACGAGGCCGTGTTCGCGAACGCCGTGCTGCTGCACGTCGGTCGGACGGAGCTCGAGGGCGTCCTCGTGCGGCTCCGCGACGCCGTGTACCCCGGCGGTGTGCTGGCCGCCACGGTGAAGCTCGGCGACGGCGACGCGTGGAGCACGCGGAAGCTCGACCTCGCCCGGCACTTCGCCTACTGGACGCCGGGACCCCTGGCCGAGGTCGTCAGCCGTTCCGGCTGGACCGACGTCGACGTCCGTGAGACCACGCGCCCGGGTGCCGACGAGCGCTGGCTCACCGTCACCGCCCGACGCCCGCAGGAAGCAGGGAGACCATGAACCGAGCACTCCGCTGGACCGCCTGGGTCGTCGCCGTGATCGTGCTGATCGCGGTGGTGTTCCTCGTCTGGGCGAACATCGTCATGCAGGGCACCCGGAGTGCGGCGCTGCAGGTCTGGCGGGACGACCGTGTGGCCGTCCGGGACGCCGGGGACGCCGTGGTGATGACGCCGACCGGCACCGCGAACGGCGCGGGCATCGTGTTCATCCCGGGCGCGAAGGTCGATCCGTACGCGTACATGGCGACGTTCCGGCAGGTGGTCGCCAGCGGGACGACCGTCGTCATCACGAAGCCGACGCTGCACCTCGCCTTCTTCGACACCCGCCCGCTGTCGACGTTCGAGTCCCACGCCCCCGACGTCCGGTCCTGGGCGGTCGGCGGGCACTCGCTCGGTGGCGTGCGCGCGTGCCAGCTCGCGCCGGACGCCGACGGGCTGCTCCTGCTCGGCAGCTACTGCGCGAACGACATCAGCAAGTCGTACATCAGCGTGCTCAGCGTCTCGGGGTCGCGTGACGGGCTCTCCACCCCCGAGAAGGTCGACGCCGCGCGGCACCTGCTGCCGTCGAACGCGATGACGGTCGAGGTGCAGGGCGCGAACCACGCCGACTTCGGTGCGTACGGTGCGCAGCCCGGGGACGACACCGCGACGATCTCGCGGACCGACGCCCGGCAGCAGATCGGTTCGGCGATCGAGGAGTGGGTGCGGACGCTGCCGTCGGGCGCTGCGCTGCGCTGAACCTCCTGCACAGCGAACGAGTGTGTGAACTCTTTCCACAGGGGCCCGGCGCGCCTGAACGCCGGTCCTGGAGCGGTCCTAGACTCGTCCGGAAGCAACGTCGACGACCCCGTCCCCCGGAGGGCAGCACATGACGACGCCGGACCGGCGCACACCCGCGCGACTCGCTGACCAGCGAGCGCTCCTGTTCGACCTGGACGGTGTCCTCACCCCCACCGCCGACGTCCACATGCGTGCGTGGAGCCGGCTGTTCACGCCCTACCTCGCCCAGCACGGCGTCGCTCCGTACACGGAACAGGACTACTTCGCGTACGTCGACGGCAAGCCTCGGTACGACGGGGTGCGTTCCCTGCTCGAGTCCCGCGGCATCGACCTGCCGCAGGGCACGCCGGACGACCCGCCGGACGCCGACACGGTGTGCGGGCTCGGCAACCGGAAGAACGCCGAGTTCACGGCCGAGCTGACCGAGCACGGGGTGGAGCCCTACCCCGGTTCGCTCCGGTTCCTCGTCGCCGCCATCGACGCCGGGCTGTCCGTCGCCGTCGTGTCGAGCTCCGCCAACGCCGTGCAGGTGCTCCGCACGGCCGGCATCCTCGAGCGCTTCCCCGTGGTGGTCGACGGCCTCGTCGCCCGCGAAGACGGTCTGGCCGGCAAGCCCGCGCCCGACACCTACCTCGACGCCGCGAGCCGGTTCGGCCTGACCGCTGCCGAGTGCGTCGTGGTCGAGGACGCCACGAGCGGGGTCGAGGCGGGACGGAACGGTGCCTTCGGGCTCGTCATCGGCGTCGATCGCGGAGCCGGGGCCGACGCGCTCCGGGCGCACGGCGCCGACGTCGTGGTCGGCGACCTCGACGAACTCGTCGACGAGCTGCCGGAACCGGCCACGAGCACGACGTAGGCGAAGCGGCCGGGGCGATCCGCGCCTCCAGGCCCTCCCGACCCTCCCCACGAACACCCTCCTTCCCCACGGAGCACCATGAACCCCATCACCTCCGACCCGCTGGACCGCGTCCGCTACCCGATCGACGAGTGGGCCCTCGTCGAGACCGAGTACGCGCCCGACGAGCAGGGCGTCGCCGAGACGAACTTCGCCGTCGGCAACGGGTACCTGGGCCTGCGCGGCAACCTCGACGAGGGTCGTGGCGGCGTGCAGTACGGCACGTACATCAACGGTTTCCACGAGACCTGGCCGATCCGGCACGCCGAGGACGCCTTCGGCTTCGCGAAGACCGGGCAGACGATCATCAACGCGCCCGACGCCAAGGTGATCCGCCTGTACGTCGACGACGAACCGCTCGTCCTGGCCGAGGCGGACATCCTCCGGCACACCCGGCGGCTCGACTTCCGGGGCGGGTACCTGTTCCGCGAGACCGAGTGGTCGACGCCCTCGGGCAAGCGCGTGCTCATCCGGTCGCGGCGGCTGGTGTCGTTCACGGACCGGCACCTGGCGGTCATCGACTACGAGGTGACCGTGCTCGACGCGGACGCCTCGATCCTGCTGTCGAGCCAGATCCTCAACCGGCAGGACGTGCAGGACGAGTACCACGCGGGGATGCGTGCGGCGGCGAACGCGTTCGACCCGCGCAAGGCCGAGGCGTTCACCGAGCGGATGCTCGAGCCGAAGCTCAAGCGCAGCACCGGCGGCCGTTCGCTGCTCGGGTACCAGGCGGCGAGCTCGGGCATGACGATCTGCGTCGGCGTCGAGCACCACCTCGAGACCGAGAACAGCTGGGACGAGTCCTCGTCGATCGAGGACGACCTGGCGAAGCACGTCTACCGCGTGCAGGCGCGCGCCGGGCAGCCGATCCGCCTGACGAAGCACGTGGTCTACCACACGTCCCGCGGGGTCCCGGCGCGCGAACTCGCCGACCGCTGCGAGCGGACCCTCGACCGCTCGCGTGCCGAGTCCGTCGACGCCGCGTTCGCGCGGCAGGCCGAGTGGATGGACGACTTCTGGGCGCGGAGCGACGTCGAGATCGTCGGGCAGCCCGCGCTCCAGCAGGCCGTCCGGTGGAACCTGTTCATGCTCGCGCAGGCCACGGCCCGGACCGACGGGCACGGCATCGCGGCGAAGGGCGTCACGGGCTCCGGGTACGGCGGCCACTACTTCTGGGACATGGAGATCTACGTCCTGCCGTTCCTGTCGTACACGGCGCCGATCGTCGCCCGGAACGCCCTGCGGTTCCGCTACAACATGCTCGACGCGGCTCGGTCCCGCGCCCGCGAGCTGAACCAGCACGGCGCGCTGTTCCCCTGGCGGACGATCAACGGCGAGGAGTCCAGCGCCTACTACGCCGCCGGCACCGCGCAGTACCACATCGACGCGGACATCGCGCATGCGCTCATGCAGTACGTCCGCGCCTCGGACGACCGCGAGTTCCTCAAGCGCGGTGCGATCGACATCCTCGTCGAGACCGCCCGCCTGTGGGAGGACCTCGGGTTCTGGCGGTCGAACGGCGACAAGAAGTTCCACATCGACGGCGTCACCGGTCCCGACGAGTACACGACGGTCGTCGACGACAACCTCTACACGAACGTGATGGCCCGGGCGAACCTGTGGTTCGCCGTGAACGCCTGCCGCGAGCTCGCAGCCGACGACCCGGAAGAGTACGAGCGCATGGTGCGGCGGACCGGGCTGCAGGCGCAAGAGGTGACCGACTGGGAGCACGCGGCCGAGTCGATGGAGATCCCGTTCGACCCGCACCGTGGCATCCACCCGCAGGACGCCCAGTTCCTCGACAAGGAACTCTGGGACCTCGACAACACCCCCGAGAGCAAGCGCCCGCTGCTGCTCCACTACCACCCGCTGGTGATCTACCGGTTCCAGGTGCTCAAGCAGGCCGACGTCGTGCTCGCACTGTTCCTGCAGGGGCACGAGTTCACCGCTGCCGAGAAGCGTCGCGACTTCGACTACTACGACGCCCTCACGACGGGCGACTCCACGCTGTCGGCGGTCGTGCAGTCGATCATGGCGGCCGAGGTCGGCTACCACGACCTCGCGTTGCAGTACTTCCAGACGGCGCTGTACGTCGACCTCGCCGACCTGCACGGCAACACGACCGACGGGGTGCACATCGCCTCGACGGGCGGCATCTGGGGCGCGGTCGTGAACGGGTTCGGCGGCATGCGGGACCACGGCGGCCGGATGACCTTCAACCCGCGGCTGCCGAAGGACTGGGAGCGGATCACCTACCGCCTGACGGTGCGCGGATCGCGTGTGCGCGTCGACCTCGAGCAGGACGCCATGACCTTCACGGTCGAGACGGGCTCCGGGTTCACCGCGTGGGTGCACAACCAGCAGTGGGACGTCACCGCCGGCGAGCCGACCGTCGTGCCGCTGCCGCACCAGGGCCCGCGGATGTCCGGGCGCGCGCCGACGACGGCCGACATCCAGGGCACCCTGCGTGCCGACGGATCGGTCGTCACGGCGTCGATCCCGACGATCTCGCTCGACCGCGACCTGGAGCCGGACGACACGTCCGCCTGACACCCTCCGAACGCGCCCAGGCGGGTGCGGGCACCATGGCTCGCCGTGCCCCGCTGGGCCGATGGCGTCTCCCCGGGCACGGATCGTGCAACGAGAGGAGACACCATGGGCAACCGGTTCGAGGGCAGGGTGGCGATCGTCACGGGTGCCGGGTCCGGCATCGGCGAGGCGACGGCGCGGGCGTTCGTCGACGAGGGCGCGTCCGTCGTCCTGACCGACAGCGTCGACGAGAAGGTACGAGCGGTCGGCGACAGCCTGCCGAGGGACCGGGTCGTGGCGCTCCACGCGGACGTCGCGAGCCCGGCCGACTGGCAGCGGGTCGTCGACACGGCCATCGAGCGGTTCGACCGCATCGACGTGCTCGTGAACAACGCCGGCACCTTCAGCTCCGGCGACATCACGGACATCACGCCGGACGAGTGGCACCGTGTGATCGAGACCGACCTCTCCAGCGTGTTCTACGGCACCCGTGCGGCGCTGCCGTTCCTCCGTGCCACGAAGGGGTCGATCGTGAACACCTCGTCGGTGTCCGGCGAGGACGCGGACTGGCGGATGAGCCCCTACAACGCGGCGAAGGGTGGGGTCTCGAACTTCACCAAGGCCGCCGCGCTCGACAACGGGCAGTTCGGCGTCCGCGTGAACGCCGTGGCGCCGGGGCTCGTGTGGACGGACCTCACGCAGGACCAGGCGGAGGACGAGGAGCTGCAGGAGAAGTTCGAGGAGCGGATCGCCCTCGGCCGCGCGGGTCGTGCGCACGAGGTCGCGGCGGCCGTGCTGTTCCTGGCGAGTGACGCGGCGTCGTTCATCACCGGGGCGATCCTGCCGGTCGACGGTGGCACCACCGCGAGCAACGGGCAGCCGCCGCAGTCCTGAGCGTGGTTGCCCGCGTCCGGTCGTCGCCGCTCAGTCGGCGACGAGTTCGACCTTGAACCGTTCGGCGTCCTCGAGGAACGCCGCGTGGTGGTCCGGCCCGCCGGCGTGCGGATGGCGGTCCTCGTAGAGGTCGCCATCCGCACGCGGGCGCGGCCGCCCAGATCCGGGCAACGTCGTCGGTGCCACCGGCGTGGAACGCGAGGTGGCTCAGGCCCGGGCGTCGTCGATCGTGCTCGCCCGGCAGCGGGGCGGTCTCGAGCACGACGTACAGGTCGCCGAGCCGCCAGCTGCGCCCGTCGGGCCAGCGCTGGAAGGGCTCGTGGCCGAGCTCGGTCAGGAGCCAGTCCCACGCGGGACCGGACGCGTCGAGGTCGGCGGTGCGCAGTTCGACGTGGTGCAGACCACCCCGGCTCACAGGAGCTTCCGGAGCGTGTTCGCGTTGCGGGTCGTCGTCGTCCGCTTGAAGCGTGCGGCACCGGCCCGCTTGGCGAACACCGTGTCCGTGCTCGACCCCTTCGGGCACGACCAGTAGACGACTCCCGCACCCCGGGCAACGCGCTCGACGGACTCGTCGACCTCGAGGTCGGCCAGCAGGTCGTCGAGGGCGTCCTCGTCGGAGCCGAACACGACGTAGTCGTGGCGGTCCTCGGCGGCTGGGAACGGGAAGCCGTCCACGACGGCGGCGAGGTCGTCGTGGGGGACGAGCACGATCCAGGCGTCGTAGCCGAAGCGGTCTCGGAGCGACTGCTCGATGTCGGTCTTCAGCGCCGCGGCCGTGCCGTCCGAGCCGAACACCACGTTCCCCGAGGCGAGGACGGTCCGGACGTCCTGGTACCCGCGTTCCCGGAACAGCGCCGCGAGTTCGGCGCTCCTGATCGTGATCCCGTTGACGTTCACACCGCGCAGCAGCGCGACCCACCTGGTCATGCCCGAACCGTACCGCCCCGGCCGGTCCCTCGGCCACTTGTATTCAGAACGTGTTCTGAATAGCCTTGATCCGTGACGATCCTCGCCCCTGCTCCCGCACCGTCTCGGCCCCGTCGCGCGGTGCAGTCCTCCGACCTCTCGCGCCATGCGAAGGAGGTGTTCGCCGCGGCCGAGCAGGAACCGCTCGAGGTGACCCGTCGCGACGGCAAGCCGCTCGTGCTGACGACGAAGGAGCGCTCGGACGACGACGAGGCCGTGCTCGACATCGCCGCCCAGCTCATCGCCGCGGTGACGATCAACGAGCAGTTGCCGCTGCACGACCGTCTGGCGATCCCCTACCCGTGGCTGAAGCTCCTGAGCCGCGCCGATCAGCAGCGGTTCGCGAAGGAGATCGTCGAGGTCGCACGGGGTTCGTTCTCGCTGCGGCAGCCGCGCCGGCTCCTGCTCGAGATGCAGGCATGGCGGAACTCCGCCGAAGCCATCGCCGCCGGCTGGGACACCTCCGAGGTCGAGGTGACCGACAGCCCCGTCGTCGTCGAGAAGCCCTGACGGGTGGCCCGTCGTTCCGGCGTGGTGCGGCCGGTCCGCACCACCGAGTACACGATCGTCTTCGGGAACCGAGCAGCGGAGCAGGGATGGCGGGACGTCGTCGCCACGCAGCGGAACGCCGTGGCGGCAGCATGGGAACGCCTGACGACCGACCCGCTGACCGAGGACCTCGCGTGTCACGCGCTCCGTGGTGAGCTCGGGTCGCACCACCCGAACGCCACGAAGTGAGGC
Organism: Curtobacterium sp. USHLN213; assembly: GCF_037144815.1. Taxonomy (NCBI): domain Bacteria; kingdom Bacillati; phylum Actinomycetota; class Actinomycetes; order Micrococcales; family Microbacteriaceae; genus Curtobacterium; species Curtobacterium sp. USHLN213. Next base: position 27,444 of record NZ_JBBCYQ010000014.1, on the reverse strand, counting down.
ACCTCGGAGCGGTGGGAGCAGCGGTCCGGTAGACGGGACCCATGACGAACGACGCACCGCACGACGACGCACAGGGCCCCGACGAGCAGCACCGCGTGCCCGAGGGGGTCTCGGACGCCACGGTCGAGGCGCTCGGCACCCTGTCGGCAGCGGTCGAGGTGATCGAGCACGCCCGCGGACTGCTCTACGGGTTCCACCGGCTGACCGGGATGGCGGACCTGAACCTCGGCGAGGCCGTCGAGCAGCTCCGGGACGCGGGCCACACCGAGCTGGCGGACCGCATCGACTCGGAGCTCGTCGGACGCAACGTCATCGCCGGCCGGTGGACGTTCCAGGTCGTCGAGGACTACGACGACGGGTACTACGCCCTCGCGAAGGAGCTCGAACGGACCGCGCGGGACGAGCTCGTGCAGGGACGGAAGCACCTGTTCGAGGCGGGCATGAAGGAGGACCGGCGCTCCCAGGGCCGACGCCACCACGAGGCGACGCCGGCCGACCTGGCGGACTGAGGCCGCGCCTCCCGGGCCCTGCGCCCGCGCACAACGCAAGTCGCCCCGAACCACGACTGCCCGTGGTTCGGGGCGACTTTCGTTGTGCGAAACGCGAACGCAGCGAGCGGACGCAAGCGCGAGCGCGCCGCGCCGCGCCTCAGCCGACGCCGAGCAGCACCTCGAGCGGCCCCCGCGCGAAGTACAGCAGGAAGCCCGCGGCCACGACGTACAGCAGCCACGACACCTGACGGCCGCGGCCGGACAGCAGCTTGATGAGCACCCAGCTGATGAACCCCGCACCGATGCCGTTCGCGATCGAGTAGGTCAGCGGCATGATCACGATCGTCAGGAACGCCGGCAGCGCCGCCCCGAAGTCGGTCCAGTCGATGTCCTTCACCTGCGCCACCATGAGCGCACCGACGACCACGAGCCCGGCGGCTGCGACCTCGAGCGGGACGACCTGCGTGAGCGGCGTGAGGAACATCGACGCCAGGAACAGCAGACCGGTGACGACGGAGGCCATGCCGGTCCGGGCGCCCTCACCGATGCCGGCGGCGGAGTCGATGAACACGGTGTTCGACGACACCGAGGCGCCACCACCCGCGATCGCGCCGGCACCCTCGACGACGAGCGCCGACTTCAGGCGTGGGAAGGTGCCGTCGGGGTTCGCGACCCCGGCGGCCTTCGCGAGGCCGGTCATCGTGCCCATGGCGTCGAAGAAGTTCGTGAAGACGAGGGTGAAGACGAGCATCGACGCGGCGATGGGGCCGATGCGGGTGAAGGCACCGAAGACGTCCGCGTGGCCGACGAGCGACAGGTCGGGCACCGCGAACAGCGCGGAGGGCAGCCCCGGCGCGTTGAGGTTCCAGCCGGTGGGCGAGTCGACCGAGGTCGGTACCTTGAAGATCGCCTGCAGGATGATCGCGATGACCGTGGTCGCCACGATGCCGATGAGCAGGGCACCCCGGACCTTGCGGGCCATCAGCGTGCCGATGATGACGAGGCCGATCAGGAAGACGATGGTCGGCAGTGCTGCGATGGAGCCGTCCTCGCCGAGCTGCAGCGGCGGCGAGGCGTTCTTCGTGGTGCGGACGAACCCGGAGTCGACCAGGCCGATGAACGCGATGAACAGGCCGATGCCGACGGTGATTGCCGCCTTGAGCTGCGCCGGCACGGCCGTGAAGATCATCGTCCGGATGCCCGTCAACGCCAGGACCACGATCACGACGCCGTTGATGACGACGAGGCCCATCGCCTCGGCCCAGGTGACCTGGTGCACGACGCTGACGGCGAGGAACGAGTTGATCCCGAGCCCCGCGGCGATGCCGAACGGCAGGTTCGCGATGAGGCCCATCGCGATCGTCATGAGCCCGGCGACGAGTCCGGTGGCCGCGGCGACCTGGGCGTTCTGCAGCCAGCCGCCGAGGACGTCCTGCGGCGCCTGGTCCTGGCTGAACCCACCGAGGATGAGCGGGTTGAGGATGACGATGTAGGCCATCGTCACGAAGGAGACGAGGCCGCCCCGGATCTCGCGGGGGATCGTCGATCCGCGGTGCGTGATGGAGAAGAAGCGGTCGAGGCCGGTCGCGAAGCGGTTCCGGGGCGTGGTGTCGGTCTGCGGGGCGCTCACCGAACAAGCTTAAAGGGCGCTGGGTTTCCGGCAAGTCACAGCTTCCTTCCAGGGGATTTCCTGGAGGCGCGGCTCGCCTCGACGGGGTACGTCACCCCCGGTGGCCGGTCGCGTCCTGCGGCCAGGGCTGGTGTTGGATGGACGGGTGAACCAACGTCTGGACCGTGCGCGCATCGAGTCCGCCGTGCGGGAGCTCCTGCTCGCGATCGGCGAGGATCCCGACCGCGCGGAACTCGCCCGCACGCCCGCTCGTGTGGCCGAGTCGTACGCCGAGTTCTTCTCCGGCGTCGGGACGGACGCGGTGGCGATCGCCCGCGACGGCACGGTCCACGCCGAACCGGGCGACCGCGGGCAGCTCGTCATCGTGCGCGACGTGAAGTTCCGGTCCGTCTGCGAGCACCACCTGCTCCCGTTCCTCGGTGTGGCGCACCTCGCGTACGCGCCGGGGGATCGGCTCATCGGCCTCGGCACGCTGTCGCGCGTGCTCGACGCGGTGGCCTCCCGTCCGCAGCTGCAGGAGCGGCTCGGCGAGCAGGTCGCGGCGACCATCGCCGAGGGGCTCGGGGCCGCCGGCGTCCTCGTGGTCCTCGACGCGCAGCACCAGTGCGTGACGACCCGTGGGGAGCGGCAGACCGGGTCGACGACCGTGACCGTGGCAGCGACCGGCACTCTGGCCGAGGCAGCCGGACGGGCCGAGGCGATCGCCCTGATCGGTGCAGGCGCGGATGTCGGAGCCGGCCGCGGGGCGGACGCGTGACGACCGAGCGAGGCGGGGCGCGCCAGGGCCCTGCTGCCACCGCACCCGGGTGGGTCGTCCCCGACCTGCGCGAGCCCGTGCGCACCATCGGCCGCCGGACCTTCGACTTCGACCACCGCATCGCCGTCATGGCGATCGTGAACCGCACGCCCGACTCGTTCCACGACCGCGGCGCGACCTTCGCACTCGACCGTGCCGTCGAGGCCGCCGTGCACGCGGCCGAGCAGGGCGCGGACTGGGTCGACATCGGCGGCGTGAAGTTCGCGCCGGGGCCGGAGCTGCCCGCCGCCGACGAGATCGACCGCGTCGTGCCCGTCGTCCGGCAGCTCGCGCAGGAGTCCGACGTGACGATCAGCGTCGACACCTTCCGGCCCGAGGTCGCCGCAGCGGCGATCGAGGCCGGTGCGAGCGTCGTCAACGACACGACCGGGCTGTCCGACCCCCGGATGGCGGCCGTCGTGGCGGACTCCGACGCGACGATCGTGATCACGCACTCGCTGGCGGAGCCCCGTCGTCCGCTGCCGGCCCCGCCGCAGTACGGCGACGTGACGACCGAGGTCGTCGGGTTCCTGCGCGAGCGGGTCGACCGGGCCCTCGCGGCCGGCATCCCGGAGTCGCGGATCATCGTCGACCCGGGGCACGACCTCAACAAGAACACGGTGCACACGCTCGAGCTCACCCGACGCCTGCCCGAGGTGGTCGCGCTCGGCTACCCGGTGCTCGCGGCGGTCTCGAACAAGGACTTCGTGGGGGAGTCGCTCGGGCGTCCCCGCGGTGAGCGACTGGCGGGGTCGTTGGCGGTCGCGACCGTGAGCGCGATGCTCGGCGCGCGGATCGTCCGGATGCACGACGTCGCCGAGAGCGTGGACGCGATGCGCATGGTCGAGGCGACGCTCGGCTGGCGGGCACCGGTGGAAGCGCGGCACAACACGTGAGCGTCCTCCCGCCGTCGATCGCCGACCTGTCCGACGACGAGCTGCTCGAGCTGTACACGGCGGGGGCGGTCGCACCCTGGCTGCGGGTGAACTTCGTGACGACGCTCGACGGCTCGGCGACGGCCGCGGGCGACGGGGTCTCGGGTTCGCTCGGCGGGCCGGACGACCTGCGCGTGTTCGACCTGCTGCGCCGGGTGGCCGACGCGGTGCTGGTGGCCGCGGGGACCGTCCGTGACGAGGGCTACGGGCCGATGGTGCTGCACGACGCCGACGTGGCCTGGCGGCGGGCACACGGGCTGCCCGACCACCCGGTGTTCGCGATCGTCTCGGGCTCGCTGTCCGTCGACCCGGCGTCCCGGGTGTTCACCGAGGCGCCGGTGCGTCCGATCGTCCTCACCTCGACGACCGCAGCGTCGTCGCCCCCGGCCGCGGCGCTCGCGGCGGTCGCGGACGTCGTGCCGTGCAGCTCCGACGACGACCCGGACACGGTCGACCCCGTCGCCCTGCGGGACGCCCTGGTGTCGCGCGGCCTCGGCACGGTGCACTGCGAGGGCGGACCGACGTTCTTCGGGGCGCTCGTGGCGGCGGACCTCGTGGACGAACTCACGCTGACGGTCGACCCGTCGCTCGAGGGTGGCGCCGGCCCGCGCATCACCCACGGCGGTTCGCCCGACCTCCGGCGCTTCCGGCCGGCCCACGTGCTCCTCGGACGTGACGGTGTGCTGCTCACCCGGTACGTACGGGCGCCGGACCCCGGCGAGTGACCGGGGCGGCACGCTAGGGTCGGGCGCGTGATCGACATCGTGGCGTCCGGGGTCCTCTTCGACATGGACGGGACGCTCGTCGACTCGACCGCGGTGGTCGAGGCGACCTGGACCCGGTTCGGCGTCGAGCACGGCATCGACCCCGCGGAGATCCTCGCCTTCTCGCACGGCCGCCAGGCGATCAGCACGATCCAGCGCTTCCTGCCCGACCTCGACCACGACGAGCAGCTGCGGATCGCCGCCGGGCTCGTCGCCGAGGAGCGCGAGAGCACCGAGGGCATCTCGGAGGTCCCGGGCGCCGGAGCGTTCGTGTCCCGCCTGGTCGACGCCGGGGTGCCGGTCGCGATCGTCACGAGTGCGCCCCGCGACCTCGCGGTGGAGCGGATGCAGGCCGCCGGTGTGCACGTGCCCGAGGCGCTCGTCGCCTCCGAGGACGTCGAGCACGGCAAGCCGCACCCGGACGGGTACCTGCGCGGTGCGGCGCTGCTCGGTGTCGACGCCGCCGACTGTGTCGCGTTCGAGGACGCACCCGCCGGGCTCGAGGCCGCCATCGCCTCCGGGGCTACCACGGTCGTCGTGGGGACGCTCGAGGCCGACGTCACCGCGGGACTGTACCGAGTGGGCGGCTACGACGGCATCTCCGTGGAGCGCGAGGGAACGGCCTTCCGCATCCGCGGCTGACCCGACCGCCGCCCACGGCTGTCCACCTGCGGACGCTTCCAGCGCTCCCCGACGACGCTGGTCGTGCGGCCGGAACGACCGGGCCGCGGAAGGAACGACCATGGCAGCACTCGACGGCAAGAAGATCCTCGTCATCGCGACGAACTACGGCGTGGAGCAGGACGAGATCGTCGTCCCGATCGACCAGCTCCGCGAGCGCGGCGCGACCGTGACGGTGGCGGCGCAGGAGACCGGGGCGATCGCGACCCTCGTCGGCGACAAGGACCCGGGCAAGCACGTCGACCCGGACACCACCATCGCCGGTGTCAACGCCGGCTCGTTCGACGCGCTCGTCGTCCCCGGGGGCACGATCAACGCCGACACCCTCCGCACCGACCAGCAGGCGGTCTCCCTCGTGCAGGCGTTCGCGGAGGCCGGCAAGCCGGTCGCCGCGATCTGCCACGGGCCGTGGACCCTCATCGAGGCCGGCGTCGTGTCGGGGAAGACGATCACGTCGTTCCCGTCGCTGCAGACCGACGTGCGGAACGCCGGGGCCGAGTGGGTCGACCAGGAGGTCCAGGTCGACGGCGGGCTCATCACCTCGCGGAACCCGGACGACCTGCCGGCGTTCGTCGACGCGATCGAGTCCGCACTGACCGCGTAGGAGGCTGGGCCGAGTCTCGGCTCGGCGGACTCGGCGTGGGCTGCGGCAGCGCGAAAGAGTCCGCGGGCCCGAGTCTCGGCGCCCCGAGCGCGCCGGCGCGTCAGGGGAGCGCGACGGGGCGGGCCGTGCGGAGCACCGCGGGACCGAGGGCGAGGACGCCGTCGGACTCCGGGTCGCACCGCACCCCGCCCCGCCCGCGCATCGCCCGGAACGCCCCCGGGGCCACCTCGTGGTCCATCCAGGCGCACGGGTTCGCCGGCCGGTATCCGCGGAAGAGCACCGGCTCGTGACCCGTGCTCTGCAGGGAGAACGGCTCGCCCCGGAGCGCCTCGACGTCCACCCCGCGGAGGAACACGTTCCGCCGGGTCGCGACCGGGTCGACGGCCGCACCGAGTTCGGCGGCGACGGCGTCGAGCCCCTCGAGTCCGATCACCGTCACCGAGGCGTGCACGTGCGCCCGCGACGCGAAGTACCGGTCGCCGACGATCCCGAGCCCCGCGCGCAGCTCGACGCGCTCGCGCAGGTCGTCCGGCTCGCCGTCCACGGCGGGCAGCGCCCCGTCCGCCGGTCGCCCCTCGTACCGGTGCCGCCGGGACACCAGCAGCAGCGCGATCTCGACGTCGGTCCGGCAGGGCAGGTCGCCGGAGCCGGCCACGTCGTCCACCAGGGTCACGCAGCCCACACTAGCCGCGCCTCCAGGCCGCCGTTCCCGCACCGACGGACGTCCGCTGCCCTGTCTGATTTCCGCCAGTCGATGTCGGTGCGCCGTGTCAGGCTGTGGGCATGTCCACCGCACCAGAGGCACTGCACGCCGAGCGCTACCGGGTCGTCGCCTCCCGCGATGCCCGGTTCGACGGGCAGTTCGTCACCGCCGTGCACTCCACCGGCATCTACTGCCGCCCCTCGTGCCCGGCCCGGACGCCCCGGGAGTCCGGCGTCACCTTCTACCGCACCAGTGCCGCCGCGCACCTCGCCGGCTTCCGCGCCTGCAAGCGCTGCCTGCCCGAGGCGACACCGGGCAGCCCCGAGTGGGACCTCCGCGAGGACGTCGCCGGACGCGCCATGCGCCTCGTCCTCGACGGCGTCGTCGAACGCGACGGCGTGCCCGGCCTCGCCGCCCGCGTCGGGTACTCCGAGCGGCAGCTCAACCGCATCATGACCGCCGAGCTCGGGGCCGGGCCCAAGGCGCTCAGCCGGGCGCACCGCGCACAGACCGCGCGGACGCTGCTCACCTCGTCCGACCTGCCCGTCGCGGACGTCGCGTTCGCCGCCGGGTTCGCGAGCGTCCGCCAGTTCAACGAGACCGTGCGCGAGGTCTTCGCGGTCACGCCGACCGAGCTCCGCGCACGCCGCACGCTCCGACCGGTCGCGGACGGGGCGCTGCACGTGCACCTGCCAGCGCGCGCGCCGTTCGACGCGCAGGGGCTCCTCGACTGGCACGCGCTCCACGCCCTGGCGGGCACGGAGCAGGTGGAGGTCGACGACACCGGGCGGGTCACGTCGTACGGACGGGTGCTCGACCTGCCAGGAGGCGCGGCCTGGTTCAGCGCCTCGGCCGCCGTCCCCGGGGTGGCCGGGCGGGGGACCGGGATCGACCTGCGCGTGCGGGTCACGGACCTCTCCGACCTCCCGACGCTCGTGGCGCGGGTGCGCTCGTACTTCGACCTCGACGCCGATCCGGAAGCCGTCGACGCCGTGCTCGGCGCGGTGCCCGAGCTGGCCGACGCCGTCGCCCGGGTCCCCGGCATCCGGCTGCCCGGCGCCGTGGACCCGCACGAGATCGTCTTCCGGACCCTCATCGGCCAGCAGGTGTCCGTCGCGGCGGCCCGGACGGCGCAGACACGGTTGGTCGCGGCGCTCGGTGCGCCCATGCCGTCCGCGATCGCGCCGGACGGCCTGCTGTTCCCGTCCGCCGCCGTCATCGCGGCCCGCGGGCACGAGGTGCTCCGTGGCCCGGCTGCCCGCGTCGACACGATCCTCCGGGTGGCCGCCGCGCTCGCCGACGGGTCGCTCGTGGTCGACGGCGGGCAGTCGCTCGACGAGCTGCGCGCCGGACTCCTCGCGGTGAAGGGCATCGGGCCCTGGACGGCCGACTACGTGGCGCTCCGGGTCCGCCACCACCCGGACGTCTTCCTCCACAGCGACCTCGCCGTGCGCAACGGTGCACAGGAACTCGGTCTGCCCGGTTCGGCGCGCGAGCTCTCCCTATGGTCGGAGCAGGTGGCGCCGTGGCGGAGCTACCTCACGATGCACTGCTGGCGACCGATCATCGACCGCGCGACGGCGACGACCGGTGCGACCCACACGACCGCGGCTCCGGCCGCCCGGAAGGACGAACGATGACCGATGCGACGATCCAGACGCTGGACACCCCCGACGGCCCCTTCACCGTGCTCGAGGACACCGAGGGCCGTGTCCTCGCCTCGGGCTGGACGGACGACGCGGAGCGCATCCTCGCGCGCCTCGCGGACCGGCACCGGCCGGAACGCGTGGTGGACGGACGTGTGGCCTCGGCGGACGCCGTCGACGCGTTCTACGCGGGCGAGGTCGAGCACGCGATGCAGGTGCCGGTGCGCCAGTTCGGCACCGAGCTCTTCGCCGAGGGCTGGCGGCAGCTCCGACTGATCCCCGCCGGTGGGACGTTGACCTACACCGGGTTCGCCGCGGCGATGGGGCGACCCGACGCCGTCCGGGCCGCGGCGAGCGTGTGTGCGCGGAACGCACCGGCGCTGTTCGTGCCGTGCCACCGCGTGCTGCGGACCGACGGCACGCTCGGCGGCTTCGCGTGGGGGCTCGACGTGAAGCGGTCCCTGCTCGAGCGGGAGTCGGTGGGCACGACGGCACTGGTCTGAGTCGAGAGCGGCCGGACCGGTGTTCTCCCCCTGGTTGCGGGTGTCGACGCGGGGGCACGGGGCTGTCATGCTCGACACAACCGACCCGCCAAGGACCAGACCCGAAGGACCCCACGCGCGCCAGCGGCGCACCGCGGTCGACCCACCTTCGAGGACCCCATGGACCAGCACGTCGACCGCACGGTCGTCTCCGCGGACGGCACGGTGCTCGCCGTGTCCGACGCCGGGACCGGCCCCGCGCTCGTCGTCGTCGGCGGAGCGTTCGACCACCACGGCACCCCGTTCGTCACCGGCCTGACCGCGGCCCTGCAGGACCGCTACCGGGTCATCACCTACGACCGACGCGGCCGCGGCGCGAGCGGCGACACCGACCCGTGGGCGATCGAGCGCGAGGTCGAGGACCTCGCGGCCGTCGTCGCCGACGTCGAGGGTCCCGTCACGGCGGTCGGCCTCTGCGTGGGCGCGGGCGTGGTGCTGCACGGCCTCGCGGGCGGGGTCCGACTCGACGCCGCCGTGCTCTGGGAACCGCCCTACCGCGCCACCGTCGACCCGCACGCCGACGACGTCGTCTTCGCGGACGTCCTCGACGAGCACGTCGCGGTCGGCCGTCGCGCCCAGGCCGTCCGGGCGTTCCTCGCGCACGTCCTCGGCGTCCCCATGGGCCAGATCACCGCACTCCGGCTGAAGGGTGCGCTGTGGCGGTCCCTCGTCGTCGACGCGCACGTGCTGAGCCGTGACGTCCGGGTCCTCAACGGTCTCGCGATCCCCGAGCGGGTGGCTGCAGCCGTCGGCGTGCCCGTCCTCGTCGCGGCCGGTGGCGACGGCCTCGAGTGGATGCGGCAGGCGGCCCGAGCGGTCGTCGAGGCCGTCCCGGGGTCGGAGTACGCCGAGGTGCCGGGGCAGGGACATGTACCCGCGCCCGAGGCCCTCGGCCAGCTGCTCGATCGCTTCACCGCGCGGACGGCCGCACGGCGCTGACCACCGGGGCTGCAAGGATGGTCGTCGTGAACGCACCTCGCCTCGGACTCCTGCTCGACGTCGACGGGCCCATCGCCAGCCCCGTCTCGCGCACCATCGCGATCCCGAGCATCATCGAGGACCTCGTCGCGCTCGCGGCCGAGGGCATCCCCGTCGTGTTCAACACGGGGCGGAGCGACGCCTTCATCCGGCAGGAGGTCGTCGGACCCCTGCTCGCCGGCGGTCTCGCCGCGGGCGGCCGCGTGCACGCCGTGTGCGAGAAGGGCGCCGTCTGGTGCTCGATCGGCCCGCAGTACGAGGGCGGCATGGGCGAGCTGACCGTCGCCGAGGACCTGGCGCTGCCGCGGGACTACGCCGACGAGATGCGCGAGCTCGTCCGCGACGAGTACGCCGACCTGGTCTTCTTCGACGAGACGAAGCGCGCGATGGTCTCGATCGAGCAGCGCGTCGAGGTGCCGAACGCCACCTACCTCGCCCGCCAGCCGGAGTTCGACGCGAAGGCCATGGCCGCGCTCCAGCGCCGCGGGCTCGGGGTCCGCCGGCTCGACGACGTCCGCCCCGACGCGGACGGTGCCGTGCAGTGGCGCATCGACCCGACGATCATCTCGACCGACGTCGAGTCCGACCGCAGCGGCAAGGACATGGGCGCCGAGCGGTCGCTCGAGCTCCTCACGCAGGACGGCGAGCTGCCCCTGGCGTGGCGGACGATGGGCGACTCCCGGAGCGACTACGCGATGGCGGACTGGCTGCACGCGAACGGCCACGAGGTGGCGCACGTCGACGTCCGCCCGTCCGACGGGGTCCCGGCGACGCCCTACCCGGTGCTCACGGCACCCGACGGCGTGATCCACGACGACGCCGGAGCGCGGTTCCTGTCGGACTGGCGCCGGTCCGTCTGAGCCGAGCCGCGCCTCCCGGGCCCCGGACCACGCGCAGTCGCAGGCCGCGCTGCCGGGCCACACCCGTCCGCGGTGTTTGCGTGTCGGGGTGGTACACCAGTAATGTCGCGGGGTCCGCCGCCAGCCGATGACGGGATCCACCCCATGGCACAGAAGCTCCGCATCAAGTCGATCGAGGCCTCACTGGCCGACTCCGAGGAGCAGGGCCGGTCCCTGAAACGCTCCCTGAAGACGTTCGACATCGCCGCGATGGGGATCGCGGTCGCCGTCGGCGCCGGCATCTTCTCGGTCGGTGCGAACGCCGCCGCGAACTTCGCCGGGCCCGGCGTCATCATCTCGTTCCTGCTCGCCGCGGTCACCTGCGGCCTCGCGATCATGTGCTACGCCGAGTTCGCCTCGACGATCCCCGTCGCCGGCTCCGCGTACACGTTCACCTACGCCACGATGGGCGAGCTGCTCGCCTGGATCGTCGGGTGGGACCTCATCCTCGAGACCCTCACCGCCAGCGCCGTCATCGCGAAGTACTGGGGCATCTACCTCAGCACCGCGTTCGAGGTGTTCGGCGTCGACCTGCCGAGCACGATCCAGCTCGGGCCGATCCCGTTCACCTGGGGCCCGGTCCTGATCGTCGGCATCTTCACGGTGCTGCTCGCGTTCGGCACCCGCCTGTCGTCGCGGGTCTCGGCCGTCATCACGGTCATCAAGGTCGCCATCGTCGTGTTCGTCATCGTCGCCGGTGCGTTCTTCGTCAAGGCCGCGAACTTCACCCCCTTCATCCCGCCGGCGTCGCCCGCCCGCGGTTCGGAGGGGAGTGTCTGGACCCAGTCGCTCGTGTCCTGGTTCACCGGCTCGGAGCCCGCCCAGTACGGCGTCTTCGGCCTGCTCGCCGCGGCCTCCCTCGTGTTCTTCGCGTTCATCGGATTCGACGTCGTCGCGACCAGCGCCGAGGAGACCGAGAACCCGCAGAAGACCCTGCCGCGCGGCATCTTCATCGGCCTCGGCATCGTGACGCTGCTCTACGTCGGCGTCAGCGTCGTCATCACGGGCATGGTGTCGTACCAGCGCCTGGCCGAGGAGAAGACGCCGTCGCTGGCTTCGGCCTTCGACATCGTCGGACTGCCGTGGGCCGCCGGCATCATCGCGATCGGCTCCCTGATCGGTCTGACCACGGTCGTCATGGTGCTGCTGCTCGGCCTGTCCCGCATCGTCTTCGCGATGAGCCGTGACGGCCTGCTGCCGCGCTGGTTCTCGAAGACGAACGAGAAGACGCAGACGCCGGTGCGCGTGCAGGTCGTCGCGGGGGTCGTCGTCGCGCTGCTCGCCGGCTTCACCGCGGTCGACAAGCTCGAGGGCATGATCAACATCGGCACCCTGTCCGCGTTCGTGCTCGTGTCGATCGGGATCATCGTGCTCCGTCGTTCGCGTCCCGACGCGCCGCGTGCCTTCCGGGTGCCGTGGTCGCCGGTGCTGCCGATCGTCTCGGCGGTGCTGTGCTTCTGGTTGATGCTGAACCTCGAGGTCGAGACGTGGCTCCGGTTCGTCGTCTGGCTCGTGGTCGGGTTCGCGATCTACTTCGGGTACAGCCGCCGCAACAGCCGGGTGGGCAAGGGGCTGCAGTAGGGGCCGCGCGCGGGCGCTGGCGGGCGGGTCGAACCACGTTTCCGACACCGAACCACGCGCGGGGGCTGGTTCGGTGTCGGAAACGTGGTTCCACGCGGGCGTGGGCGCGCTCGCGCGCCGCGGCCGCGCGCCGCGTCAGGCGCCCAGTGCGAGCGCCGCGCCGAACCCGAGCATGACGAGCGCGACGAGCCCGTCGAACACGCGCCACGTCAGCGGCTTCGCGAACAACGGTCGCAGCAGCCGTCCGCCGAACCCGAGCGCGCCGAACCACAGGCAACTCGCGAGGACCGCCCCCACCGTCCACCACCACCGCTCCGCCGGCCCCTGCTGGTTCGCGACGGACCCGAGGAACACGAGCGTGTCCAGGTAGACGTGCGGGTTGGCCCACGTGAACAGCAGCATCGTCACGACGGCCGTCCGCATGGTGACGGCGCGGTCGGTCCGTCCGGGTCCAGGAGGCGCGGTGCGCGTCCGCCCCGCACCCACCGTCGCCGAGGTGGCCGGTCCCACCGCCGCGGTCGCCACCGGCACGCCGTCGTCCGCCGCCGCCGCCGACTCCACCCGCATCGCCGCGCCGGACGGCCACAGCGCCCGCCGAGCCGCGAGCACCCCGTAGGTCACCAGGAACGCCGCACCGACGAAGCGGATCACCACGAGCGCCACCGGGAACCGCTCGACCACGACCCCGACGCCGAGCACCCCCGCGAGGATCAGCACGGCATCCGAGAGCGCGCAGACCACCACCGCCGCTGCCACGACCCGTACCGACGAGGTCACCGCGAGCCGGAGCAGGTACGTGTTCTGCACACCGATCGCCACGATGAGCGCGAGCCCGGTACCGAGGCCCGCGAGCAGGGGGAGGAGTATGGTCACGGTCCGACCGTACGGCCGCGGCCACGTGCAGAACAGCTCACGTTCCTGATGCTGCGTAAGCTCAGCTGCATGCCACGACTGCAGCGCGAACACCTCGAGACCCTGCTCGCCGCGGTCGACCACGGGACGCTCGACGCCGCGGCCAGAGCGCTGTCGATCACGCCGTCGGCGGTGTCGCAGCGCATCAAGTCGATGGAGCAGCAGGTGGGCCGGGTGCTCCTGCAGCGGACGACGCCGGTCCGCCCGACCCCCGACGGCGAGGTCGTCCTCCGTCACGCACGACAGGCCCAGTTGCTCGACGAGGAGACCACCCGGGCGCTCGGCGGCGGCGACTCGGTCGTCCCGTCGATCCCGCTCGCGGTGAACGCCGACTCGCTGGGCACCTGGTTCCTCGACGCGCTCGCCCTCGTGCGTGCCGACACCGAGGTCGTGTTCGACCTCCACCGCGAGGACCAGGACCGCACCGCCGAACTCCTCCGCGCGGGCACGGTGATGGCGGCGGTCACGGCCGAGGCCGAGCCGGTGCAGGGGTGCTCCTCGGTGCCGCTGGGGATCGACCGGTACCGGGCCGTCGCCTCCCCGTCGTTCGTCGCCCGGTACCTGCCGGGTGTCGACAGTGAGCAGCGGATGACACGGCTCCTCGACCGGGTGCCCCTCGTGGACTACGACCGCGACGACGACCTGCAGCAGGGGTACCTGCGGCGGGTGCTCGGCCACGCACCGTCCGGGCCGCGGCACTTCGTCCCGACCTCGGCGGACTTCCCCCGGTGCGGTGTCGCTCGGCTTCGGCTGGGGGATGCTGCCGGAGGCCCAGTGCCTCGATGCCCTCGACCGGGGTGACCTCGTCGAGCTCACTCCCGGGCGTCGGGCGGACGTGGCGCTCTGGTGGCAGCGCTGGAACCTGGCCTCACCGCTGCTCGAGCGCGTGACCGAGGCCGTCCGGGTGACCGCGGCCGAGCGGCTCCACCCCGCCGGTCAGGCCGTCGCGCGGTAGCGGAGCCCGTCCACGAGCAGCCCGACGAGCAGCTGGCTCTGCTCGATCGTCGGAGCACCGTGGCACAGGTCGGCCACCGCGTGCAGGAGCTGCTGCGCGTCGACGTCGGGGCGGATCGTCCCCGCGGCCGCCGCTGCGTCGAGGAGCCCACCGAGGGCGCCACCGAGCCGCGCGAGGAAGTAGTCCGGCAGCGCCTCGAACGCCGGGTCGCCCGAGTGCAGGGCGGCGGCGAGCCCGCGCTTCGTCGCGACGAACTCGGTGAACCGCTGCAACCACAGGGCGAGCGCCTCGTCGGGGGCGTGCGCGGCGGCGAGCTCGTCCGCGGCGGCCGCCGTCGACTCGACCGCCCGCTGGAACACCGCGACGACGAGGTCCGAGCGCTGCGGGAACCGCCGGTACAGCGTGCCGACGCCGACTCCGGCCCGGTCCGCGATCAGCTTCGCGGGGGCGTCCACCCCGTCGGTCGCGAAGACGGCCTTGGCGGCGTCGGTCAGGGCGTCGGCATTGCGTCGGGCGTCGGCGCGCACGGAGTCCTCCTCTTGCGTAAACGGAAAGCCGTTCCGTATAGTTCCGGAAGAGCGTTCCACTTCGGGCCACGATACGGCACCGACACCCGGAACGCCATCGACAGGAGGAACCGCACATGCAGTACCGCACCCTCGGCCGCACCGGCATCCAGGTCAGCCCCTTCGCCCTCGGCGCCATGATGCTCGGCACCGACGGCAGCATCGGCAACGGCGACGAGCAGGACTCGATCCGCATCGTCCACCGCGCACTCGACGCGGGCATCAACTTCATCGACACCGCCGACCGCTACTCGCAGGGCGGCTCGGAGGAACTGCTCGGCAAGGCGCTCGCCGGCCGCCGGGACGACGTCGTCATCGCCACCAAGTTCAACGGCCCGATGGGCGACGACCCGAACCGGCGCGGCAACTCCCGGCGGTGGATCACGCAGGCCGTCGAGGGGTCGCTGCGGCGCCTCCGGACCGACCACATCGACCTGTACCAGGCGCACCGACCCGACGACACGGTCGACCTCGAGGAGACCCTGTCCGCCCTGACCGACCTGATCCGCAGCGGCAAGGTCCGGGCGATCGGCAGCTCGGACTTCCCCGCGTCGATGCAGGTCGAGGCGCAGTGGACGTCGGAGCGCCGCGGGCTCGAGCGCTTCCGGACGGAGCAGCCCACGTACTCGATCCTCAACCGCGGCATCGAGCGCGAGGTCCTCCCGGTCGTCCAGCGGTACGGCATGGGGTCCCTCGTGTGGAGTCCCCTCGCCGGCGGCATGCTGACCGGCCGCTTCCGGAAGGGGCAGGACACCGACCTCGCCCGCGCGACCATGTTCCGGCACAACCGCGACGAGCGACGGATCGACGCCGTGGAACAGGTGGTCGCACTGTCCGAGGAGACCGGCATCCGGATGACCCACCTCGCGATGGCCTTCGCGATCGCGCACCCCGGCGTCACGAGCGCCCTCATCGGCCCGCGCTCCGTGGAGCAGCTCGACGACCTGCTCGCCGGCGCCGACGTGGTGCTCCCCGACGAGGTCCTCGACCGCATCGACGCGATCGTCCCGCCGGGCACCGACGTCGGAAGGCTCGACCAGCAGTACCAGCCGCCGGCCGTGCTCGACGCCACCCTGCGCCGACGCCCCGCCGCGGGACGCTCCGCGGCCTGACGTCGCGTCGGGGGCGGCCGCTTGCGGGAAACCGCACGATCGCCGCCCCCGGGGCCGTGTTCACACGTTCGTCACGCAACCGGCCCGATCGCGGCCCTACGATCGCAGAACCGACGGCGACGGGCCGTCGACCGCACGACCGCACCACGACACGACACACCGAACACCGCGACCGCACCCACGGTCGTGAGCACCGCCGGCGCAGGATCCCTAGTCCCTCGCCGGCCGGACCTCCCGAGGGTCCGGATCCATGTCGCCGCAGCCGCCGACGCCCGTCTCACGATGCGTCGGCGCCTGCGCCCGACCACGCGTGAGTCCTCTCCGAACCCGACAGGAGACCACGCCATGTCCGCACCACCCGACGTCCGTCGTACCCAGACGCCACTCCGAGCACCAGAGGCGACCGACGAGCTGCAGTCCTTCGACTTCCAGCTCCCGGCACCGCTCACGCCGCGCGACCGCGAGCGCGCCCGACGCCGCCGGCAGACCGAGCCGGTGCCCTACGTCCGACCACGTGCCGAGAGCCGGGCGCACAGCCCCGTGATGGTCCTCATCGTGCTCGTCGCCACGCTCGGCGTGATGGCGTACGCGGTGTTCCTCCTCGACCCGGCGAACCGGGGCGACTTCCTGCCGTACGGGCTCGTGATCGTCGCCGAGAGCGTGCTCGTGGGGCAGGCGCTCCTGTCCATGTGGACGATCCTGTCCGGCGGCTCCGATCCCCGGGACTTCGCGTTCCACCACACCCAGGACACCCTGTTCGACCGCGACACCATCGCCCGCAGCGGCGCCGCCGACCAGCCCCACCGCTGGCCGATGCACGTGCGCGGACGCCGGGTGGACGTCGACGTCTTCATCACCGTCTACGGCGAGGAGCTCACCAAGGTGGCCGCGACCGTGCAGGCCGCGGTGGCCATGCGCGGAGAGCACCGCACGTGGGTGCTCGACGACGGGCGGAGCGACGAGGTGCGGGCGCTCGCCGAGGAGCTCGGCGCCCGGTACGTCCGTCGACTGTCGTCGCACGGCGCGAAGGCGGGCAACATCAACCACGCGCTGACGCTCGCCAAGGGCGACTACTTCGCGGTCTTCGACGCGGACTTCGTGCCGAAGCCGGACTTCCTGTTCGAGACCGTGCCGTTCTTCGCCGACGACGGGATCGCCTTCGTGCAGACCCCGCAGTCGTACGGCAACCTCCACAACCTCGTCTCGCGGGGTGCCGGGTACATGCAGACGGTGTTCTACCGGTTCATCCAGCCCGGCCGGAACCGGTTCAACGCGGCGTTCTGCGTCGGGACGAACGTCATCTTCCGCCGCGAGGCCATCGACGAGATCGGCGGCATGTACACCGACTCGAAGTCCGAGGACGTCTGGACGAGCCTGATGCTCCACGAGCGCGGCTGGAAGACCGTCTTCATCCCGATGACCCTCGCCGTCGGGGACGCCCCGGAGACCATCGAGGGCTTCACCAAGCAGCAGCTCCGGTGGGCCACGGGCGGCTTCGAGATCCTGCTCACGCACTTCCCGTTCCGCCCGAAGCACCGGCTGACGATGGACCAGCGGCTGCAGTACCTCGTCACCGCGAGCTTCTACCTGACGGGCATCGTCCCCGGGCTCCTCCTGCTCGTGCCGCCGCTCGAGATCTACTTCGACCTGCGCCCGATGAACCTGACGATCGGGGCCGGCGAGTGGGTGCTGTTCTACCTCGGCTTCTACGGCGCGCAGGTGCTCCTCGCGTTCTACGCCCTCGGGTCGTTCCGGTACGAGACGCTCCTGCTCGCCGCGGTCTCGTTCCCGATCTACGCGAGCGCGCTCTGGAACGTCGTCTGCGGCAAGGAGCAGGCGTGGCACGTCACCGGCGCCTCCCGTGGTCGGACGCCCTCCCCGTTCAACTTCATCGTCCCGCAGGTGCTCGTGTTCGTGTTCCTGGCGTTGACGAGCGTCGTGGCGGTCTGGCGTGACCTCGACAACGGGCAGCTGACGCTCGCGACGGCCTGGAACACCACGAACACCCTCGTGTTCCTCGCGTTCATCATCGCCGCGTTCCGCGAACAGGCCCGGAACCGCGTGACGGACCGGCTGACCGCGATGCTGGACGGGGTGACGGCATGACCTGGACGAACCGACTCCGGCTGTTCGCGGGACTCATCGTGGTGCTCGTGGTCGTGGCGGCGTGCACGCTCGTCTTCAACCAGCGGCAGAGCGCCGTGGCGAGCACCTCGGCGGCGATCGCCGCGCAGGAGTACGCCGTCGGAACCGACTACGGCGGGACCGTCACCGAGGAGTACGTCGAGGAGGGCGACACCGTCCGGAAGGGCGACCAGCTCCTGCAGGTGCAGAGCCTCCAGCTCGCGCAGGACATCCGGAAGGGCGTCGTGGGCGCGAACACGCAGACGAGCGCGTACGACATCGGCGCCGACGGCTTCATCACGTTCAAGGCCGAGGTCTCCGGTACCGTCGCCAAGGTCGACGTGAAGACCGGCGGATACGTCCAGGCCGGCTCCGAGCTCGGCACGATCCACAAGGAGGACAGCCTCTTCGTCACCTCGAGCTTCATCGTGACGGCCCGGGACTACGGGCGGATCCGGAACGGCGCCGCGGTCGACCTCGTGCTCCCGAACGACACGACGATCCGGGGCACCGTGAAGAGCGTCAGCGTCGAGACCAACGACCAGGGACAGGCGAAGACCACGGTCGACGTCGAGAGCCCCGAGCTCTCCGCGTCGCCGTCGAGCGGGATCACGAGCCCCGGGACGCCGGTGGACGCCACCCTGCACCTGCGGGACGACGGCCGGCTCGCGGGCGTCACGGACCTCGTCCGTGACTTCGCGCGGCAGATCGGACTGTAGCCCCATGCTCCGGCTGCCTCGGTCTGCCCGTCGCGACCAGGCGCCGGACGCGCGCCGTCGGGTCGGCGTGCGCCGTGCCTCCAGGCTGTCCACCAGCGTCACCGTCGTGACGGCCGTCGCGATGCTCGTGACCGCGTGCACCGGTCCTGGAGGCACGGATCACCCCGGCGAGACCACCTCGCCCACCGCGAACGGTGCGGCACAGGCGCGCGCGGTCGCCGCTCTCGGCGACGTCGCGTCGTCGAAGGCGGGCGCGATGCGCCTCGCCGACGGCCTGCTGCCGCCGACGAACCGCTGGTTCTCCGGACTCGTCTTCGGCGCGGCACCGCAGCCGGTGTTCCCCAGCCCGATCTCGTGGCAGGTGACCGACGACGGCTTCGCGGCCGGGCTCCCCACCGTCACGGCCACCGAGAAGACCATCGCCGGCGGCGCGACGCAGCAGGTCGGACTCGACCTCGGTGCGACCTCGACCCTGGTGTCCGCCTACGACTCGGTGTCCGTGACCGTCGAGCACCGTGACGGCTCCACCGTCCTCGGGCACACGGTGATCGCCGAGGGCTCGCCGCTCGTGACGTACACCGCCGCGCGTGCCGGCACCGTCACCGCGACCTCGCCCATCGACGGCACCGGGGACGGTACCGGGACCGTCACCAGCGGCGGCCGGACCTGGCAGCTCGTCGTCCGCGACGGGACGATCGACGGCGACGCGATCGACCTGCGGTCCGGCGGCAGTGTCGTGCTCCTGCCGGTCCCGGACGGCGCGACCGCGGCACAGATAGCCAGACTCGTCGCCGCCGCCCGTCCGCTCACGGGGGTCGCGCTCGACCGCAGCGCCTCGCGGGGGAAGCAGCGCACGACGCTCACGTACGACTTCGGCTCCGGCGACCGGGGCGTGCTCGTCCCGCAGTCGGGGCAGGGCACGACCGGCCTGGAGTGCACCGGCCTGCACTACGAGACCGTCCAGGGACCGGCCCCGGTCTGCACCGGCACCGCCCTGCGGTTCGCGGTCGACACGGTCCGGCCATCGGACACCCTCGACCTGTCGGGGCTGTCGTCCGCGGAGCGAGCGGCGCTCGTCACCCAGGTCCGCGCCGACGCGTCCACGGTGGATGCCTCGTCGTACGCCGCGGACAGCTACGGCGGTGGGAAGGACCTGTACCGCGTCGCGAACCTGTACCGGCTCGCGACGCAGCTCGACCTCGCGTCGGTGGCGGACGCGCTGAAGACCTCGGTCGTCGACGAGCTCGACCAGTGGTTCGACCCCGCTGGGTGCGGGACCCGCACGGCGCGGTGCTTCGCCTACGACCCCACGCTGCACGGACTCGTCGGGCAGGAGGCCTCGTTCGGCTCCGACGAGTTCAACGACCACCACTTCCACTACGGCTACGTCCTGTCCGCAGCCGCGGTCCTCGCCGCCGACGACCCGGCGCTCGTCAGCCGGTGGCGGACCGTGGCCGACCTCGTCGCCGCGGACATCGCCTCGCCGGAGGGCACCGCCTCGTTCCCGGCGCTCCGCGTCTACGACCCGTACGTGCAGCACTCGTGGGCGTCCGGGTTCTCGCCGTTCGCGGACGGCAACAACCAGGAGTCGTCGTCCGAGGCCGTCTCGGCGTGGAACGGCGTCGCGCTGTGGGGAGCGGTGTCCGGCTCGTCGTCGGGGTCGTCGTCGGGGTCGTCGTCGCTCCGGTCGATCGGGACGTGGCTGCTCTCGAACGAGGCGGCCTCGGCCGCGCGGGACGTGCTCGACCCGGACCTGTCCGCGTTCCCGGAGTTCCGGCACCGGGTGGTCTCGCTGACCTGGGGCGGCAAGCGCGACCACGCGACCTGGTTCAGCGCCGCGGCGGCCGCGCCCGCGGGGATCGAGCTCATCCCGATGCCGGCCGTGGCCGCCTCGTACGTCGACGCCGGCGGGGCGGCGCAGATCCGCCGGGTGCTGGCCGAGGCCGTGCCGGACGGCAGGTACGACGTCCAGTTCGGCGACTACCTGCTCATGTACCGGGCGCTGGCATCACGGGCCGATGCGGCCACGGCGCTGCGGGAGGCGCGGGCGTTGCCGGACGCGGTGGTCGACTCGGCGAACTCGCGGTCGTACATGCTGGCGTGGATCATGTCGCGCGCGTAGCGCCGGCGCGGTCGCTGCGCCCGGTCAGGACTGGCAGCGCGGGCACCAGTACGTGTCCCGCAGGGTCAGCTCCGACTCACCGAGCTCCCCGTACCGGATCGGCGTCCCGCAGCGCAGGCACGGCTTCCCCGCCCGGCCGTACACCCAGAAGCGCCGACCGGGCCGATCGACCCCGGTGGTCACGCGGGCACTGCGGTCACGGTTGGCGAGGATGAGCCGGCTCGCCAGGGCGATCATCCGCGCCGGGTCGTGCACCTCGCGCACCGGACGGGTCGGCAGGACTCCGCGCAGGAAGCACAGCTCGTTGCGGTAGACGTTCCCGAGGCCGGCGAGCACCCGCTGGTCGAGCAGTGCGAGGCCGACCGGACGATCAGGGTCCCGCGTCAGGTTCGCCAGCGCGAGGTCGGCGTCCCAGTCGGGACCGAGCAGGTCGGGGCCGAGGTACCCGACGATCTCGGACTCCTGGTCGCGGGGGACGACCTCGAGCACCCCGAGCGCGAAGCCGACCGTCGAGACCTCCGCAGCGTCGAGCACCACCCGTGCCTGGTGTGCCGGGCGACGCCAGCGGTCCCCGGGTGCGTAGACGTCCCACCGCCCCTCCATCTTGAGGTGCGAGTGCACGGTGAGGTCGCCGATCCGGTGGAGCAGGTGCTTGCCACGCGGGACGACCTCGTCCACCGTGCGGCCGACGAGGTCGAGCGTGGCGAAGGCCGGCACCCGGAAGTCGCTGCGGGTGAGGACCTTCCCCGCCAGTGCGGCGTGGAGCCGACGGGCGGCACGGAAGACGGTGTCGCCCTCAGGCACCGGGCACCCCCGTCGTGCGTTCAGACACGGAGACGCAGCCCCTGCGGCGTGGCGGTGAACCCGGCTTCGCGCAGCGCCGAACCGAGCGGGGTCTCGAGGACGAAGTCCCCGTCCACCCGCTCGACCGAGAGCTTCCGCAGGCCGCTCCGCACGGTCGCGGCGATCGACGCCGCCGCCACGGCGAGGTCCGCCGGGTCGTCGGTGAAGGTCAGCACCGACTTGCCACCGCGTTCGACGTACACCGCGAGGTGCCCGTCGACCGTCGTGACGAGCGCACCCGCCTTGCGCCCGGGCCGGTGCCCGCGGCCCGTCGTCTTCGCGGGGGCGGAGTCGGCGGCCCCGCCGGGACGACCAGCGGTACCGTCGGAGCTGCCCGGACCGTCGTCGTCGGGCCCGGCGGCGGTGTCGGACGGCCACGGCAGCGATGCCCCGTACGCGTTCGCCGGGTCGGTCGCCGCGAGCGTCAGGGCATCACGCGACCGGTCCGGGTCGGCCCGTTCGTCGTCGTCGATGTCGCGCGCGTACGTGCGGAGCCGGTCGACGGTGGGCCCCGTCGCGAACTGCGCGGCGCCGAGGCCCTCGACGAAGTAGCCCCGGCGGGCCCGGCCGGACTCCTCGAAGCGGGAGAGCACCCGGTACACGCCGGCGAACCCGCCCCGGACGCCCTCGACCTGCACGGCGCCGCGGGTGACGACGCCGTACCGCTCGAGCAGCTGTTCGGCGGTCGCAGCGGCACGGACGGTCGCGTCGGACTCGGCGAGGGGGAGCAGGGACCACCGGCCGCCGACGGACGGCGGACCGGACTGCGTCGGCATCGTCGGCCGACGACGCCCGCGGTACGCCCGTGCGCGGGGTGCGCTCGAGCTCTTCGCCTTCCCACCGAGCATCGCGCGCAACGGCGCGAAGGTGTCGTTCGTGATCTGCCCGGCCCACACCAGGTCCCACAGTGCGGTCGACAGGGCGGTGTCGTCGGTGCTGCCCACGGCCTGACCGAGCTGCCGGAAGAAGTACGCGCCGCCGCCCGCGAGCGCACCGAGCACGTCCCGCTGGAGCTCGGTCGTCTCGTCGCCGGAGGGCTCCGCCAGGGTCGTGGCCGCGGTGTCGGCGAGGTGCAGGCGGATCCAGCCGTCGTTGCCCGGCAGGGTGCCGCCGCCGGACCAGAGGACCTCGCCCGTGGCGGTGAGCTCGTCGAGCATGCTCGGCGCGTAGTCGCCGACGCGTGCCGGCAGCACGAGGGTCTCCCACGCGCTCGCGGGCAGTGCCACCCCGGCGAGCTGGTCGACGACCTGGAGCACCCCGTCGACGCCACGCAGCCCACCGCGGGTGCCGGCGGTCCGGACGTGCTGCCACGCGGGCAGGAACCGCGCGAGGGCGTCCGGCGCGACCGGCTCGACCTCGTGCCGGAGCGCCGCGAGCGACTTCGTGCGGATGCGGCGGAGCACCTCGGCGTCGCACCACTCGGCACCCTGGCGATCGGGACGGAACTCGCCCTCGACCACGCGACGGTCGGCGACGAGGCGGCGCAGGGTGTCCTGCACGACGGCGATCCCGAGCCCCAGCCGTCCGGCGGCGTCCTGCGCGGAGAACGGCCCGTGCGACCGGGCGTACCGGCCGACCAGGTCGCCGAGCGGATCGGCCACCGGTTCGACGAACGCCGTCGGCACGCCGATCGGCAGGGGCACCCCGAGGGCGTCGCGCAGGCGGGAGGCATCCTCGATCACGGCCCACCGGGTCGCACCGGCGTGCGAGAACGCGAGCACGCGGCGGTCTCGCTCGAGCGCGGCGAGCACGGTCTGCACCTCGGTCGTCGCTGCGGCGCGGTCGTCCGCCTCCGCCAGCCAGCTCCGGTCCACGATCTCGTCGAGGTCGAGCGCGCCCACGAGCCGCAGGACGTCGACGATCCCCTCGGCGTCGCGCGCCCGGCGGTCCGGCGAGAGCCGCTGCAGGTCACGCTCGACCGAGGCGATGACCGCCGGGTCGAGCAGCTCGCGGAGTTCGGCACGACCGAGCAGCTCGCCGAGCAGCGTCGAGTCGAGGGACAGTGCGGCCGCCCGACGCTCGGCGAGCGGGGAGTCCCCCTCGTACATGAACGCGGCGACGTACCCGAAGAGCAGCGAGCGCGCGAACGGCGACGGCGTCTCCGTCTCGGTCTCGACCAACCGGATGCGCCGGCCCGCGATGTCGTCAGCGATCCCCAGCAGGGCGGGCACGTCGTACACGTCCTGGAGGACCTCGCGCACGGTCTCGAGCACGATCGGGAAGGTCGGGTACTTCTGGGCGACCTCGAGCAGCTGCGAGGCCCGCTGCCGCTGCTGCCAGAGCGGGGACCGCTGCCCGGGGTTCCGGCGGGGCAGCAGGAGCGCCCGCGCGGCGCACTCACGGAAGCGCGCGGCGAACAGCGCCGACGCCCCGACCTCGTCCGTCACGAGCGCTTCGAGGTCGTCCCGCTCGAACACGAACAGGTCGGCGCCGGGAGGCTCGGCATCGGTCTCGGGGATGCGCACGACGATCCCGTCGTCGGCGGCCATGGCGTCGCCGTCGATCCCGTGGCGCTCACGGAGTCGTGCGGCGACGGCCAGGGCCCACGGCGCGTGCACCTGCATGCCGTACGGCGAGTGCAGGATGAGCCGCCAGTCGCCGAGCTCGTCACGGAAGCGTTCGATCACGAGGGTCGTGTCGTTCGGCACGTGTCCGGTCGCGGCGCGCTGGTCGCGGAGGAAGGTGAGCAGGTTCGTCACGGCCCGTTCGTCGAGCCCGCCGGCGGCGACCCTGGCGCGTGCGTCGTCGTCGGAAGCCCCCTCGACCTCGCGCACGAAGGCCCCGGTGGCACGGCCGAGTTCCGCGGGGCGACCGATACCGTCGCCCTTCCAGAACGGCACGCGACCCGGCTGCCCGAACGCGGGGCTGACGATCACCCGGTCGTGGGTGATCTCCTCGATGCGCCAGCTCGTCGCACCCAGCGCGAAGACGTCGCCGACGCGGGACTCGTAGACCATCTCCTCGTCGAGCTCGCCGACGCGTGAGGCCTTCTCGCCGACCATGAACACGCCGAACATGCCGCGGTCGGGGATCGTCCCGCCGCTGGTGACCGCGAGCCGCTGGGCACCCGGACGCCCGGTCAGGGTGCCGTGCACGCGGTCCCACACCAGGCGCGGGCGGAGCTCGGCGAACTCGTCGCTCGGGTAGCGCCCGGTCACGAGGTCGAGCGTGGCCTCGAACGCGGAGCGGGGCAGACCGCTGAACGGGGCGCTCCGCCGCACGAGCTCGAACCAGTGCTCGACGTCGACCGTGTCGATCGCCCCCGCTGCCACGGTGTGTTGCGCGAGGACGTCGAGCGGGTTCGCCGGCACCGAGATCGACTCGATCTGCCCGGCCACCATCCGCTCGACCGTCACGGCGCTGTTCACCAGGTCGGCGCGGTGCTTCGGGAACAGCACGCCGCGGGAGATCTCGCCGACCTGGTGCCCGGCGCGACCGACGCGCTGGAGACCGCTCGCGACCGAGGGCGGCGCCTCGACCTGCACGACGAGGTCGACCTCGCCCATGTCGATGCCGAGCTCGAGCGAACTCGTCGCGACGACGCAGCGCAGTCGACCGGACTTCAGGTCGTCCTCGATGATGGCGCGCTGGTCCTTCGAGACGGAACCGTGGTGGGCGCGGGCGAGCACCGGCACGGCGGCGTCGGAGCCCCCGCCACCGATCTGCCCGGACGCGCCGATCACCTGCGCCGGGGGCCGCTTCGTGCCCTGCGGGGCGACGGCGTGCGCCGAGGTCCGTGCCGGCGACTGCGGACGCCCGCGCGCGACCGGCAGGCCGTCGTCGGCGGGGGTGGCACCGGCCGGCACCAGCGCCCCGTCACCGACCGAGCCCGCCGCCGCGAGCACGCGTTCTTCGTGGATCTCGTTCAGCCGTGCCGTCAACCGCTCGGCCAGGCGGCGGGAGTTCGCGAACACGATGGTCGACCGGTGTTCCTCGACGAGGTCGACCACGCGTTCCTCGACGTGGGGCCAGATCGACCCGTTCGTCGGTGACTCGGTCGCGTCCGCACCGACGGGCGGTGCACCGAGCTCGGCCATGTCGTCGACCGGCACGACGACCCGCAGGTCGAACGTCTTCTGCGCCGGCGGGGCGATGATCGACACCGGTGCGCGTCCGCCGAGGAACCGCGCCACCTCTTCCGGGGGGCGCACCGTGGCCGACAGCCCGATGCGCTGCACGGGCTTCTCGAGCAGGTCGTCGAGTCGTTCGAGCGAGACCGCCAGGTGGGCGCCGCGCTTGGTGGACGCGACGGCGTGCACCTCGTCCACGATGACGGTGTCGACGTTCACCAGGGTCTCGCGCGCCTGCGAGGTGAGCATGAGGTACAGCGACTCCGGCGTCGTGATGAGGATGTCCGGCGGCTGCCGCAGCAGCTTCTGCCGATCGGACGACGGGGTGTCACCGCTGCGGACCCCGACCGTGACGTCGGGCGGTTCGAGCCCGAGGCGCCGTGCGGTCTGGGTGATGCCGACGAGCGGGCTGCGCAGGTTCCGTTCGACGTCGACGCCGAGGGCCTTCAGCGGGGACACGTAGAGCACCCGGGTGCGCTGCTTCGCGGGTGGACGGTCGGTCGAGCTGATGAGTCGGTCGATCGACCACAGGAACGATGCCAGCGTCTTGCCGGACCCCGTCGGGGCGATCACGAGCGCGTGCTGCCCGGTGGAGACGGCGTCCCACGCACCGGCCTGCGCCGGGGTCGGTGCGGCGAAGGCGCCGCGGAACCACTCCGCGGTGGCGGGGGAGAAGCGCTCGAGGACGTCCGTCATGGTCCGTCCCATCCTGCCCGTCACCACCGACAGCGGCCCGTGCGGACGTACCCCTTGACAGAGCGATAGTTACCGATCTATCGTTAACACATCGCGATACGACGAAGACGATTCCAGTCAGACCGCTCGCGAGCCGACTCAGCACGACGGAAGGACGCATCATGCGACCCATGCACAACGACTTCGACACCACCCAGCACCCGCGCGGCCCCCGCTTCGGCGGCGCGCGGCAGCACCACGGCGCCGGCTTCCCCGGCCGCGACCGCGGTGACCACGACCACGGCGGACGCGGCGGTTTCGGCCCCGGCTTCGGTCGCGGCTTCGGACCCGGCTT
Organism: Curtobacterium sp. USHLN213; assembly: GCF_037144815.1. NCBI lineage: Bacteria > Bacillati > Actinomycetota > Actinomycetes > Micrococcales > Microbacteriaceae > Curtobacterium > Curtobacterium sp. USHLN213. Next base: position 741 of record NZ_JBBCYQ010000014.1, on the reverse strand, counting down.
CGGCGGTCCGGGGTTCGGCGGTCCCGGCTTCGGCCGCGAACGCCGTCGCCGCGGCGACGTCCGCCTCGCGATCCTCGGCCTGCTGGCCGAGGGTCCGCAGAACGGCTACGCCGTCATCAAGACCATCGCCGAACGCACCGGCGGCGCCTGGAAGCCGAGCCCCGGTTCGGTCTACCCGACGCTCCAGCAGCTCGTGGACGAGGACCTCGTCGTCTCCACGGGTGACGGCCGGAAGACGCTCTTCGAGCTCACCGACGCCGGCAAGGCCGAGGCAGAGGCGAAGGCGGACGAGATCGCCGCGGCCTTCGACGCGCCGGGCCTCCCGGACTCGTCGCGCGAGTTCATCGAGGCGCTCCGGAAGACCATGGGCGTCCTGCACATGTACCGCACCAGCGCGACGGAGGAGCAGGCGAAGGCGGCGACCGCCAAGATCGACCAGCTCCGCAAGGACCTCCTGCAGATCCTCGCCGACTGACGTCGGAACCCCGTGACGGGGGGGGGGGGGGGGGGGGGGGCGCCCCCCCCCCCCCCCCCCCCCGGCGCGGGGGGCGGCGGGGGCGGGGGGGGGCCCGCGCCCCGCGGCGGCGGGCCCGCCCCCCCCCCCCCTCTCCCCCCGGCCCCGCCGCCGCGCGCCCCCCCCCCCCCCCCTGCCGCGGGCGCGGGGGGCCCCCCCCCCCCCCCCCCTCCCGTCCGTCGTGTGGTCGCGACCCGGGCCGCGCTTCGTGAGCAGGAACGGTCGGG
>NZ_JBBCYQ010000013.1:0-122504 GCF_037144815.1 Curtobacterium sp. USHLN213 | reverse complement strand
ATAGCGAGAGGGAAACGCCCGGTCACATTCCGAACCCGGAAGCTAAGCCTCTCAGCGCCGATGGTACTGCAAGGGGGACCTTGTGGGAGAGTAGGACGCCGCCGGACTCAATTTAGTAAGAAGATGTGGCCATCGGCCCTCCATCGAGAACTCGTAGGGGAGACCCTCGTTCTCGGGAGGCCGGTGGCTACTTCTGTTTCTGCCGCACCTCGCTCGACTCGTGCGCTCGTTCGTGATGGACTGGGTGCACGCGTACGGGCGGGACAGTGCGGCGCCGACACACACAACGACACAGCGGACGATGGCCTGGGCGAGCGCTCGGGCACGCAATGAGGAGCAACGGTGGCGAACGACGACGATCAGCGGCGGAACGACGGCGATCGTGGAGACCGACGAGGTCGCGATGGCGACCGGTCCCCTCGGCGTGACGGTGGGAACCGTTGGTCGTCCGGGCCGCGCGACTTCGAGCGCCGCGAGGGCGACCGGCGCGATGGTCCCCGGCGCGACGCTCCCCGGCGCGATGGGGATCGTCCTGCTCGGGATGCTGGTTCGTCCCGTGACGGGGCGCGCTCCTACCGGGACGGCGATCGTCCGTTCCGCGATGGTGGCCGGCGGCCCGCCTGGCGTGGTGACCGTGACGACTCGAGTCGTCCTCCTCGTGGTGACGGTCCGCGCAGCTCGGATCGTCCTGCTCGTGACGGGGATCGCCCGTTCCGTGGGGGTTCCGACCGTCCTCGTCGTGATGGTGACCGTCCGTTCCGGTCGGATCGTCCGGCTCGTGATGGGGACCGTCCGTTCCGGTCGGACCGTCCGGCTCGTGATGGCGACCGTCCGTTCCGGTCGGACCGTCCGGCTCGTGATGGCGACCGTCCGTTCCGGTCGGACCGTCCGGCTCGTGATGGCGACCGTCCGTTCCGGTCCGATCGCCCCGCTCGTGATGGCGACCGTCCGTTCCGTGGGGGTGCCGACCGTCCGCGTCGCGATGGTGACCGCCCCTTCCGTGGTGGCGATGACCGTCCGCGTCGTGATGGTGACCGTCCGTTCCGCTCGGACCGTCCCGCTCGTGATGGCGACCGACCCCGTCGTGATGGGGATCGTCCGTTCCGCTCGGACCGTCCGGCTCGTGATGGCGACCGACCCCGTCGTGACGGGGATCGTCCGTTCCGCTCGGACCGTCCCGCCCGTGACGGCGACCGTCCGCGTCGTGACGGGGACCGTCCGTTCCGCGGGGGCCAGGACCGTGACCGCGGCGGCCGCGACGATCGTCAGCGCTTCGGCGACGGCAGCCGTCACGCCGGTGCGCGGTTCGGTGAGGCCTCGCGGGACGACTGGGAGGACCGCGACCCCTACGGCACCAAGTCGATCCGCCCCCGCCACGAGGACCCGGAGATCCCCGAGGACATCCAGGCACGCGATCTCGACAAGGTCGCCCGGGCGGAGCTCAAGACGCTCAGCAAGGACAACGCCGACTGGGTCGCCCGTCACCTCGTGGCCGCGGCACTCCTGGTCGACGAGGACCCCGAGACCGCGAACCAGCACGCACTGAGCGCGGCTCGTCGAGCCGGCCGGGTCGGCGTCGTCCGTGAGACAGCGGCCATCACGGCGTACCGCCTCGGTGACTTCGCGACGGCGCTGCGAGAGCTCCGGACCTACCGACGCATCTCCGGCCGGAACGACCAGCTGCCGATGATGGTCGACTGCGAGCGTGGTCTCGGCCGTCCCGAGCGGGCGCTCGAGCTCGGCCGGTCGGTCGACCGCGCGGCGCTGGACACGGCCGTGCAGGTCGAGCTCGCCATCGCCATGTCCGGTGCGCGCCTCGACCTCGGGAATCCCACAGCCGCACTCGGCGAGCTGGAGATTCCACAGCTCGACCCGTCCACTGCCTACAGCTGGTCCCCGGCGCTCTACAGTGCTTACGCGGCCACGCTCGAGGAGCTCGGCCGTCAGGACGAGGCCGACGAGTGGTGGGCCCGTGTCGATCGTGCGGCAGCGGCCCTGGCCGAGGTCGCCGACGAGAACGCTTGGGAGACAGTTGATGTGGTCGAGGAAACGCTCGAAGTCGAAGGACCCGCAGACGAGCTCGCCGGAGCCGTCGACGACGAGCCCGACGACGAGCTCGCCGACGAGCCCCTCGGTGACGAGCCCGACGACGACGAACCGGTCGGAGACGAGCCCGGCGAGATCGACGACGACAACCCCTCCGACGTCGACGGGTCCGCAGCCGACTGACGTGCCGAAGCCGCCGACGGACGGTGTGGACGTCGTCCTCACCGACCTCGACGGCGTCGTGTACCGCGGCCGCAACGCGATCCCGCACGCGGTCGAGGCGCTGACCCGTGCCTCCCTGACCGCCCGCGTCGGCTACATCACGAACAACGCATCGCGCCGCCCAGTCGACGTCGCCGAGCACCTCGAGCGGTACGGGCTCGAAGTGTCCGAGGACGACGTTGTGACCTCGTCGCAGGCCGGCGTCCGGCTGCTCGAGACGCTCGTCCCCGCGGGTGCGACGGTGCTCGTCACGGGTGGTCTGGGGCTGACGAGCATCGTCGAGGCAGCGGGCTTCACCGTGACGTCCAGCGCCGAGGACTCGCCGGCCGCGGTCATCCAGGGGTTCTCCCCGGACCTCGGGTGGACGCACCTCGCCGAGGCGTCCTTCGCCCTGGCCGACCCGGACGTGCCGTGGGTCGCGACGAACATGGACTGGTCGATCCCGGTCGAGCGCGGCATCGCGCCCGGCAACGGCACGCTCGTGTCCGCCGTGCACCAGGCCGTCGGTCGGATGCCCGTGGTCGCCGGCAAGCCCGAGCGGCCGATCTTCGACGCAGCCCTCGCGCGCTTCGGTGGTGAGCACCCGTTGTTCATCGGCGACCGCCTCGACACGGACATCAAGGGCGCGAACGACGCCGGCATCCCCAGCGTCCTCGTCCTCACCGGGATCGACAAGGCCAAGCAGGTCCTCGCGGCCGACCAGCGGTCGCGTCCCACCTACATCCTCGGCGACCTCCGTGGCCTGTCCGAGCCCTACCCGGTGACGATCCGACGGGAAGACCCGGACGGTACCCGCTACGCCACGGTCGGTTCGGTCACGGTGGCGATGCGCGGCCACGTCGTGCGGGTGCTCGACGACGGCGACGCGATCGACCTGCTCCGCGCCGGGACCGCCCTCATCTGGGAGTCCGGGCTCGCGATCTACGGGCTCGACGTCGACCCGAAGCTGTACGGCGGCGAGTAGCGTGACCGAGGTGTCGAACGACGAGCGGGACCCCGAGCGTGACGCCCGCCCGGGCGATCCGGACCAGGTGCGGACGGACGACCATGCCGTGACGGACGACTTCGGGCAGCGCACCGCCGCGGCCGAATCGCTGCCGCTGGCCGAGCGCGCCGATGCGTTCTCCGCGCTGCACGACGAACTGCGGACCCGTCTCGAGAGCGGCGGCAGCACGAGTGCCTGACGAGCACGGCAACGGCGACGAGACACTGCAGGACGAACGGCCCGTCCGGCTCGATGCCCTCCTCGCTTCCCGCGGGCTCGCGAAGTCCCGCACGGCAGCGTCGAAACTGATCCAGGACGGCCGCGTGACCGTGGCCGGCACCGCGGTCGTCAAGCCGTCGGCGCCGGTGCGACCGTCGGCCCCGATCCACGTCGCCGGTGCGGATGAATGGGTGTCGCGTGCTGCGCTGAAGCTCCTCGGCGCGCTCGACACGTTCGGCGTCGATCCGTCGGACCGTGTCGCGCTCGACGTCGGTGCGAGCACCGGAGGGTTCACCCAGGTGCTCCTGAGCCGCGGCGCACGACGGGTGGTGGCGCTCGACGTCGGGCACGGGCAGCTCGACCCCGTCGTGGCGCTCGACTCCCGTGTCGCCGTCGTCGAGGGCACGAACGCGCGCAACCTCACGGCCGAGGCCTACCTCGCGCTCGACCCCGCCGCGGCCGAGACGAGCCTCGTGGTGGGGGACCTGTCGTTCATCTCGCTCCGGCTCGTCCTGCCGGCGCTGGTCGAGTCCGTCCCCGCCGACGACTTCGTCCTGCTCGTGAAGCCGCAGTTCGAGGTCGGCCGCGGCGGTGTCCGTGAGGGCATCGTCCGTGACCCGGCGCTCCGGAACGACGCGCTCATGAACGTCCTCTGGGCAGCGTGGGACCTCGGTCTGGGCACCTCGGGGCTCGCGGCGTCGCCGATCGTCGGCACGCACGGCAACCACGAGTACCTGGCGCGTTTCCAGCGGGATGTCGGTACCAATCCGACAGAATGGATCGTCCGGGCGACCGAACTGACGGAAGGGACGGCATGAGCGACGACCGGCACATCCTCCTGGTGTCCCACACGGGCCGCCGCGACTCGATCGACGCTGCGGTCGAGGTCTGCGACCTCCTGCACGCCGCCGGTCTCGTCCCGGTCATGCCGTTCGACGAGTACGCCGACATCCGCCGCGCCGAAGCCTCGGTCGGGCAGGTCGACATCCTCGGCGTCGACGTCCAGGCCGACCAGCTCGAGATCGTCATCGTGCTCGGTGGCGACGGCACGATCCTCCGCGCGGCCGAGCTCGTGCGCGGGACGGGCGCCCCGATCGTCGGCGTCAACCTCGGACACGTCGGGTTCCTCGCCGAGAGCGAGCGGGACGGGCTCCGGGCGACCGTCGAACGAGCCCTGTCCGGCGAGTACCACGTCGAGGAACGCGTCACCCTGCAGGTGGACGTCGTCGTCGGCAACGAGGTCGTCTACTCGTCCTGGGCGCTGAACGAGGCGACCATCGAGAAGGCCTCCCGGGAACGCATGCTCGAGGTCGTGACCGAGGTCGACGGCCGCCCGCTGTCCTCGTTCGGCTGCGACGGTGTCGTCGTGTCGACCCCGACCGGCTCCACGGCCTACTCGTTCTCCGGGGGCGGGCCGATCGTCTGGCCCGACGTCGACGCGCTCCTCATGGTGCCGCTGAGCGCCCACGCCCTCTTCGCGCGGCCGATCGTGGTCGGCCCGGACTGCACCCTCGCGATCGAGGTGCTGCGTCGCACGAGCGGTGTCGGCGTCCTGTGGTGCGACGGTCGACGCACGCACGACCTCCCTCCGGGTGCCCGCGTCGAGGTCCGGCGCTCGCCGGACCCGGTGCGTGTCGCCCGCCTCAAGGACGCCCCGTTCACCGATCGGCTCGTGGCGAAGTTCCAGCTCCCGGTCGCCGGGTGGCGCGGCCCGCAGCAGGACGACGAGGACACCCTGTGATCGAGGAGATCTCCATCTCCGACCTCGGGGTCATCGGCGAGACCACCCTCGAGCTCGGCCCCGGCTTCACCGTGGTGACCGGTGAGACCGGTGCGGGCAAGACGATGATCGTGACCGCGCTCGGGCTGCTCCTCGGCGCCCGTGCCGACGCGGGGTCCGTCCGCCGCGGCGCGTCGACCGCCGTGGTCGAGGGGCGCTGGCACGTGCCCGAGCACGACGCCGTCGCCGAACGTGTCGAGGACGCCGGTGGCACCGTCGAGGACGGCGAGCTCATCCTGACGCGCACGGTCTCCGCCGAAGGTCGCAGCCGCGCGACCGTCGGCGGTCGCAGTGCTCCCGTCGCGGTGCTCGGCGAGCTCGCGGACCAGCTGGTCACCGTGCACGGACAGTCGGACCAGATCCGGCTGACCTCGGCGACGGCTCAGCGTGCCGCACTCGACGGCTTCGGCGGTCCGGCGCTCGAGAAGGTCCTCGCGGCGTACGTGCGGGCCTACGACACCTGGCAGCAGCACACCGGCGAGCTCGAGACCCTCACCCGTGACCGTGACGACCGGGTGGCCGAGGCCGAACGCATCCGCGCGGCGTCCGACGAGATCGAGGCGGCGGACCCGCAGCCCGGCGAAGACGTCGAGCTGGCCGACCGTGCCGAGCGCCTGGGGAACCTCGAAGAACTCCGGTTGTCCGCGGGCCTCGCGCACGAAGCCCTCTCGAGCGAGTCGCTCGACGGCGTGCAGGACGTCGTGGGCCTCGTCGAGTCCGCTCGCCGGGCGATCGAGCGGGTCGCGGCGTCCGACGCCGAACTGCAGCCCGTGCTCGAGCAGCTCACGGAGCTCGGCATCCAGGCGTCCGAGGCCTCCGCGAGCCTGTCGAGCTACCTCGGCTCGCTCGAGCCCGACGCCGGCCACGACCTCGAACTCATCAACGAGCGGCGGGCGCTGCTCGCCGGCCTCACGCGCAAGTACGGCGAGACCGTCGACGACGTGATCGCCTACGGGCAGCGCGCGAGTGATCGGCTGCTCGAACTGGACGGCGACGACGACCGCATCGTGGCACTGCAGCAGGCGGTCGAGCAGGACGAGCAGACGCTCGCCGGCGCCGCCGCGGCCCTGACGACGGCACGGACCAAGGCGGCGAAGGACCTCGCCAAGCGCGTCACCGCCGAGCTGAAGTCCCTCGCGATGGCCGGGGCGACCCTCGTGGTCGAGCTCTCGGACGCGGGCGACTACCGGCGCCACGGCCGCGAACAGGTGTCGATCCTGCTGCAGCCGCACTCCGGTACCGACCCCCGGCCGATCGGCAAGGGTGCGTCGGGTGGCGAGCTCTCCCGCGTCATGCTGGCGATCGAGGTGGTCATGGCGGGCAGCACGACGGTGCCGACGTTCGTCTTCGACGAGGTCGACGCCGGCGTCGGCGGCGCGGCGGCGATCGAGATCGGTCGTCGTCTGGCGAAGCTCGCGGAACGCACGCAGGTCATCGTCGTGACGCACCTGGCGCAGGTGGCGGCGTTCGCGAACAACCACCTCAACGTCGTGAAGGACGCCAGCGGGGCGGTCACGTCGTCGAGCGTCCGTCGCCTCGAGGGCGAGGACCGTCTGCAGGAGATGGCGCGGCTCCTCTCCGGGCTCGGGGACAGCGCCAGCGGCATGGAGCACGCGCGCGAGCTGCTCGACGTCGCCGGCCAGAAGGCCTGATCGCGTCGCCGCACGCCGATCCAGGAGGCGCGGCTCGCGCCCGCCTCGCACCGGGCGGCGGACCTCGCCGCACGGCGCGACCACGGCCCGGAGACCCGGCCACACGCCCGACGCAACGCCCACGGCGAACCGAGGTCGCGCCTCCTGGCAGTTCTGACGTACGATGGAATCCCGTGGCGGACACTCTCAGCGGCGGAACCAATTCTTCGAACGCGACCCCGAAGGTGACGAAGCAGATCTTCGTGACCGGCGGGGTCGTCTCGTCCCTCGGCAAGGGCCTGACGGCGGCCAGCCTCGGCAACCTCCTCACGGCTCGCGGCCTCAAGGTCGTCATGCAGAAGCTCGACCCGTACCTCAACGTGGACCCGGGCACCATGAACCCGTTCCAGCACGGCGAGGTCTTCGTGACCGACGACGGCGCGGAGACGGACCTCGACATCGGGCACTACGAGCGCTTCCTCGACATCAACCTGTCGCAGTCCGCGAACGTCACGACCGGCCAGGTCTACTCGACGGTGATCGCGAAGGAGCGTCGGGGCGAGTACCTCGGCGACACCGTGCAGGTCATCCCGCACATCACCGACGAGATCAAGCGCCGGATGCGCGAGCAGGCGCAGAACGACCCGCAGCCCGACGTCATCATCACCGAGGTCGGCGGCACGGTCGGCGACATCGAGTCCCAGCCCTTCATCGAGTCAGCGCGGCAGGTCCGCCACGAGCTCGGCCGTAACAACGTGTTCTTCGTGCACGTGTCGCTCGTCCCGTTCATGAACGCCTCGGGCGAGCAGAAGACGAAGCCGACGCAGCACTCGGTGGCCGCACTCCGCTCGATCGGCATCCAGCCGGACGCGCTGGTCCTGCGGAGCGACCGTCCGGTGTCGGATTCGAACAAGAAGAAGATCGCGCTGATGTGCGACGTCGACGAGGACGCCGTGGTGAACGCGGTGGACGTGCCGTCGATCTACGACCTCCCGACCCTGCTGAACAACCAGGGCCTCGACCAGGTCATCGTCGACGCGCTCGGGCTCGCGGCGGGTCCGGTCGACTGGACCTCGTGGACCCCGGTCCTGCGTGCCGTGCACGAGCCGAAGAAGGACGTCACGATCGCCCTGGTCGGCAAGTACATCGACCTGCCGGACGCGTACCTGTCGGTCACCGAGGCGCTCCGTGCGGGTGGCTTCGCGCACGACGCGAAGGTCACGCTGAAGTGGGTCGTGTCCGACGACTGCACCACGCCCGAGGGTGCGGCGAAGCAGCTCGGCGACGTCGACGGCATCTGCATCCCCGGCGGGTTCGGCGTGCGCGGCATCGAGGGCAAGCTCGGCGCACTGCGGTTCGCGCGTGAGCAGGGCATCCCGACGCTCGGCCTCTGCCTCGGCCTGCAGTGCATGGTCATCGAGTACGCCCGGCACGAGGTCGGCCTGACCGACGCGTCGAGCACCGAGTTCGACCCGGAGACCTCGACGCCGGTCATCGCGACCATGGCGGAGCAGGTGGACATCATCGCGGGCGGCGACCTCGGCGGGACCATGCGCCTCGGCCTCTACCCGGCGACGTTCACCGAGGGGTCGCTCGCGGCGTCGCTGTACGGGGCTCCCGAGGCGTCCGAGCGGCACCGTCACCGCTACGAGGTGAACAACAAGTACCGCCAGCAGATCGCGGACGCCGGCCTGGTGTTCTCGGGCACGTCGCCCGACGGCACGCTGGTGGAGTACGTCGAGTTGCCGCGCGAGGTGCACCCGTTCTACATCGCGACGCAGGCGCACCCCGAGCTGCGCTCGCGTCCGACGGACGCGCACCCGCTGTTCGCGGGGCTCGTCGGTGCCGCGATCGAGCGGCACGAGGCGTCGAGCCTCTTCGACCCGCAGGAAGAGGAGCAGGTCGCGTAACGCGAGTGGTCTCTGACTGGAGGCGCGGTGCCAGCTGGCACCGTCCTCCCTCGAAGGCTCGGTCGGCGCGCCCCGCGCAACGCTTCGCGTTGCCGCCGAGCGGGGCGCGCCAGTGCCAGGATGGTCGCGTGACTGACGCACCCATCGCTGACGAACCCGCCTCGTTCGAGGTCACCGAGTCCACCGTCGTGTACGAGGGCGCCGTCTGGGACGTGCGCCGCGACAGCATCGCGTACCACGACGAGACGATGGTGCGGGAGTACATCGACCACACCGGTGCCGTCGCGGTCTACGCCGAGGACGACGAGGGCCGCGTGCTCGTCATCCAGCAGTACCGGCACCCGGTGCGGATGCGCGACTGGGAGCTGCCGGCGGGGCTGCTCGACATGGCGGGCGAGGACCACCTGACCGCGGCACAGCGCGAGCTGGCGGAGGAGGCCGACCTCGAGGCCGACGACTGGGAGCCCCTCGTCACCTACAACACCTCGTCCGGCGGCAGCGACGAGTTCCTGCAGATCTACCGCGCCCGTGGGGTGCGCGCGACCGCGACGGCGTTCGACCGCGAAGCGGAAGAGGCCGACATCGTGAAGCGGTGGGTGCCCCGGGCCGAGCTGGTGGAGGCGATCCTCGACGGTCGGCTGCACAACTCCGGGCTCGTCGTGGCCGTGCTCGCGGTGGACGCGCTCGAGCGGGGTGCCGCATGAGCCTCGCGGCGCTGCTCGACCAGGGGCAGTGGACGCACGAGCCCGCGGCGGCCACGCTCGACGGCGAGGTCCTGCGGGTGACGGCCGTCGAGGGCAGTGACGCCTGGCGCACCACCTCGTACGGGTTCGTGCACGACTCCGAGCACGCGCTGCTCCGCCCGGTCGACGGGGCGTTCTCGGTCGAGGTGTCGTTCGTGCTCGACTACACGGAGCAGTTCGACCAGGCGGGGGTGTTCCTGCGGGTCGACGAGCGGAACTGGATCAAGGCCGGCGTCGAGTTCGCCGACGGGACGCCCCAGGTCGGAGCCGTCGTCACGCGCGATGCGTCGGACTGGTCGGTGGCGCCCGTGCCGGAGTGGACCGGTCGGGTCGTCACGGTCCGGGCCAGCCGCGACGGCGACGCCGTGACGATCCGGGCGTGGGCGGACGACGAGCCGCCGCGGCTCGTGCGGGTGGCGTACCTCGACCCCGACGCCCGCGTGTCGGCGGGGCTGCTCTGTGCGGCACCGTCCCGCGCGGGACTGACCGTCGCCTTCACCGGGTTCCGCGTGGGGGAGCCGGACGGGTCGCTGCACTGACGCTCCCCGAGCGGCGCTAGCCTCGTGGAGTGATCCCGTTCGAGCGTGCCACGGAGACGTACCTGCGGCACATCGCGATCGAGCGGGGGCTCTCGCAGCACACGCTGTCGGCCTACCGGCGGGACCTGCTGACGTTCGCGGAATGGCTCGCGACGGCTCCGGTCGTGGAGTCGAACGGCGCCGACCGTGCCGGGGGACCGGCGGTGCTCGACGACGTCGGGAGGATCGCGCGCGCGGACCTCGCGGGGTTCGTCGAGCACCTCGCGACCCGACCGTCCGGCCCGCTCGCGCCGAGGTCGGTGGCACGCATGCTCAGCTCGGTGCGGTCGTTCACCGCGTTCGCCGCCGGCGAGGGGTGGCTCCAGCTCGACCCCGGCGCATCCGTGCGGCCGCCGAAGGCCCCGATGCGGCTGCCGAAGGCGATCTCCGTGCACGACATGGAGCGGTTGCTCGGGGCCGCGTCCGCCGGGTCGCCCGACGGTGCCGCCGACGACCTCGTGGGGCTGCGGGACCGGGCGTTGCTCGAACTCCTCTACGCCACGGGAGCGCGCATCTCGGAGGCCGTCGGGCTCTCTGTCGACGACGTGACGACGCTGTCGGACGGCTCCGGTGACCTCGACGACGGGCTGTCCGTCGTCAAGGTCACCGGCAAGGGCAACAAGCAGCGGGTGGTGCCGCTCGGCAGTTTCGCGCGAGCGGCGATCGACGCGTACCTCGTGCGGGCGCGGCCGGTGTTCGCGGCACGGGGAGCGTCGACGCCGGCGCTGTTCCTCGGCGCCCGGGGCGCACGGCTGTCACGGCAGAGTGCGTGGCTCGTGATCCAGGCGGCAGCGGAGCGTGCGGAGCTCTCCGAGCACGTGTCGCCGCACACGTTCCGGCACTCGTTCGCGACGCACCTGCTCGAGGGGGGAGCGGACGTGCGGGTCGTGCAGGAGCTGCTCGGGCACGCGAGCGTGGCGACGACGCAGATCTACACGATGGTGACGGCGGACATGCTGCGGGACGTGTACCAAACGGCGCACCCGCGGGCGCGGCGTACTTCGTGAGCAGGAACGGTCGGGTCGCCTGACGGCACCCGACCATTCCTGCTCACGAAGTCAGAACAGGTGGAACTGCGCGGACGCCGCCACGGCAGCGGACGCCACCGCGAGGACCAGGGCGCTCGCCGAAGCACTGCGCGCCAGCACCCGCCAGCCCCCGGTCGCCCCCGGCCACGCGACGCCGAGCAGCCCCGCCACGATCGCCGCCGCACTGCTCGCTCCCCAGGGGTTCACCACCACGGAGGCCACCGCGAGCAGCACCGCCAGGGTCGAGAACGCACTGAACCGGTGGACGCCGGAGCCCCCGGACGCCCAGGAACGCGTCCGGATCGCCGCCGGCTGCACCGAGAACGACGGTCCGACGGGTGCGACGACCACCGGGACGATCGGCTCGGTCCGGCTCGGCAGCACCCGTGTCGCCGCTCCCCAGGCACGCCCGTCCCACCAGCGCAGGCGGCTCGCGTCCTGCGGATCGGGGAACCAGCCGGCGGCCGGCAGCGTCACGGGGTGCTCCTCGGGGTGCGTGGGAAGGTGCACGTCGACGCTACGGGAGTGCGGGAAGCGGCCACAGTCCCAGCCCGGGTGTCGGCAGGAAGGGGGACCACCCGCGTGCAGTAGCGTCGAGCGGGTGACCTCGACGCTCGACGACTTCTGGCGTGACCGGCGCGACGAGCGACCGGAGTTGCCGACGGCCCTGCCGGAGGCGTGGTCGTTCGGCGCGACGCCGGCGCAGGCGGACGATCTGCTCGACCTCGTGCTGCGCGGGGTGAAGGACGGGACGGCGTCGTCGTTCTGGGACTACGAGGCGTCCGGGGACCGCGTGCCGGAGGTCGGGGACATCGGCATCGTCACGGACTCCACCGGGGCACCGCGGGCGGTCGTCGAGACGACGAGCGTCCGGATCGTCCCCTTCGACGAGGTCGATGCGGTCCACGCCCGGGCCGAGGGGGAGGGCGACCGGACGCTCGCGCACTGGCGCCGGGTGCACGAGGCGTACTGGCGCGCGCACTCGGAGGACCCGCGCGGGTTCGATCCGCGGATGCCGGTCGTGTGCGAACGCTTCCGGCTCGTCTGGCCCGCACCCGCACCGGCGCCGACCCCGCCCGCACCGGCGACGACCCCGCCCGCACCGGCGACGACCGCGCCCGCACCGGCGACGACCGCGCCCGCACCGGCGACGACCCCGCCGGCCCCGCCGACCCCGGACCCGACCGCCGTCGCCTGACCGCCCGTCAGGCCGGGACGGGCGCCGCGTCCACCTCGCGCATGACGTCCTTCACCGAGGCGAGCAGCCGGGCGTTGAACTCGACGCCGAGCTGGTTCGGCACGGTGACGAGCACGGTGTCGGCAGCCCGCACGGCCTGGTCCGCCGCGAGTTCGGCCACCAGGTCCTCCGGGGACCCGATGTACGACCGGCCGAACCGGGCGAGCCCGCCGTCGAGGTGCCCGACCTGGTCCTGGCCCTCGACCTGTGCCCGGACACCGAAGTAGTGCCGCGACTCGTCGTCGATGATCGGGATGATGCTGCGGGACACCGAGACCCGAGGGGTCCGCTCCCAGCCGGACTCGGCCCAGACCCGACGGAAGCGTTCGATCTGCTCGGCCTGGAGCTCGTCGAACGGCACACCGGTGTCCTCGGTCAGCAGGGTCGACGACATGAGGTTCATGCCCTGCTCGGCCGTCCACTCCGCGGTGGCCCGGGTGCCGGCGCCCCACCAGATGCGGTCGCCGAGCGAGTCGGAGAGCGGCGAGATCGGCAGGGACCCGACCGAGCCGGTCATCTGCGGGTTCGCGTTCGCCATCGGTTCACCGGCGATCGCCCGTCGGAACACCGACGTGTGCGCCCGCGCCATGTCCCCGCCGTTCTCGTCGGAGGCGTCCGGCACGTAGCCGAACTGCTGGTAACCGGCGAGGGCGGTCTCGGGTGAGCCCCGGGAGACCCCGAGCTGCAGTCGACCACCGGAGATGAGGTCGGTCGCAGCCGCCTCTTCCGCCATGTACAGCGGGTTCTCGTAGCGCATGTCGATGACGCCGGTGCCGATCTCGATGCGGCTGGTCTTCGCTGCGATCGCGGAGAGCAACGGGAAGGGCGCCGCCTGCTGGGGCGCGAAGTGGTGGACGCGGAAGTACGCGCCGTCGACGCCCGCCTCCTCGGCGGCGACCGCGAGGTCGATCGCCTGGACCAGGGCCTCACGACCGCTGCGCACCTTCGACCCCGGCACGTCGCGCCAGTGTCCGAACGACAGGAACCCGATCTTCGTCATGTCGATACGAACGCATCCGACAGCACGGCCATTCCGGGCCGACTACGGTGTCCGGCATGGACGACCCTCGCCAGGCACTGGTCGCGGAGCGGGCGCGCAACGAGCGGCTCCTCGCGGACGTCGAGCGGAGCATGCGGGACGTCAGCGACGCCCGGCAGGACGCCAACTCCGACGACGAGCACGACCCCGAGGGCGCGACCCTCGCCTGGGAGCGCGGCTCGCTCGGCGCCGTGCGGGACGACGCCCGCGCGCGGATCCGGTTGGTGGACGCCGCGCTCGCGCGGCTCGACGCCGGGACCTACGGCCGCTGTGCCATCGGTGGGGAACCGATCCCGGAGGCGCGCCTCGCCGCCGTCCCGTGGGCCGCGACCTGCGTGGCGCACGCGTGACGAGCCTCCTGGCCCACACCGTCTGACGGGAGGCGCGGGTCGCCCCCGCCACGCGCCTCCCGTCACGGACGCACCGCACGTCCACCGCGCGCGCCGCGGTTTCCCAGCCGCGCGCCCTACATTGCGGCACATGGAAGGCGACCCGAACGACCGGACCGACGCGGTCGAACGTGCCGAGACGCCGCACCGGCGGTTCCAGTGGTTCCACGACGTCCGCGCCTGGATCCACGCGCGTCCCCACCTGCACCTCTTCTACAAGGTGCTCGTCGGGATCGTCGGCGGGCTCGTCGTCGTGATCGGGCTGATCCTCGTGCCGCTGCCCGGGCCGGGGTGGCTGGTGGTCTTCATCGGGCTCACGATCCTCGCGAGCGAGTTCCACTTCTTCCACCGGATCATCACGTGGCTCCGTGCCCAGCTGCACCGCTTCTGGGACTGGGCGAAGGCGCACGGGCCGCAGTGGCTCCGGAACGCCGCCGACCGCGGCAAGGCGGACGTCGACGCGGCGCACACCGGTGCTGCTCGGACGGTCGGGGTGCGCGGGCGCGGCGCGAAGCGGGCGCGGCCTGGGCACTGAACCGCGCGCCGGTCGCGCCTACTCGGCGGGGGACACCCAGACCGAGCCGGTGCAGGTGCGCTCGAGCACCTCGGCGGCCTGCTCCTCGACGGCGGCGGCGTCCCGCGACACGAGCTGCAGCACGAGGGCGACGACCGCGGCGAGGACGATGAACGCCCCGTACCCGGCGATGACCGGCACGAGCCCCACGGTCGGCTCGAGCAGCCCTCCGACGACGGCCGGCACGCCGAACGCCAGGTAGCTCACGACGTAGATCGTGGAGAGCAGCCCCGCCCGGTGCGTCGGTGCCGCGGTGGCGAGCAGCATCCGCAGCGGTGCCTGGAACCCGGCGCCGAAGCCCACGCCCGCGATCGCACTGCCCACGACGAGGCCGGGCAGGGAGTGCGCCATCACGAACGCCACCGTGACGATCGGTCCGAGCACGAGGGCGACCAGGCCGATCAGGACCGCGCGACGGGCGTCCATCCGCTGCGTCGCGAGGCCGGTCAGCGCGCCGACCCCGGTGACGACGGCGATCAGGGCCCCGGCGGCGAAGTGGTTCGTGATGCCGAAGACCGCGCCGAGCGCCGAGGGGACGAGCGACAGGAACATCCCGCCGAGGGCCCAGCTCGCGATGAGCGATCCGGCGACGCTGCGGAACAGCCGCCGCGAGGACCGGGGCACGCTGATCCGGGGGACCAGGGAGCGGAGGGCACCCGGTCGCGGGGTGACCCGCTCGGGGACGACGACGAGTGCGATCACCATGAGGACGAGCAGCGCGCCGAAGAGCAGGTACACGAGCTGCTCGGGCGCGGGACCCCACTGCACGAGGGCGCCGCTCGACATCGCACCGGTCGCGAGGGCGATCGGCGGGATGACGCCGTTCAGCACCCCGGCGAGGGTGGGGAAGCGCTCGAGCGGGTTGTCGATGAGTGCCGCTCCGAGGGCGCCGATGAGCAGTCCGACGGAGACGCCCTGCACGATGCGGTCCACGATCAGTGCGCCGACACCGTCCGCGACCGCGAAGAGCCCGAGGGACAGTGCGACGCCGAGGCCGCCGACGACGAGCACGGGCTTGCGGCCGACGTGGTCGGACAGGCGCCCGGCGACGAGCAGGCTGGCCAGCAGCCCCGCGACGTAGATGGCGAACACGCCGGTGAGCATGAGCGGGGTGAGGTGCCACTCCGCGGCGTACACGGGGTAGATCGGCGAGGGGACCGCCGACGAGGCGACGGACACGAGGAGCATCGCCGCCAGGATCCAGAACCCGGCGACCGAGCGAGCTGACTGCGCCATGTGCGCCACCTTCCGTTGCGAGCGGGACAGTACGAAGAGAGTCGTACAGTATCGAGTCGTGCTGTACGACGCAAGTCGTACTACGAGCGGAACGGTGGTAGCGTCCCGTCCATGCCCGCGACCGTGGATGCTCCCGAACACCTGCCGCAGCCGACCGTGGCCGAGATGGACCTGCCGGTCGTGATGGACGCCCTGAGCGACCCGATCCGGCTCGCGATCCTGCACCGCTACCTCGTCGACGCCGCCGGTGGCATCCGCAGCTGCGGCTGGGTCGGCATCGACCGGCCGAAGTCCACGCTGACCCACCACTTCCGCGTCCTGCGCGAGGCCGGGCTCCTCGAGCAGCACCAGGAGGGGCTCACCCGGTCGAGCCGCGTCCGCATCGAGGACGTCGAGGAGCGGTTCCCCGGGCTCCTCGACCTCGTGTTCGCGTGGGAGGTCCCCGCTGCGCTCATGCGCACGGACCTCGTCGAGGGCGCCGCGTGAACGCCGCCTCCGCCGCGTCCGCCCGGACCCCGCACACGCTCCCGACGATCGGCGCCGACGCCGCCGTCACAGACGCGCTGCGCCAGGACCTGACCGACGCCGGGTTCACGGTCGAGCGCGTCGACGCCCTGTGGGGCGCCGAGGCCGCCGCGTCGCTCCACCGCGGTTCGCGCGTCGCGGCGCTCCGGGCGCTCGCCGCCCGCGACACGACACCGCTCGGCACCCTCGCGACGCTCTTCGTGCTCGGGCTCCCGGTCCGTCGTGCCGACGCTGACGCCGCGTTCCCGTCCGCCAGCGTGCAGTCCGTCGAAGCGAGCGGTCTGGTCCGCGTCGACGCCGACTCCGTCGCTCCCGCCGTGGACCTCCGCCCCTACGCCTTCGTCGACGACATCGGCGCCGGCAGCTGGTGGATCGTCTCGGACCTCGGCGAACTCGCACTCGGAACGGCCCTCGGCGAGGAGCACGTCCTCGGCATCGGCGGTGCCACCACGACGCTCTCCGGCCTGCAGGTCCCCGTGCCCGTCCGTCGCGTGCTCGACCTCGGCACCGGCTGCGGCATCCAGGCGATACACGCCCGACGTTTCGCCGACGAGGTCGTCGCCACCGACATCTCCCGCCGGGCACTCGACATCGCCCGGTTCAACGCACAGCTCAACGGCATCGACGGCATCGAGTTCCGCTTCGGCTCCCTGTTCGAACCGGTCGCGGGCGAGCGCTTCGACCGCATCGTCTCGAACCCGCCGTTCGTCATCACACCCCGCAGCGAGGGCGTTCCTGCCTACGAGTACCGCGACGGCGGCATGGTCGGCGACGCCCTCGTCGAGACCGTCCTCACCGGACTCGGCGAGCACCTCGAACCCGGCGGGACCGCGCAGCTGCTCGGCAACTGGGAGTACCACTGGGGCACGGACGGCCTCGATCGCGTGCGGTCCTGGTTCGAGCGCGCCGACACCGACGGGCTCGGGCTCGACGCCTGGGTCGTCGAGCGGGAACGGCAGGACCCGACGGCCTACGCCGAGACGTGGATCCGGGACGGCGGGACGAAGCCCGGGACGCCCGAGTTCGACCGGCTGGTCGGCGCGTGGCTCGACGACTTCGCGGACCGTCGGGTGACCGGCGTCGGCTTCGGGTACGTCGTGGTCCGGAAGCCCCGGCCGGGAGGCGCGGCCCACCTCCGCCGCTTCGAGCGCGTCCCCGAGACGCTCGGCTCCAACCCCGCGGGTCTCGGCGCGACGGTGGCGCGGGTCCTCGACGCGGCCGCGTGGCTCGCCGCGCACGACGACGTCGCGCTCGCCGCCGCCCACCTCGCGGTCGCCGGCGACGTCACCGAGGAGCGCTTCTACTGGCCGGGCAACGACGACCCGACCGTGATGACGCTCGTGCAGGGCGGCGGACTCGGACGCCGCGTGGACGCCGACACCGCGCTCGCCGCGTTCGTCGGGGCCTGCGACGGGGAGCTGTCGGTGGCGGCGATCGTCGGCGCCCTCGCGCAGATCACCGGGGTGGACGAGCAGGTGCTCGCCGCCGACCTGCTGCCGGCGGCGCGCGACCTGGTGCTCGACGGCCTGCTCGTCCCGGCCGCCTGACGATCAGGCGCGGTGGTCGCGCCAGCTGTGCTCGGGGGCGTAGCCGAGCAGCTCGCGGGCCTTCTCCGACGAGAGCAGCGAGCTGACGCCGTCGATGTCCGCGCGGCGCTCGATGTCCGGCACGTAGCGCTCGACGAGCTCGATCGTCGGGGTGTCCATGACGGTGTCCGGGCTCGCGATCACGAACGCCTCGAATCCGGTGAGCTCGGCCTCGAGGGCCTTGCGCACGGCCTGGGCGCCGTCGCGGGAGTCGATGTACGACCAGAGGTTGAACGTCTTCGCCTCGGGGGTGGCGTCCCAGGGGAACGCGGGGTAGTCGGTCTCGTCCATCACGTTCGAGAACCGCAGACCGATCATCTTCAGCTCCGGGTCCCAGCGGGTGAAGTGGCGGGCCATCTCCTCCTCCACCGCCTTGCCGAGCGAGTACGACGACTGCGGGCGCACCGCGAACTCCTCGTCGACGGGCAGGTACGGCGGGTGGTGCTCACCCATCGGGATGCCGAGCAGGGTCTCGCTCGACGCCCACACCAGGTTCTTGATCTTCGCGGCACGAGCGGCGTGGAAGACGTTGATCGACGACGTCACGTTGTTCGTGATGAGCGCGACGTCGGGGACCTGCCCCGGAGCGGGGACCGCCGCGAGGTGCACCACGGCGTCGACGTGGTCGTACCGGTCGTCGACGCCGAGCAGGACGTTCAGCACCTGGCCGTGGTCGGTGAGGTCGGTGCGGACGAACTGCACCCGTTCGGGCTTGTCGGGGAAGGGCACGCGGTCGACCAGGACCACGTCGTACCCGTGCGCATCGAGGTCGCGGACCACCGCTCGCCCGAGCTTCCCACTGCCGCCGGTCACCACTACACGCGTCATCGCGTCACTCCACATCGTCGTCGGGTCGCCCTCGCGGGCTGGCTCCATCCTGCCCGGCGCGACCTGACCCGACCAGGCCCTGTCCGTACCCCGTTGCCCGGGGTCAGGCGGTGGGGGCGACCTGGGCGATCGCGAGCCGTGCGACGAGCTCGACGTGCTGCGCCATGTCCCGCGACGGGTCGAACAGCCACTGGATCTGCATGCCGTCCGAGACCGCGAGCAGCACGCTCGTCAGTTCCTCGACGTCGACGTCCACGCGGAGTCGTCCGTCCTCCTGCATGGCGCGGAAGTCGGAGGACAGGTCGCGGCGGCTGCGCTCGTAGCGCTCGCGGAAGTACTCGTGCGCCGGGTGCTCCGGGTCGGTCGCGGCTGCGGCGGAGAGGTTGACGAACATCTGCACGAGGCCGGGGACCTCGGCGTTGTGCCGCACGATCGCGGCGAGCAGCGCTGCCGGGTCCGAGGCGTGCCAGTCGTGCTGCAGGTCGATCTCGTCGCGGCGCCGCAGGATCTCGACCCAGAGCTCGTCCTTCGAGTCGAAGTAGTGCAGCAACCCGGCCTGCGTCAGCCCGACGGCATCGGCGATGTCCTTGATGCTCGTGCGACGGAAGCCCTGCGACGCGACGAGGTCGAGCGCCGTCGTGAGGATCTCCTCGCGCTTCGCGATGCCCTTCGCGTACGAACCCCGTCGTGCCATGGCAGGACTGTACCGCTCTCGGCGACCGCCCAGAAAACCTAGCCCCGGTTGGTTTTGGTGTTACGGTGGCACGAGCCGCCGACGAAGGCGTGCGAGTCGCCGACGCAGGCGGCGTCCCCGAGAAGAGGTTGCAGTGGCCAACGATGCCCTGACCGTCAACGACACCCCGACCGCCGTCGCCCCCACGCGCGGCCGGGGGAATCCGCTCATGTACACGCTCGGCATGCCGATCGCGATGCTCGGCCTGTACATCGCGCTGCTGCCGCCGGTGCTCGTCGCCATGGCGCTGAAGGTCGCCGAGATCGCGCCGGACAACCAGGCGGGCGTGCTCGGCCTGGCACTCGGTGTGGGCGCGTTCGCCGCGATGGTCGCCAACCCCCTTGCCGGTCGCTTCAGCGATCGGACTGCCGGGAGGCTCGGCATGCGTCGTCCGTGGATCATCGGTGGCACCGTGGTCGGCTTCGCGGGCCTCGTGGTCGTCGCGACGACCACCTCGACCGTCGTGCTGGTCCTCGCGTGGGGCGTCACGCAGATCGCCTACAACGCCACGATCGCGGCGCTGACCGCCGTCATGCCGGACCACGTCACGCGCTCCCAGCGCGGCCGGGTCGCGGCGCTGCTCGGGCTCTCCCAGAACCTCGCGCTCGTCGGCGGCACGTTCCTCGTGCAGCTCTTCTCGACCTCGGCGACGCAGATGATCATCCCCGGCGCGATCGGGTCGATCGTCGTCGTGCTCTACGCGCTCGTGTTCCGCGACCGCGTGCTCACCAACCGGCCGACGTCGAAGCTCAGCGTCGGGCAGGTCTTCGGGTCGTTCGTGTTCAACCCGGTGAAGCACCCCGACCTCGGCTGGGCCTGGCTGACCCGCTTCCTCATGGTCGCCGCGCAGTACACCGCGGTGAGCTACCTGACCTACTTCCTGCGCGACGACATCGGCGTCGAGTCCGAGCACGTCGCGAACGCGGTGTTCCAGGGCACGCTGTGGAACGTCGTGGGGATCGTCCTCACGTCCCTCGTCGCCGGGTGGCTGTCCGACAGGCTCGGCCGCCGAAGGCTCTTCGTCGCCGTGGCCGGTGTCGTCGGCGTGGTGGGCCTCGTGCTCATCGCGCTCGCGCCGTCGCTCGGCATGGTGCTCGTCGGGGAGTTCGTGATGGGCGCCGGGATGGGTGTCTTCTACGCCGTCGACCTCGCCCTCATCACCGACGTGCTCCCCTCCGACGAGGACAACGCGAAGGACCTCGGCGTGGTGAACATCGCGCAGGCCCTGCCGCAGTCGATCGTCCCCGCCTCCGCCCCCGGCGTGATCGCCCTCACCGGCGGGTACAGCGGCTTCTTCATCACCGGCGCCGTCGTCGGACTGCTCGGCATCGCCTCGGTGTCCCGCATCCGCGGCGTGCGCTGACCACCTGTTCTGGCTCTGAACGAAAGGACCGACCACCGTGACTACCGTGGACGACGTGACAACTGCCTCCAGTACGGCCGAGCGCATCGAGGCGCTCGTCGGCCAGCTGACCACCGACGAGAAGGTCCAGCTCCTGACGGGGCGCGACTTCTGGACCACCTGGCCGATCGAGAAGATCGGGCTGCGCCGCATCCTGATGTCGGACGGCCCGTCGGGCGTCCGCGGTGAGGTCTGGGACGAGCGCGACCCGTCGCTGAACCTGCCGTCCGCGACGGCGCTGAGCGCCTCGTGGGACCGCGCGATCGCGAAGCGCTACGGCGCCGCAGCGGCCGTCGAGGCCCGCCGCAAGGGCGTCGACGTCGTCCTCGGCCCGACCATCAACCTGCACCGCTCGCCCCTCGGCGGCCGGCACTTCGAGGCGTTCAGCGAGGACCCGGTGCTCACCGGCGACCTGGCGGCGTCGTACGTCGAGGGCGTGCAGGAGAACGGCGTCGCCGCGACCCCGAAGCACTACATCGCGAACGACTACGAGACCGACCGCTTCACCGCGTCCACCGAGGTCTCCGACCGTGCCCTGCGGGAGCTCTACCTGCTCGCGTTCGAGAAGGCCGTGACCGAGGCGCACGCCTGGGCGATCATGTCGTCGTACAACTCGATCAACGGCGTCACCGCGTCCGAGAACGAGCTGCTCGAGACCCCGCTGAACTCCGAGTGGGGCTTCGACGGCATCGTCGTCTCCGACTGGACCGGTGTCCGCTCGGTCGACTCGGCGAAGGCGTCCCAGGACGTCGCGATGCCCGGGCCGAACCAGTGGTGGAGCGAGGGGCCGCTGCTCGCCGCCGTGCAGTCCGGCGACGTGCCGATCGAGGCGATCGACCGCAAGGTCCGCCGCATCCTCACCCTGGCCGCCCGCGTGGGCGCACTCGAGGGCTTCGAGCCCGTGGCCGCGCAGCCCGTGCACGTCGAGGACGGCGTCGCGTTCGTCCGCGAAGCCGAGGCCGAGGGCACCGTCCTCGTCCGCAACACCGGCGTGCTGCCGCTCGACGCGCCCGCCGTCTCCCGCATCGCCGTCATCGGCCACAACGCCGACCAGGCCCGCACGCAGGGCGGTGGCTCGGCCACGGTCGTGCCGTCGCAGGTCGTCTCGCCGCTCGACGGGATCCGTTCGGCGTTCCCGGGTGCCACGGTGGACTACGCGATCGGTGCCGTCGTACAGGAGGGAATCGCGGAGTTCCCGCTGTCCACCATCACCAACCCCGGCACCGGCGAGCCCGGCGCCCGCGTCGCCTTCGTGCGCGACGGGACCGAGCTGTACGTCGAGGACCGCCGCGCCACCGCGCTGTTCTGGTTCGGCGGCGACGCCCCCACGCGCGAGGCCGACCGGCTCGACATCACCACGACCTACACCGCGCCGTCCACCGGCACGGTCCGGATCGGCATCGGTGCAGCGGGCCGCTCGCGCATGTGGATCGACGGCGAGCTCGTGCTCGACGAGGACGTCCCGTTCGAGGGCGACCAGCTCGGCGCAGCGTTCCTCAACCCGCCGGCACGCTCGGTGCCCGTGTCGGTGACGGCCGGCCAGGACGTCGCGATCCGCATCGAGTACGACGTCATCCAGGACGAGACCCTCGGCGGCGTGCTCGCGTACCAGTTCGGCACCGAGCCGAGCGACGAGGACCCGTCGGTGCTGATCGACGCGGCCGTGGCCGCCGCACGTGGCGCCGACTTCGCCGTCGTCGTGGTCGGGACCAACTCGAAGGTCGAGTCCGAGGGCTACGACCGCTCCTCGCTCGCGCTCCCCGGGCACCAGGACGACCTGGTCCGTGCGGTCGCCGCGGCGAACCCGAACACCGTGGTCGTCGTGAACGCCGGCTCGCCGGTCGAGATGCCGTGGCGGAACGACGTCGCCGCGGTCCTGCTCACGTGGTTCGGCGGACAGGAGTACGGCAACGCGCTCGCCGACGTCCTCACCGGTGCTCGCGAGCCGGGCGGCCGTCTGCCCACCACCTGGCCGGTCACGATGGCGGACGTGCCCGTGCTGGACGTCACCCCGGTCGACGGCAAGGTGTCCTACGACGAGGGCGTGCACATCGGCTACCGGGCCTGGCTCCGCGCGGGCACCGAGCCGGCCTACCCGTTCGGCCACGGACTCGGCTACACGACCTGGACGATCGACGGCGTCACCGCGACGCCGACCGTCCGCGAGGGCGACGCGGTCATCGTCACCGCGACCGTGGCGAACACGGGCGACCGGGCCGGCAAGCACGTCGTGCAGGTCTACGCCTCGCGGGAGTCCTCGGCGGTCGACCGTCCGGTCCGCTGGCTCGTCGGCTTCGCGCCCGTGCGGCTCGACGCGGGGGAGTCCATCGAGGTCTCGATCGAGGTCCCGGCCCGGGCGTTCGCGCACTGGGACGGTGCATGGGCCCACGAGTCCGGCACCTTCACGCTGCACGTCGGCGCATCGGTGTCGGACGAATCCGGCACCGTGACGGTCCAATCCGCGTGAAGTCGTCCGGTTTCCGCGCTGACGCCGTGATCATTCAGTAACATCGATCTGCGCCAGGCGGCTGGTTACCGTCGGCGCGCGCACCGAGAACTGGGTCGCCATGCGTGCGACACGGTCTCCTGATCCGGCCGATGGAGCCCTGGTGGCCCTGGTGCGTCCAGAATGCGTCCCCGCGTCCGCGCGGGGGCGCATTCGCTTGTCCGGGGCAGGTGCCAACCGGTTGACTTCCGCCAGTCTGGGAGAAACCAGTGAACGAACGTCACCTTTTCGGTCCACGAACCGCAATCCGGTGTGACAAACCACTCGGTAGGTGGAACGATGGGTGCACCATCCCGTGCGGATCAGGGACGAGATGGTCATCCGGCCGGGCTCCCGGGGAGCCTCACCACCACCTGGTGCGGGCCCGCCGGATGCCCTGCATCACCGGGCTCGGACGGCCGGTGCGACGTCCTCGGCGACGATGCGCAGGATACGCTCGTGCGACGCGGCGTCACCGTTCGCGGGCAGGGTGATCACGAGTTCGTCGGTCGACCGCACGGCCGGGTCGGCGAGCAGCGCGTCGACGATGGCCGACGGCTCGCCGGAGACGACCTTGCTGAAGCGGAACGGCGGGTTCCCCGAGAGCGGGCGCCCCTCGTCGTCCATGCCGCTCGCGTACCCGGTGAGGAACTCCTCGTGCACGGCACGGTCGTGGTCGTCGAGCAGCGGGACCACGATCCGGCCGACGGCGACCTTCGGGGTGCGGTCGGGGTGCAGCTGGGCGAAGCGCTCGCGGTACGCGGCGATCTGGTCCGCCTGCGCCTCGGCGAACGGCGCTCCGGTGTCCTCGGTGTTCAGGGTCGAACAGTGCAGCAGCAGGCCCTTCTCGGCCGTCCGCACCGCGGTGCCCATGCTGCCGCCGCCCCACCACACGCGGTCGCGGAGTCCGGGGCTGAGGGGCTGCAGCGTGAGGTCGGCGTCGGCCGGGATGCTCTCGTAGCCCTTGCCGGCGGTGCCGAGCGGCTCGCCCTGCAGCACCTCGAGCAGGCGGGACGCGCGCGCCTCGGCCTCGTCGCGGAAGCTGCGGTCGGACGCGCCGAACACCGGGTCGAGGATCGGGCCGTAGCCCGCGATGCCGGTCGAGATGCCGAGCTGCACGCGGCCGTCGCTGAGGAGGTCGACCGTGCTGGCGTCCTCGGCGAGGCGGATCGGGTCCTCGTAGCGCATGCCGAGGACCGCGGTGCCGAAGCCGATCGTGCTGGTGCGCTGGGCGGCGGCCGCGAAGAAGGTCATCGGGCTGGTCAGGAACGGCTCGAAGTGGCGCCCGCGGACCCAGCCGGTGCCGTACCCGAGCGACTCGGCGGTCTCGAAGAGCCGCAGGCCGTCCTCGAGGGCAGCGGCGGCGCCGGCCGTGCCGCCGTGGTTCGGGACGAAGGAGAGGAAGCCGAGTTCGCGCACGACGTGAGTCTATGCGGACGCATCCATGCGTGGCCCAGGAGGCGCGGTGCCGGCCCGCGCCGCGCCTCCAGTCCGTCTCGTCGTCACCACCCACCTGGGAGGATCGTCCCATGACCGACGTCACCACCCAGCCCCCGCTCGTCGCCGCCCTGCCGGCGGCGGTCGACGGTGTCGTCGACCCGGACGCCGTGTACGAGGCGTTCGCGGCCTGGGCTGCCGAGGGCGGGCGCCCGCTCTACCCGGCGCAGGACGAAGCCGTGATCGAGCTCGTCTCCGGCGCCAACGTCGTGCTCTCGACGCCCACCGGCACCGGCAAGTCGCTCGTCGCCGCGGGTGCGCACTTCGCCGCGCTCGCCGAGGGCAAGCGGAGCTACTACACGGCGCCGATCAAGGCACTCGTCTCCGAGAAGTTCTTCCAGCTCGTCGAGCTGTTCGGCGCCCAGAACGTCGGCATGGTCACGGGCGACTCGAGCGTCAACGCCGATGCCCCGATCGTGTGCTGCACGGCGGAGATCCTCGCGAACCTCGCGCTCCGGCAGGGACCGGACGCCGACGTCGACGTCGTCGTGATGGACGAGTTCCACTACTACGGCGACCCCGACCGCGGATGGGCGTGGCAGGTGCCGCTGCTCGTCCTCGAACGGGCGCAGTTCCTGCTCATGTCCGCGACGCTCGGCGACGTCACGACCATCGCGGACGACCTCTCGCGCCGGACCGGACGGCCGACCGCGCGGGTCACCGGGGTCTCGCGTCCGGTGCCGCTCGAGTACGAGTACGTGATGACGCCCGTGCAGGAGACGGTCGAACGGCTGCTCGAGGAGGGCAAGGCGCCGATCTACATCGTCCACTTCGCCCAGGCCGCCGCACTCGAACGGGCGCAGGCGCTCATGTCGGCGCGTGTCGCGTCACGCGAACGCCGAGACCAGATCGCCGAGGCCATCGCCGGGTTCCGCTTCAGCGCCGGGTTCGGGCAGACCCTGTCCCGACTCATCCGGGCGGGCATCGGCGTCCACCACGCCGGCATGCTGCCGAAGTACCGGCGGCTCGTCGAGCAGCTCGCCCAGCGTGGGCTGTTGCCGGTGATCTGCGG
This sequence comes from Curtobacterium sp. USHLN213, assembly GCF_037144815.1. NCBI lineage: Bacteria > Bacillati > Actinomycetota > Actinomycetes > Micrococcales > Microbacteriaceae > Curtobacterium > Curtobacterium sp. USHLN213. The sequence continues at coordinate 96,819 of NZ_JBBCYQ010000013.1, read as the reverse complement.
CACCGACACGCTCGGCGTCGGCATCAACGTGCCGATCCGCTCGGTGCTGCTCACCGGGCTGACGAAGTTCGACGGCACGAAGATGCGACAGCTGTCTGCTCGTGAGTTCCACCAGATCGCCGGTCGAGCCGGTCGTGCCGGGTACGACACCGAGGGCGACGTCGTCGCCGAGGCGCCGGAGCACGACATCGAGAACGCCCGGGCGGTCGCCAAGGCCGGCGACGACCCCAAGAAGAAGAACAAGATCAAGCGGAAGAAGGCGCCGGACGGCTTCGTGTCGTGGGGCCAGGCGTCGTTCGAGCGGCTCATCGCGGCCGAGCCCGAGCCGATGGTCTCGCGGATGCGGATCACGCACGCGATGGTGCTCTCCGTCGTCGCGCGCGGCGGTTCGGCGTTCGAGTCCGTCCGGTCGCTCGTCTTCGACAACCACGAGCCCCGGTCGCGGCAGCTCGCGATGGCCCGGCGGGCACTGACCATCGCGCGGACGCTCATCAACGCGCGGGTGATCGAGAAGGTCGACGGGGAGTACCGGTTGACCGTCGACATCGCGCCGAACTTCGCGCTCAACCAGCCGCTCTCGCCGTTCGCGCTCGCGGCGTTCGAGCTGCTCGATCCGTCGTCTCCCAGCTACGCGCTCGACATGGTCTCGGTCGTCGAGGCCACCCTCGACGACCCGCGGGCGATCCTCTCGCAGCAGCAGTTCAAGGAGCGCGGCGAGGCCGTCGCCCGGATGAAGCAGGAGGGCATCGAGTACGACGAGCGGATGGAGCTGCTCGAAGAGGTCACCTGGCCCAAGCCGCTGGACGAGCTGTTGACGGCCGCCTACGAGGCCTACGCCGCCGAGCAGCCGTGGGTCCTCGACTTCGCGCTCTCGCCCAAGGCCGTCGTGCGCGACATGTACGAGCGGGCGATGACCTTCGGCGACTTCGTGCGGTTCTACCAGCTCACCCGCTCCGAGGGGCTCGTGCTCCGGTACCTGTCCGACGCGTACCGGACGATGCGGCAGACGATCGCCGACGAACAGCGCACCCCGGAGCTCGACGACCTGATCGAGTGGCTCGGCGAGGTCGTCAAGCAGACCGACTCCTCGCTCGTCGACGAGTGGGAGGCCCTGCTGAACGGTGACGTCCTGCTCGCGTCGGAGGAACACGAGGAGATCGCGCCGCCGCAGCCCTCGCGGCTCACCGGGAACCCGCGGGCGTTCCGGGTGCTCGTGCGCAACGCCCTGTTCCAGCGGGTGCTGCTCGCCGCCGCCGACGACGTCGCCGGACTCGCGGCGCTGGACGGTGCGGCGGGCTTCGGCGAGGACGCGTGGGACGCCGTGCTCGAGGAGTACTACGAGGCGCACGACGAGATCGGGACGGGTGCCGACGCCCGCTCTATGCAGTACCTGGTGCTCGACGAGGCCGGGGCCACCGGGGTGTCCGGGGCGGCGGGCGCGTCGGGCTCGGCGCGCGTCTGGCATGCGCGGCAGATCTTCGCCGACCCCGCCGGCGACAAGGACTTCGGGTTCTCCGCCACGATCGACCTCGACGCGTCGGACGAGGCGGGCGAGGCCGTGGTGCGGGTCACCGAGATCGGGCGCTTCGACGGCTGGTCGGACGTGGACGTCGACTGATGCCCGTGGTGCGCGAGCTCGGCGGCTCCTCGGCCGACGGTGACGTCGCCGCGCTGCAGGACCTGCTCGAGTCGGTGCCGGACTACGCGTTGCGGATCACCGGGTACCCGCCGGGGCCGTCCGACGGGCTGAGCGCGCTGCTGTCGGTGCCGGACGGGTTCGATCCCGCGGGGAAGGTCGGGCTCGGGCTGTGGGAGGGGGAACGGCTCGTGGCGTTCGCGGACGTGTTGCTCGGGTACCCGTCGCCCTCCGTCGCGTACATCGGGCTGCTGGTCGTCCGAGGGGGCGAGCAGGGTCGGGGGCTCGGGCGGGCGATGCACGACGCGGTCGTCGAGCGGGTCCGGGTGGCGTCCGGGCGCTCGGGTGTGGGCCGCTCGGGCGTGGAGCGCTCGGGCGTGGAGCGCTCGCGCCTGGAGCGTTTGCGTGTGGAGCGCTTGCGCCTCGGGATCGTCGCGACGAACGCGTCGGTGGCGGAGCCGTTCTGGCGGGCGCTCGGGTACGAGCCGACGGGGGAGGAGAAGCCGTACCGGTACGACCACCTCGTCAGTACGGTCGCGCTCTGGGAGCGGCCGCTCTGACACCTCGGGCGGTCCGCCGTCAGCGCCCGGAAGCCCGGCGCAGCGCCGCGAGCAGAGCGTCGCCGTCCGCGACGTCGTACAACGCGAAGTTGCCTCGTGGCGCAGGGAAGCCCTCGAGGCCGGTGTTGGCGTACTGCCGGACGGACTCGCTGCCGGCGACGAACAGCGTGTCGAGATGGCGGGTGTCGTCCCACTCGACGCTGACGTGCCCTGCAGTGCGATCGACGTACCAGTCGGTCCGTCGCGCGTCCGTTTCACGGGTCCGCCGTCCGTTCGTCACGAAGACACGGCGATCGGTGACCGCGTAGACCTCCGTCCGCTTGCGGTGCCGCTTCACGAGGAAGCGTCCGCCGAGCAGGTGGAGACCCGCCAGGACGAGGAGGAGCAGGATCGCGACGACGGCTCCGTTCGCGCCTCCGCGGATCGTCGCCACGAGGGCCCACCCGACGAACGCGAGGAAGAATGTGCCGAACGGGATGAGGTACCGATCGGCGTCGACGAGCATGCGCGACGGGTCGCTCCGCCCGACCCACAGGAGTTCCTCGCCGTCGTGGAGACACCGCTCGACCAGGCGTCGGGCGGTCAGACGGCTTGCGTCGTCCACGGAGCGATCGTTCGTGTCAGGGCGGCGGGTGTCCGAGCGGCGGGTGTTCGCCGCCGCATCAGAACAGGGTCGCGGGCGGGGTCGCCTCGGGCAGCGCGGCCGGTTCGGTGACCTCGACCCCGGGCCACCCCGGGCCGTGCGGCACCTCGGTGCCCTGCTGGTAAGCGGTCGCGGCACCACGGGCACGGACGTCCGCTGCCTCGTTCATCTCGTGCCCGACGTGGCCGCGGACCCACTCGAACGTGACCTTGCGGCCCTGCAGCTCGGCGTCGAGCTCCTTGATGATCTCGACGTTCAGCACGGGCTTGCCGTCGGCCTTCCGCCAGCCCTTCCGCTTCCAGCCCGCGAGCCACTCGGTGCACGCCTTGATCGCGTACTGGCTGTCGCAGAGGATGTGCAGCGGCTCGCCGGTGTCCTTCGTGGCGCGGAGCAGCTGGAGGACGGCCGTCAGCTCGCCCTGGTTGTTCGTGGCGTTCGGCCACCCACCGGCGGCCCAGCGGTCGTCATCGACGTACCAGGCCCAGCCGGCCGGGCCGGGGTTGCCGAGGGCTGAGCCGTCTGCTGCGGCGACGATCGTCACGGTGGGACCTCCTGCGTGTGGCGAGTGCTGGTCAACCGTAACGGACCGGACCGACCCTCGGCGTCAGCGGTTCGCGGGGGAGATGTTGAGGGTGGCGTCCTCGTTGAGCCACTTGTCGCCGCGCAGCTCGAGGTAAGGGTTCATCCACTCGAACTGTTCGGGGGTGACGCCGAAGCGCTTCGACACCGTGGTGAGGTCGTCCCCGTGCGACACCATGTACCAGGTGGGCGTGCCGTCGACGTCCTTCACGTACCCGTACGCACCCGGGCGGGCCTTCCCCACGGTCACGCGAAGGTCGGGGTAGGGGTTCGGGATCTTCCACGTCAGCGTGCCGACCGCGAGCACCGAGCCGACCCACGGACGGTCCGCGTCGCTGCTGCCGTCGCCGGACGACATCGGCACCAGGACGGCGCTCGCGAGGTAGTCGGGCCGTGCACCGGCGTCGAGCGTGTACGAGTCGGGCGGTCCGGACGCGCGGTCCCACTGCACGAACCCACGGGCGACCGCGTCGTAGCCGTCCTGGAACCCGGCGACGCGGTGGCGGAACTGGATCGACATCGGCTGCGGGTTTGTCGTCCGGTAGTCCGAGAGGTGCACCGTGAACACACCGTCGGCATCGGCCGTGACCCGCACGTGGATCGACGTGTCCCCGGTCTTCGACACGACGTCGGTCTCGGCGGCGACCGTCCCGGCGGGGAGGACCTGCTCGGGGGTCGGGGAGGCGGAGGGCGTCGGTCGCTCGGTGGCGTCCGGTCCCTGCACGGCCAGTCGGGTCGGGGTCGGCACCGGATCGGGTCCGCTGAACACCGAGCAGCCGGTCAGTCCGATGGCTGCGACCGCCGACAGCTGCACCACCGCAGTCGTCCGTCCCCTCGTCACCGCTCGTCGCATGATCCCCCTCGTCCCCGGCCGGCGTCGGATCTCGCCTGGCTCGCGGTGATCGTAGCGTGGGGTCGAGGCGCGTTCCGGACTCGTGACCGGATCGGTACCGATGCTGCGGGATCGAGCGGTCGCCCTCGGGCGGACCACCGGTCGGGTGCGTCGATCGGACTGCCGGGGACGTCGCTCGGGCAGCGAGGCCTACGGTCGGCGCCATGAGCGACAGCATCCCCGACGTCCCGGGCCCCGAGGACTCCGACGACCGCGCACGCACCGACGCCCTGCGCGAGGCCGCACACCACGAGGGCGCGGACGGCGTCGGGGAGCGTGAGCAGCGCGCTGCCGACACCTCGTACAGCCCGTCGAGCGAGCGGGAGACCGAGGCGTCGCAGACGTCGCAGCGTGATCGTGCCGACCTCGAGGCGGACGGCATCGACCCCTCGCGGATCGTCGCCGCTCCGGGCACGGGTGGTGCCGACGACGCGGGAGACGTGGAGCCGGAGCCCGGCGACCTGCACCTGCCGTGGCAGTCCGAGGAGGACCGCCGGGGCTAGCTCGCCACCCGGTCGAGTTCGCGGACGAGCTCCTCACCGTCGCGGACGTCCCAGAACGCGAACGGCTGCGGGCCGAAGGCGAACGCGTCGAGACCCGTGTTCGCGTAGAGGCGTGCCGCTCCGGAACCGCTGACGAACGCCGGGAGCCCGGACGGCTGGCCGGTGTTCCACTCCACCGAGCAGTGCCGACGGTCCTTGCTCCACGTGATGGTCCGGTCGGTGCGGCCCACCGAGACCTCTCGCGAGCCGCGGGGTGTGATGACGAGCGCTCGGCGAGACGTCACCGCGTACACCGTGGTGCGCTTCCGGTGACCCTTCAGCAGGAAACGGCCGAAGACGAAGAACAGGCCGAGCAGGATGAAGACGCCCCCGAAGACGAGGAAGAACGTCGGTGCGCCGGACGTCGCGGCGGTGACCTCCCAGTACACGGCGAACCCGCACCAGAGCACCGAGAAGGGCACCAGGAACACGTCCTGTCCGGCGAACAGCTTCGCCGGATCGCTCGTCCCCGCCCAGTACAGGTGCTCGTCCGGCCGGAGGTGTTCACGCGCGGTCTGTTGAGGATCGTTCACCCCGAAGAACCTACGCGCGTCAGGACACCGAGTCCGGGTGGGACCCCGTGCGCTGCCCCGACTCGAGCGACGCGATCGCTGCCAGGTCGTCGTCGCTCAGCACGAACCCGTCGACGTCGAGGTTCGACCGGATCCGCGACGGCGTCACCGACTTCGGCAGCACCACCACACCCTGCTGCACGTTCCACCGCACGAGCACCTGCGCCACGCTCACACCGTGGGCGTCCGCGATGCCGGTGAGCACCGGCTCGTCGATGAGCCGCCCGCGTCCGAGCGGCGACCAGGCCTCGGTCACGATCCCGTGCTGCGCGTGGAACGCCGTGAGCTCACGCTGCGGCAGCCACGGGTGCCGCTCGACCTGGTTCACCGCCGGGACCTCGCCCGTCTCGTCGATGAGTCGTTCGAGGTGCGGCACCTGGAAGTTCGAGACCCCGACGCTGCGCGCGCGCCCCGACTCGCGCAGCTCGACGAGGGCGCGCCACGTGTCGACGTAGCGGTCGTTCGCCGCGGCCGGCCAGTGGATCAGGTAGAGGTCGACGGTGTCGAGCCCGAGTCGCTCGAGGCTCGCGTCGAACGCCCGCAGGGTCGCGTCGCGCCCCTGGTGGTCGTTCCACACCTTGGTCGTCACGAAGACGTCGTCACGGTCGAGCCCGGAGGCGCGGATCGCCTTCCCGACGCCGGTCTCGTTGCCGTACATCTCGGCGGTGTCGACGTGCCGGTAGCCGGCGTCGAGCGCGAGACCGACCGCCGTCTCGGCCTCGGTGTCGTCGACCTTGTAGACGCCGAAGCCGATGGCGGGGATCGATGCGCCGTCGCGGAGGGGGACTGAGGTGACCATGCACCCATCCTGCCGGTCGTGGCGGGGGTGCGCCGCGCCTCCAGGCTGGGCGTCGCGCCACGTCATCGACGTGACACGCGTCGATCGACGCGTGGGACGTCGAAACACGCGTGTTCCGCGGCCTAGGTGGGGATGTTCACCGGCTCCGTGTCGGGGATGGGGCTCGCGTCGCGACCACGCAGGTCGGGCAGCCAGCGCCTCGTGACGAGCGGCAGGACGACGCCCACCGCGGCCATCACGGCGCCGACCATCATCCCGCCGGTCGCCCCCTGGCTGTCGATGAGGAAGCCGGCGACCGCGGAACCGCCCGCTGCACCGATGAGCTGGCCGGTGCCCATCCAGCCGTACGCCTCGGCCGTGTCGGAGAACTTCACCGTCGCCGAGACCGAGCCGAACATGACCGCGAGGGCCGGAGCGATGCCCGCGCCGGCGATGACCAGGGCGAGGCAGAGCCACCAGAAGTTCGTGCCGCCCACGGCCAGGGCGAGTCCGACGAACACGATCGACATCCGCGTCCACAGGGTGTTGCGCGAGATCGGCAGGTGGCCCAGTGTGAGGCCGCCGATGAGCGACCCGACCGCGAAGACGGCGAGGACGATGCCGGCGTTCGGGCTGCCCTCGCCGAAGACGCTGGTGACGCTCGCCTCGACCGCGGCGCAGGCCCCGATGAGGAGGAGGCCGGTGAGGGTGGCGACGACGACCGACGGCCGCTTCAGGACGACGCCGAACGCGCGCTTCGACCGCGGGATGCGGACCCGGCCGAGCTCGGGGGAGGCGATGAACCACGTGCCGCCGACGACCAGGAACACCATCGCGACGACGATCGCCTGGACGGTGCCGATCTGCGTCGCGACGAACGTCGTGATGACCGGGCCGGCGACCCAGATGAGCTCCTGCGCGCTCGCGTCGAGGGAGAAGAGGGGCGTGAGCTGCGACGAGGTCACCATCTTGGGGTAGATGGTGCGCACCGCCGGCTGCACGGGCGGGACGGCGAGGCCGCCCAGGAACCCGACGACCACGTAGGCCCACAGCGGCATGACGAAGAACGCGATGACGGCCATGCTCACGAGCGCGACGAGGCTCGTCAGGACGAGCACCGGCCGCATGCCCCAGCTGCCCATCCAGCGGCTGGTGAGCGGACCCGCGATCGCCTGCCCGATGCTCGTCGTCGCGAGTACGAGACCGGCGGCGCCGTACGAGTCGAAGACGTGCTCGACGTGCAGCAGGTAGGCCAGCGACAGCATGCCGAAGGGGAACCGTGCGGTGAGCTGCGCGGCGATGACGCGACCCACGCCGGGAGTCTTGAGGAGGGGGCCGTACGTGCTCACGAGACGAGTGTACGGACCGGACGGACGGCCCTGTCACCCGTCCGGGGGAGGTGTGGACGGCGAGCTGCCCGCGACACGCCGACACGCTGATTCCACACATGTGGATCGACGCTGTCCACGGGTGTGGGGAAGTGTCGGTGGTCCGCTGGAGAATGGCGGAATCACGGGCCTCTCCGAGGTGTTCACACTGTGGAGGAGCTTGTGGAGAACTACACGGCTGTAACACTTCCTCTTGTGGTCGGTGACTCCGCCAGCCACTAGATGTAGTGTGGAGGCATCGCAGCGGCCCCTCCCGGAACCTGCTGCACACAGGCATCAAGACAACCACCACAGCAACAGCAGAACCAGGGGAGATCATGGCCGTCACCGTCTACACCAAGCCGTCCTGCGTCCAGTGCACCGCGACGTACCGGGCGCTCGACAACAAGGGCATCCAGTACGAAGTGCACGACGTCTCCACCGACGAAGCCGCGCTCGAGCACGTGAAGAGCCTCGGCTACCTGCAGGCGCCCGTCGTCGTCACGGACGACGACCACTGGTCGGGCTTCCGTCCCGACAAGATCGCGACGCTCAGCGCCGAACTCGCGTAGTTCGACCCACGTCCGCGGGTGGTGACCCGAGCTCGTTCAGGAGGCTCGGATCACCACCGCAGGACATCCACGGTCCGTCTGTCCGCACCTTCTCATCGGAGGGGCACCATGAGCCGACTGGTCTACTTCTCGAGCGTGTCCGGGTACACCGCACGCTTCGTCGAGAAGCTCGGCCGTGACGCGGACCGGATCCCGCTCTACCCGAACGACCCGTTCCTCCACGTGGACGAGCCGTACGTGTTGGTGCTGCCCACCTACGGTGGCGGCAACGGGCAGGGAGCGGTCCCCAAGCAGGTCATCAAGTTCCTCAACGACGAACGCAACCGCTCGCTCATCCGCGGTGTGATCGTCGGGGGCAACACGAACTTCGGCGAGGCCTACGGCCTTGCGGGGGACGTCATCGCACGCAAGTGCAACGTCCCCGTCCTCTACAGATTCGAACTCTTCGGGACTCCTGACGACGTGTCAGCGGTCAACACAGGATTGGATGCATTTTGGACGCAGCAGTTGCAGACGTCGATCTGACGTCGCCGCAGACGGGGATGGACTACCACTCCCTCAACGCGATGCTCAACCTCTACGACGCGGACGGGAACATCCAGTTCGACAAGGACCGTGAAGCCGCGAAGCAGTTCTTCCTGCAGCACGTCAACCAGAACACCGTCTTCTTCCACAACCTGAAGGAGCGGCTCGACTACCTGGTCGAGAACGAGTACTACGAGCGCGAGACGATCGACATGTACTCGCTGGACTTCATCCAGAAGCTCAACGACCTGGCGTACTCGAAGAAGTTCCGGTTCCAGACGTTCCTCGGTGCGTTCAAGTACTACACGAGCTACACGCTCAAGACGTTCGACGGCAAGCGCTACCTCGAGCGCTTCGAGGACCGCGTCGTGATGACCGCCCTCGGCCTCGCACAGGGCAACGAGCAGCTCGCGATCGACCTCGTCGAGGAGATCATCGCCGGCCGCTTCCAGCCCGCGACCCCGACGTTCCTCAACACCGCGAAGGCCCAGCGCGGCGAGCTCGTCTCCTGCTTCCTCCTCCGCATCGAGGACAACATGGAGTCGATCTCGCGCGGCATCAACTCCTCGCTGCAGCTCTCGAAGCGCGGCGGCGGCGTGGCCCTGCTCCTCTCCAACATCCGCGAGGCCGGCGCCCCGATCAAGCAGATCGAGAACCAGTCCTCGGGCATCATCCCCGTGATGAAGCTGCTGGAAGACTCCTTCTCCTACGCGAACCAGCTCGGTGCGCGTCAGGGTGCCGGCGCGGTCTACCTCAGCGCCCACCACCCGGACATCATGCGGTTCCTCGACACCAAGCGTGAGAACGCCGACGAGAAGATCCGCATCAAGACGCTGTCCCTCGGCGTCGTCGTGCCGGACATCACGTTCGAGCTCGCGAAGAACAACGAGGACATGTACCTCTTCTCGCCGTACGACGTCGAGAAGGTCTACGGCATCCCGTTCGGCGACGTCCCGATCTCCGAGAAGTACCGCGAGATGGTCGACGACTCGCGCATCAAGAAGACGAAGATCAAGGCGCGTGACTTCTTCACCACGATCGCCGAGATCCAGTTCGAGTCGGGCTACCCGTACATCGTGTTCGAGGACACGGTGAACAAGGCCAACCCGATCAAGGGTCGGATCAACATGTCCAACCTGTGCTCGGAGATCCTGCAGGTCAACACCCCGACGACGTTCAACGAGGACCTCTCGTACAACGAGATCGGCAAGGACATCTCCTGCAACCTCGGCTCGCTGAACATCGCGCTGACGATGGACTCGCCGGACTTCGGTCGCACCATCGAGACCGCCATCCGCGGCCTCACCTCGGTGTCGCAGATGTCGCACATCACGTCGGTCCGCTCCGTCGAGGACGGCAACGACAAGTCGCACGCCATCGGCCTCGGCCAGATGAACCTGCACGGCTACCTCGCTCGTGAGCGCGTGTACTACGGCTCCGAAGAGGGCATCGACTTCACGAACATCTACTTCTACACGGTGCTGTTCCACGCCCTTCGTGCGTCGAACAAGATCGCGATCGAGACCGGCGAGACCTTCGACGGGTTCCGCGACTCGAAGTACGCGTCGGGCGAGTTCTTCGACAAGTACACCGACCAGGCGTGGACCCCCGCCACGGCTCGCGTTGCCTCGCTCTTCGACAACGCGAACATCACGATCCCGACGCAGGACGACTGGAAGGCGCTGAAGGCGTCCATCCAAGAGCACGGCATCTACAACCAGAACCTGCAGGCCGTCCCGCCGACCGGTTCGATCTCGTACATCAACCACTCGACGTCGTCGATCCACCCGATCGCGTCGAAGATCGAGATCCGCAAGGAAGGCAAGCTCGGTCGCGTCTACTACCCGGCGCCGTTCATGACGAACGACAACCTGGACTACTACCAGGACGCATACGAGATCGGTGCCGAGAAGATCATCGACACGTACGCCGCGGCGACGCAGCACGTGGACCAGGGCCTGTCCCTGACGCTGTTCTTCAAGGACACCGCCACCACGCGTGACATCAACAAGGCGCAGATCTACGCATGGCGCAAGGGCATCAAGACGATCTACTACATCCGTCTCCGCCAGCTCGCGCTCGAGGGCACCGAGGTCGAGGGCTGCGTGTCCTGCATGCTCTGATCGCTCGCGCGATCATCTTTGGACTGGAGGCGCGGGGCGGCCCCGCACCGCGCCTCCAGTCCGTCACTTAGTCACCATCTCTTGAAGGAAACGTGCGTTGGTCGAGAAGCTGAAGCTCATTGATCGGGTCCAGGCCATCAACTGGAACCGCATCCAGGACGACAAGGACGTCGAGGTCTGGAACCGCCTCGTCAACAACTTCTGGCTGCCCGAGAAGGTGCCGCTGTCGAACGACGTGCAGTCGTGGAACACGCTGACGCCGGCCGAGCAGAAGCTGACCATGCGCGTCTTCACCGGCCTGACGCTCCTGGACACCATCCAGGGCACCGTCGGCGCCGTGTCGCTCATCCCCGACGCGATCACCCCGCACGAAGAAGCCGTCTACACGAACATCGCATTCATGGAGTCTGTGCACGCCAAGAGCTACTCGTCGATCTTCTCGACCCTCGCGTCGACGCCCGAGATCGACGAAGCCTTCCGCTGGTCCGAGGAGAACCCGAACCTGCAGAAGAAGGCCCAGATCGTCATGGACTACTACCAGGGCGACCAGCCGCTGAAGCGCAAGGTCGCTTCGACGCTGCTCGAGTCGTTCCTGTTCTACTCCGGGTTCTACCTGCCGATGCACTGGTCGTCGCGGGCGAAACTGACGAACACCGCCGACCTCATCCGCCTGATCATCCGTGACGAAGCCGTTCACGGGTACTACATCGGGTACAAGTACCAGAAGGGGCTCGAGCAGCTCACGCAGGCCGAGCGTGACGAGTTGAAGGACTACACGTTCTCGCTCCTGTTCGAGCTGTACGAGAACGAGGTGCAGTACACGCAGGACCTCTACGACGAGGTCGGGCTGACCGAGGACGTCAAGAAGTTCCTGCACTACAACGCCAACAAGGCGCTGATGAACCTGGGCTACGAGCCGATGTTCCCGAAGAACATCACGGACGTGAACCCGGCCATCCTCTCGGCTTTGTCGCCGAACGCTGACGAGAACCACGACTTCTTCTCGGGGTCGGGGTCGTCGTACGTGATCGGCAAGGCTGTGAACACTGAGGACGAGGACTGGGACTTCTGAGTCTGGTCTGATTCGTGGGGGCGCCCCGTTGGCTTCGGCTGACGGGGCGTTCTTCGTTCACGGGCGGAGTCGCTGATGCGGCCGAATAGGGGGCGCTCATCGAGATTCGTTCCGGACGAGCTATGTGAGACGTGAAGGCCGTGGCGCGCGTGCCGTGGGAGGCGGTGTCCGATGGAGGACCGGCTAACGGACGCCAAGAGTCATGTGCCTGTGTAGTGGATCTCGACCTTGCCGCCGAGCTCCCTAGCGAGGTGTTCGCTCAAGCGTTGTCCCTCGGCGTACCACTCCGCATCACGTTCCTTCGAGACGAGCCACGGCTGATTCATTCGCGCGTGGTCGAGGTAGTAGTCGGTCCAAGCGCGGAGCTTCGAGGTGAGCCCGGGCGACAGCCCGAGCGATGACGGGGTGAGCATGCCGCCGTCCCAGAGCGGCCACTGGGCTTCGTAGTCGCAGAACATGTTGATGCGACGGCGCTCCGAATGGTCCATGCCGACAACGTAGCCGCGACCGGACACGGATCGTCTACCGAGGCGCAGGATCGCTGCGTGCCTTCGCGATCAGGTCTAGCCGGCTCTCACTACCTCGCAGGTGTCGATCCAACGGGCCAACGTGCTCAGAGTGGCGAGTTGCTCAAGGCCGACTTGCTTTGGGATCTCCTCTGTGCTGTGAGTTGCGGGATTTCTGATTGCGCCGAAGACGCCTTGGCTGAAACTGAGGATTCCACCCCGCATCGCTTTCACTGTGAGGTCAGTGTCGGCACCGGGCCACCTGAGACGCGGTCGCCCTGGCTCGGGCGGTCCCAGGGAAAAGGCTTGACCCATCAGATCGCGATCAGAAATGTCGGTGCGGGAGACCAGATCCTGGACATGGGCGTTGAGGAATGTTGCTGCGCGTTGCACGGCCGCCGAGTGATGTCCGTCGTTCCAAAGATTTTGCGCGGCTCCCCAGACAATCGGATGAAGGGCATCCGCGGACATGGCTGGTGCGGCTGAACCCCTGATGTGAGCACGGGTCTCCTCCTGGGTGATCAGCCGACCTAGGGCGTACTGAACATGGCCTATTCCCGCTTGAAGCTCCACAAAATTGTGTCCCGACGGAACGGGTGTCACGAGGCGCGGAGCAGGTGTGCCGAGGACCGCGGTTGTGATCGCTCGCGTCTGGTCCTCCTGCTCGCGGAGCTTCGCAGTTTGGGCGCTCTCGGACGTAAACGAGTACTTAGCTAGCCCGCTTCGGCCGGCGTCGAGCGCCTGCCGGGCGTTCGTGATCCACCATTCCAAACGAGAGCGAGCCCACTCGGGATCGAAATCAACAGGCACTGGTACAGGTTACGGACTGCAAGGGTGGGGTGCTCGGTAACTCTTGCCACTCGGGGTGGTGAGTGGTCTATCCCGAACTCGCAGCGTCGATCGGGGTATCCATCAAGCTGAGACGAAACGGCAGGGCGTTGACGCCGTCCAGTAGACGATCGGTTACCGACACCATGCTTGCGGTCGTGTCGGTCGTTCCTGCGAGGATGTTTGGATGGCACTCACGCGAACTGAACACATCGCCCACACCGGTAGTGGTGACGTCAAGGCCCTTCGGGCCGCCACCGAGGAGATTGGCGACCTCCTGAACGCCAAGCTCCCCGAGGCTCGCAGCTACTTCTCCGGGCTCGTTGCAGGGGAGGACGCGTCGTCGACGGAACACATTCGCGAAGCTTGGAAGGACTTCGACGAGGACGGTCGCGAGCCGGAAACGGGCAGCATCAGTGCGGCGTATGGGCCGCGCGATGGCGCCTTCGATGTGTACGTCAACATCGTCGTTGACGTCCGGTCGCGGCACGTGTCGGGCACGGTTGCTGGATTCAAGCGTGACGAGGTCAGAGCACTCGCGTCTGAGATCCGGGCCATTCTCAAGCGCCACCTCTCCTAGCCGACACCGGCGGTCGATCAGCCCAACGAGACAACCAACCGCCGGGATCGTCCGCTGAGGGGACCGGTGCCAAAGTTGTGGCCCAGGAGGCCGAGCGAGTCCTACGTTCGTCGGGTAGGTTCCCACTGCGCGCGAGCATCATCGATCTATGACTCCCGACAACGCTGTCGACGAAACCTCCTCGGACCACAGCCCAGCCACTACGCCGATCGCCACGATCTATCAGAACTCGGACCAGATCGCGGGCATCCTCCAGCAGATATTCCGTCAGCCACTTATCACTGACGAGACCCGCGATACCTCAGCCGACACCGGATCCGACATCGGCTCCGATGCGTCGGCAAGCGGAGATGCAGCGGGGAAGGCACGTATCCCGTTCGTCGGAGGCGCCGAGCTCGGTCTGCACGGTCAGGCCGGGTTGAAGACCAGCTGGACCCAAAACACCGGGACGGCATCTCGGCAGCAGTTCGTGTACTCCCAGGCGTACTACCTCCATCTCGTCCGGGAGCATCTCGCCGAGAAGGGCCTCCTTGCGAAGCTCGCGACGGCGGACGGAGCGTCTGCGCTGCATCCCGGCGCTTTCGTCGAGTACACGACGTCGTTTGATCCTGTTGAGCTGACCCTTGCGCTGGACGTCATCTCGCCCGAACTCGTCGATGCTGTCGCCCGCTATCTGGTGCGACGCGATTACCTTTCGTCGTTCCCAGAAGATGGAGGACACGAAGCTCGTGTCCAGCACGCCGAGAAGATGGAGATCGAGTCGACCGCGAAAGGCGAGCTCGCGAGAGCCATCACGGAAGCGGTCAAGGCCGATACGCGTCAGGCGACGACGATCGAGTACTACGGGCGCGTCGCGAGTGACCCTGCGTTGACCGCGATCACGGTCTGTGAGCGAACGCACTTCATCATCGAGGATCCGGACCGGCTCCTCGACGGGACGTTCACCGTCCTCGGGAAGGTCATCGCCCCGGTCGCGACCGACGTGCCGACCTTCGGCCGGAACAAGCTGCTGCGGAACCTTGCACCAAGCGCCCTCGACGCCGGCATCGAGCGCCTCCAGGAGCTACTCGGGACCGCACCTGAAGTCGGCGGCACTTCCCCCTCTGACTATGTGGACCTCAAGCTTGATTCCCGCGTGCGAGGAGCATCACTGCGCGTCATCCCCCTCGCGATCTTCTCGTGACCGTAAAGCGAGGGTCTGCCCATGGACCACGAGCTGCGCCGACATGGTAGTAACGTGACCGGAAGCCGATGGGCTACGGAGACGGGTTGAAGCGAGCGTCGCGAACAAGATCCGCATCCTCCCGGTTCTCGGCGAAGACGGGCACGTGGGTCGGCGGCGATGGTCCGTGCGGGGGACCCAGCAAGACACTGCCTGGGCTTGACAGGCAACATGCGCGCCGGGCCGACCATGTCGGGGCTGCCTGGCCCTGTGATCGGGAGTGGCAGGCAGCGTGGCGCTGCTCCACGGCACACTAGAGCCATGAGGCAGGAAGACAACGATGACGAACTCTTCCGGCTCGGGCCCCGTGACCGCCACACGCACTCGATTCAGTCTCCCGCAGGCTGGAAGGATCTAGCGGTCACGCTGACGTTGTTCGGTCTGAGCCTGCCGATGCTCGTTGTTGGTTGGTTCGGAGTCCTGCTCTCGATGTTCGCCTTCGACGCGTGCGGTGACGGGGGATGCAACTACACCGCCGGATCGGTCGCCTACTTCGGCTTCCCGATCGCGGCCGCCTTCAGCACAGTGCTTTGGGCGTCCGTCGCTCACCGCCGCCGGCGGACCCGCCGTCGCGCGTGGATGTCTGGAGCAGCAGCAGTTCTTAGCATCGTCGCCCTGTTTTCCCTCGCTGTGACCGTCGTCCATTTTGCAGCGCAGCCAAACTGAGCTGTCCGGTCCGGATACCGAAGGCGTGCATCTATGGCTGTCCAACGTCTCACAGCCAGATTGGCTAGAGCGATGGCGTCGGGCGGCGAGAAGGGATTGGCTAGCTATTGTGCCGATCAGGGTAGGCTCCTGACCACCGACATATCAGGAGCCGGTAAGTCGACTTTGCTCAGCACTAGTCAAAGCGGTAGCTGCCACCGTTCCGTGGTCGGCTAGGGAACGCTGACGGCACCGCGCACGACGGGTTGAAAGGTCACGGATTTGATCACGCGTCAGCGGCGTCTCGCGGTAGGGGTGGGAGTATTCGCCGCCGCTCTCGCCCTGGGGGGCTGCACCGATACTCACCATGACCCGTCCCCCTCGAACACGAGCAACCCGGCGTCGACTCCGTCGGCGGCCGTGTCCGCTTCAACAGCGCCGGTAGTCCACATGGAGCCGGCCGACGATGGAGTGACGGTCATCAACACCGTCGACGATCAGCAGGGATCGTCCTTGCTAGGAGACTTCACGGCGAAGAAGCGCATCGCCTTCGTCTACGTCACCTGCTCAGGACCGGGCAACATCGATCTCGTCGTCAAGCCCCTGGGGACGTACCAGCTCAACTGTGACCAGACAGGACCGGGGTCGTTGAACCAGTTCGAGGTGGGCGTCGGCGCGTCCTACGCGGTGACCATCAACGGCCGAGACGGTCAGACATGGGCAGCGACCATCGCCGAGAGCGACACGGGGAACTGACCTCGAGATCCGCTGGCGCCCGAAGCTGGAAGTACCTCATCCGCCTCGAAGCCAAGCCGCAATGAACTGCGCGGAGGAGAGGCAACGGTCGCAAGACCCGATCTGTTGAGACGCCGACACACGCTGGCCTCAAGAATCCCTAGGGCATGCCCGCTCGCAGGGGGGAAAGGCAGTATCAGTGGAAAACCTCGCTCTGGCACCGTTACGCCGGCGGCGTGGTCCCCGCACCCTCGGTGTCGTCCGCACCCGCAGCCCCTGTCCCGGCCTGGTCGAGGTTCTCGTTCGGGTCGCCCATGTCCCCGGTCGCCGCGCCAGCTGCGGACAGCCCGAAGTGTTTGCGGACAGCATTCGCCTCAGCGAGCGACAGGGTGTGATCGGCGCCGAGGGCCGGCGCGCCCTGGATCGAGCTCTTCGCGTACCCGACGTGCAGATCCGTGCCGTCGAAGGTGGCGTCTTCGACCGGGACGAGCACTTGATGCCTCCCCAGCAGTCCCGTCGCGACGCTGACGTAGGCAGCACTGCCGTCCTCGTCGGAGGGGAACACTTGCGTCACCTTGCCGACCGTCGCGCCGTCGCGATCACGGATCGTCGCGCTCTCGACCTGATGGATGAGGCTCTTGGGGATCATGGCCACAGTCAACGCCGTGCGTCTGACGCTTCGCCCCCGACGGTGCGATCCAGCCTCCGGGCAATGCCCGGTCGATCCCGCACCAGGTCCACCGCAGGCGAAGACGCTCTCGACCGCTCCACGCTCCGCCTCATCACCGACATGTGAGCTGCGGCCCCGCCCGTTGCCGAAGCCTCGCGGCGTGGCACCTTTGTGCTCTTTCCGGACTTGCGTATCTGATGTATCAAGTACTTGAATGGTGCTGTCGGCAATGCGGCCGGCGACGAGGCCGGCGCTGGCGCCGGAGGACGAGGGGAACGTTGATGAAGCATTCGACCAATGGGCGGATCGCCTCGATCGGCGCAGCGTGCGCTGTCGTGGCAGCATCTGTCATCGGAGCAGCCCCGGCCAATGCCGTGGTACTGGCGCCCGCCGCGAGCGATGAGGTCCCTCCGCGTACGCCGTCGGCAGTGTTGTCGGCCATCCGCGCTGAGCTGGCTGCTTCCGGGTCCTTCTCCGACGTTGCGGCCTTCGACCGCCTCAGCGCTGATCAGCGCCACGAACTCGCCTCGTACTTCCTGGATCCAGCTGCAGCGTCGGCGGCAACGGCCAAGTCGGCCGAGAGCGTCCTCGGCCCGACGACCGTTCGCACGAGCGGAGACTTCGAGTGGGGCGCTGCGCAAGAACCGTCGGAGGCCGTGCCTGATGAGGGCTCGATCGAGGCCAGGGCGTCGCGGTCGTCCTGGGGGACGCAGTGGTTCGCCTTCGCTGGTATCCGGCTCACCGAGACCAAGGTCTCGATGTCGTACGAGTACAGCGGCACGACAGCGAAGAAGATGCTCGGCTACTCGTGCACCGTCGTCAAGAACGTCCAGCCCTTCACGGAGGTGAGAACCTCCAAGAGCAGCGGGTACGTCAGTGGCGGGCAGGCCACGGCGAAGTGCAAGGTCACTGTGAAGCGCGGGGTGCTGACTCCGTGGGGAACGATCGCCTGGAGCACCTACTCAGCGGTTCAGCGCCTCAGCGCGAAGGGCAACGGCGCGATCACCGCCAACCGCTGGGAGTGAACGAGGCTGCACGACGGACCGAGGAGGAAACCATGAACCCATTCGTCCCGACAGTGTTCGACGGCGCGCTGATGGCCCTGTCGGTCGTCGCACTGCTCCTGGCTCTCGCGGCCTTCATCTCCCTGTTGCTCGCCACGACGGCATCGGGCTGGCGTTTGCTCGCCTGGGCCCTCGTCATCCTCTTCGTCCCGATCGTCGGGCCGGCAACGTGGTTCGTCGCTCGGCGACGTGAACGGTCGGTCGCGCGCGGTCAAGGGTGACCCCAAGACCAGCGGGACCTGTTCAGCGGACGGTTGTCGCGCATCCAGACCAAATCGAGAAGCGTCTAGCGTCCTGACGGGACCGTGGCGCCGACGAGCTCCGCCCGCACGATGTCCGCACCAGCGGACAGCGCACTGAGCTTCCCGAGCGCCGCACCCCGCGCCAGCGGCGCCATCCCACAGTTCGAGCTGGGGATGAGCTTGTCCGCATCCACGAACTCCAGCGCCCGCCGCAGCACCTCCGCGACCTCGTCCGGGGTCTCGACGACCTCGGTCGCGACGTCGATCGCCCCGAGCATGACCTTCTTCCCCCGGATGAGCTCCACGAGGTCGAGCGGCACGTGGGAGTGGATGCACTCCAGCGAGACGATGTCGATCGACGACTGCTGCAGCAGCGGGAACGACTGCTCGTACTGCCGCCACTCTGCCCCGAGGGTCTCCTTCCACTTGTTGTTCGCCTCGATGCCGTAGCCGTAACAGATGTGCACGGCAGTCTCGGCGCGCAGGCCCTCGGTAGCGCGTTCGAGTGCGGCCACGCCCCAGTCCTGCACCTCGTCATGGAAGACGGTGAAGGCAGGCTCGTCGAACTGGATGATGTCGACGCCGGCGTCCTGCAGTTCGCGGGCCTCTTGGTTGAGGATCGTGGCGAACTCCCACGCCAGCTTCTCGCGAGACTTGTAGTGCTGGTCGGAGAGCGTGTCGATCATGGTCATCGGCCCGGGCAGCGCCCACTTGATCGGCCGGTCGGTCTGCGCGCGGAGGAACTTGGCGTCGTCGACGAACACTGGCGCGGGACGGCTCACGGCGCCGACGACCGTGGGGACAGCAGCGTCGTAGCGGTCGCGGATCCGGACGGTCTCCTTGCGCTCCTGGTCGATGCCGTCGAGGTGCTCGATGAACGTCGTGACGAAGTGCTGGCGGGTCTGCTCACCGTCGCTGACGATGTCGATCCCGCGGTGCTCCTGCTCGTGCACGGCGGACCGGAGTGCGTCCTGCTTGCCCTCGGTCAGGGTGGCGCCGTCGAGCTGCCAGGGGGACCAGAGGCGCTCGGGCTCGGCGAGCCAGGACGGCTTCGGCAGGCTGCCGACGATCGCGGTGGGGAGGAGTGAACTCATGGAGGTGACGGTCCAGACGGTCAGCGGGCGGGGACGGGCTCGGCAGCGAACTGCGAGAGGAGCGCGTGGTGCGGCGTCACGAGGTGCTCCTCGGTCCACCGGCCCTGGGTGATCCCGAGGCGGCTGCGCTCCTCGCGGTCGTAGGTGACCGGCGTGGGCGTGAAGTCGGTGTGGTCGAGGGTGGGGCGGTAGGTGCTGCCGGCGGGGGTGTTCGCGGCGTAGATCTCCGGGCGGTAGATCTTTTGGAACGTCTCCATGGTGGCGATCGTGCCGATGAGCTGGAGGTCCGTGTAGTCCGTGGTGACATCGCCGCGCGTGTAGAACGCGAGCGGGGCCGACGCTCCGGCGGGCTGGAAGTACCGGACCCGCATGCCCATCCGGCCGAAGTAGTCGTCGGTGAGCGAGGAGTGCTCGTGCTCGTACTCGGCACCGAGGACGGGGTGGACGTACCCGGTCCGGCGGTAGGTCTGGCTCGTCGAGACGCTGATGCAGACGACGGGCTCGGCGCCGAACTCCGAGCGGAACGCGGGGGACTCAAGGAAGCGCTGGAAGAGCGCCCCGTGCAGCACACCGAAGTCGGACGGCAGGCCCTCGGACGACGGCAGCAGCACCGAGAAGTCGTAGTCGCGCAGGTACGACGAGAAGTTGTTGCCGAGGATGCCGTGGTGGCGCTCGCCGGTGTGCTGGTCGACGATCGTGACGTCGAGCATCTCGAGCAGCGGGAACTCGGCGTCCGATCCACCGTCGGAGAACTGCAGTGCGGCCGAGACGATGTCGAGCTGCAGGCGGTAGCGATCACCGGCAGCCGAGAGCTCGTTCGCGCGCTCGTCGATCATCGCCAGCGCAGCACGGAGGTTCTCCTGCCGGCGCTCGCCGCGCGCCAGGTTGGCGAAGTTCGTGGTCAGCCGGGAGCTGTCCGACGGGGAGTAGTCCTCGTCGAACCGGGTCCGGGTGATGCTGAAGGTGATCTCGCTCGCCATGATGCATCGATCATGGCGGGATCCCGAGGCCATCAGGTAATACCGAGACACTATGCGGCGGTATAGCCTCGGCCTATGGCCCGGGTCTCGAACGACATCACCCTGCAGCAGCTCCGGTACTTCATCGAGGTCGCGACCGAGGGCTCGATGAGCGCTGCGGCCGATCTGCTGTACGTGTCGCAGCCGACCATGTCCGCGGCGATGAAGGACCTCGAGACACGGATCGGTCGCCCACTCTTCACCCGTTCGGCCCGGGGTGTCGTGCTCACCGTCGACGGCGTCGAGTTCCTCGGGTACGCCCGGCAGGTCGTCGAGCAGGTCTCCTTGCTCGAGCAGCGGTACGTCGGCAGGCAGGCATCGCGTCGGTTGCTCGGGGTGTCGGCGCAGCACTACTCGTTCGCCGTCGAGGCCTTCGTCCGGATGGTCGAAGCGGCGGCCGCGGACGAGTACGAGTTCTCGCTCCGCGAGACGCGCACCTGGGACATCATCGAGGACGTCCGCACCCTGCGGAGCGAGGTCGGCATCCTCTACCGCAACGACTTCAACAAGCAGGTCCTCGGGAAGCTGCTGCGGGACGCCGGTGTCGTGTTCACCCCGCTGTTCGTCGCCCAGCCGCACATCTTCGTCTCCCGGCGGAACCCGATCGCGTCCCGGGAGCGCGCGACCCTCGAGGACCTCGCCGACCTGCCCCGACTCACGTTCGACCAGGGCGCGAACAACTCCTTCTACCTGGCCGAGGAGATCCTGTCGACGATGTCGAGCAAGCGGGAGATCCGGGTCTCGGACCGGGCGACGATCTTCAACCTCATGATCGGCCTCGGCGGGTACACGATCTCGACGGGTCTCATCAGCGACGACCTCGACCCCGAGATCGTCGCGATCCCGCTCGACGTCGACGAACGCATCGAGATCGGGTGGATCGCCCACGCCTCGGTTCCCCTCACCGTGCAGGCGCAGACGTACCTGGACGAGTTGCGAGCGGTGGTCACGAGTTACGGCGTCGAGCCGCTCGCGCGGTGACCAGCCTGGAGGCGCGACCCGCCTCCGTCAGGCGGGTCGCGCCTCCAGGCTCCCGCCACCGGCGCGGGGCGCGACGGACCGCCGTATCCTGACTGCCGGCCCGCGTCGACTCCGCGGCGCGGAGGGAACTGCCATGAGCATGGAAGGCGCGGCCTGGAGCTCGCTCTACAAGATCTCCACCGCCAAGGACGGCAGGAACGGGTTCTCCCGCGACTCGCTCCGGCGCATCATGACGTTCGCGACGCCGTACCGCGCCAAGCTCGTGGTCTTCATCGCGCTCTCGATCGTCGGCGCGTTCCTCGCGGTCGCGACTCCGGTGCTCGCCGGCCAGGTGGTCGACGTCATCGCCGCTCGTGGAGCGGTCGGCACGATCGTCTGGCTCGCGGTGGTCATCGCCGTCGCCGCCGTGGCCGACGCTGCCTCGTCGCTCGCGACCCGGTGGTACTCCGCCCGCATCGGTGAAGGGGTGATCCTCGACCTGCGGACGGCGGTGTTCGACCACGTGCAGAAGATGCCGATCGCCTTCTTCACCCGGACCCGGACGGGCGCGCTCGTCAGCCGCCTCAACAACGACGTGATCGGGGCGCAGCAGGCCTTCAGCGGCACGCTGTCCGGCGTGGTCACGAACCTCGTGGCGCTCGTCCTCACCCTCGCCGTGATGCTCAGCACGTCGTGGCTCGTGACGGTGATCGCGGTGCTCATGCTGCCGCTCTTCCTGGTGCCGGCTCGCCGCATGGGTGGTCGACTCGCGGCGCTGCGGCGCGAGGCCGCCGACCACAACTCGGCGATGAGCACCCAGATGACCGAGCGCTTCTCCGCACCCGGAGCCACCCTCGTCAAGCTCTTCGGTCGGCCGGAGGAGGAGTCCGAGGAGTTCCGCGTCCGTGCGGCGCGCGTCCGGGACATCGGGGTGCGCACCGCGATGTTGCAGTTCGTCTTCGTCACCGCCCTGACGCTCGTCGCGGCCCTCGCCCTCGCGCTCGTGTACGGCCTCGGCGGGGTCCTCGCGCTCGGCGGCCAACTGAACACGGGTGACGTGGTCACACTCGCGCTCCTCCTCACCCGGCTGTACGTGCCGCTGACCAGCCTCGCGAACGCCCGTGTCGAGATCATGAGCGCGGTCGTCAGCTTCGAGCGGGTGTTCGAGGTCCTCGACCTCGAACCGCTCATCCAGGAGAAGCCCGGCGCCGTGGCCGTGCCGGACGGTCCGGTCGCGGTGGAGTTCGACGACGTCCGGTTCGCCTACCCCTCGGCGGACCGGGTGTCGCTGGCCTCGCTCGAGGAGGTCTCCACGCTCGACACCCGTGGCGGGGACGAGGTGCTGCACGGCATCTCGTTCCGGATCGAGCCCGGACAGACCGTCGCGCTCGTCGGGACCTCGGGCGCGGGCAAGTCCACGATCGCGCAGCTGCTCTCGCGGCTCTACGACGTCGACCAGGGCGCCGTCCGGCTCGCCGGCGAGGACGTCCGCGACGTGACCTTCGAGTCCCTCCGGCACACGATGGGCATGGTGACCCAGGACGGGCACCTGTTCCACGAGACCATCCGCTCGAACCTGCGGCTCGCGCGGCCGGACGCCTCCGACGACGAGGTGTGGGACGCGGTCCGCCGCGCGCGCCTCGAGACGCTGATCCGGTCCCTGCCGGACCAGCTCGACACGATGGTGGGGGAGCGCGGCTACCGGCTGTCCGGCGGGGAGCGACAGCGGATGACGATCGCGAGGCTCCTGCTCGCCCAGCCGCGGGTGGTCATCCTCGACGAGGCCACGGCGGCCCTCGACTCCACCTCGGAGGCTGCGGTGCAGGCCGCGCTCAGCGAGGCGCTCGAGGGACGCACGGCGATGGTGATCGCGCACCGACTCTCCACCATCCGGAGCGCGGACCAGATCCTCGTCGTCGAGGACGGCTCGATCGTGGAGCGCGGGACGCACGAGGAGCTGCTCGCGGCGGGTGGCCGGTACGAGGAACTGCACCGGACGCAGTTCGCGGTGCAGAAGGACGTCGCTCCGGACGAGGTGGGTCCGGCGAGGGCGTAGGTGCACTCGGCCGCCGTGCTGCACTACGGTCGGGGCGGGGGTTCGATGCTCCCGCCGACCCCCGAGGAGCGCACCGTGTCGTCACCGACGCCGCCAGGCTGGTACCCCGACCCGTCCGGTCAACACGCCACCCGGTGGTGGGACGGCACCCAGTGGACCGTGCAGGTCGGCCCGCCGCCCGCGCAGCTGCCCCGCCAGCGGTTGCCCGAGCACGTGCCGACGGACACCGTGTTCGTCTGGGTCCTCGCGCTGCTCCCGCTGCTCTCCCTCCCCGTCACCTTCCTCTAAGAGCCGCAGGTCCGGTACGGCGTCGGTCCGGGAGGCGTCCGGACGGTGGACCCGACCTCCATCTACACCGCCGGGTACTTCCTGCTGCAGGCGTTCTCCGTGCTCCTGTACGCCGCGAACGTCGTGCTCGCGTTCTTCGACCACCGGGTCCTCGGTCGGCGGGGTGTCATCCGGCCGTTCTCGTGGCCGTGGGCGTTCCTGTCGCCGATCGTCTACGTCATCGGCCGGTACGTCGTCGTCCGCAAGGTCGCACCCGGACGGCCCATGTGGCCGCTGTGGATCAGCATCGCCGTCGTCGTCATCGGCATCATCGTCGGGATCGGTCGGGCCGTCGCGGTGTTCCAGCAGCTGCTCCCGTAGTCGTCGCCGGACGAGGACGAGTCGTGCACTGCACACGAGCGACGAGCGACGACCTGGACGGGTGGCGGACGTTCCTGCTCGAGGCCGACCTGACGATCGCCGGCCTCGACTCGCCGGCCGTGCGGATCTGGCTCGAACGCGGACCCGAGGGCGGGATCACCGGCAGCACCGGATTCGAGCACAGCGCGAACGGCGCGCACGCCCTGATCCGGAGCGTCGCGGTGTCCGGCTCGATGCGGGCGTCCGGGGCCGGTACGCGGCTCGCGCGCTTCGCGCTGGCTGAAGCGGCTCGAGCGGGCGCGGATCGAGCGTGGTTGTTCTCGCGGCGGTCGGGGCCCTTCTGGCAGAAGCTCGGCTTCACTCCCGCAGACCGCGACGTGCTCGCCTCCGTCCTGCCCGGAACGCAACAGGTGCGCCTCTTCACGTCGACCGGGCAGCTCGGACGCGAGGTCGCGTGGTCACGCGAGCTCGTCAGTGGCGACGCCTCGTTCCGGGTCCGCGAGCGGGGCGCGTAGCATTGCCCGACCCGGCGCTCGGTCGCGGTCCACATCCCAACGCACGGGAGGCAACGTGAACGGCCCACTGCGGAGCACTGTTCGTGGACGGCGTCGAGGGGGAGCCCGGGTCGTGGCCGGCGTGGCCGTCGCACTCCTGGCGATCGTCGTGTCGGGGTGCTCCACGCAGACGGCCCCGAAGGTCGCCGATCCCCTCGCCACCTGGAACGCGGCCGTGGCCGACCGGGCCGACGAACCCGCGAACTGGGTCGCCCTGGGGGACTCGATCACCGAGGGGCAGGGCGCCTCCGCCCGCTCCACCCGGTGGATGGACCTCACGCTCGACGGGCTCCGCACGGAGCACCCGACGGACGGTGTCACCGGTGGCGCCGGGTACCTCCCGGCACAGTTCGCCGTGTACGGCCCGGACTCGACGTGGGGTGACTGGGCGACCGCGAGCACGGGGTCGAGCCAGTTCGACGCCACCGCACCCGACCTCGGCTACCGATCGGTCGCGATGCAGGCAGGCGCTTCGCGCACCTACGCCTTCACGGGCACCGGGATCGACATCTGGTGGGCGCGCTACCCCGGGTCCGGCGACTTCACCTACAGCGTCGACGGAGCCGCACCGGAGACCGTCGCCACGACGGGGTCCGCCAGCACGGGCACGACGACGGTGGACGGGTTGTCGAGCGGGGAGCACACGGTGACCGTCACCGCGGTCTCGCCGTTCTCCCTGCTGGGGTTCACGATCTTCGACGGCGACCGGGGCGAGGGCATCCACCGTTACGACTCCGCCCACTCCGGAGCGACGATCGCGACCTTCACCGAGGACCAGGAGGGCTTCCTGACAGCGATGCGTCGTGCTGCTCCGGACCTCGTCACGATCACGCTGGGTGGCAACGACGCGTCGAAGCTCACCCCCGAGGAACTCGGGACGCAGTACGTGGCGTTCCTGAAGGCCCTCGCGGCGCTCCCCACGAAGCCTTCGCTGCTCGTGATCGGTGAGTTCGACCCGGCCTCGAGCATGACGGACGGCATGGCGAGCCCGTGGTCGACCTACCTCGCCGAGATCGAGAACGCCGCAGCCAAGGGTGGCGCTGCCTTCGTCGGCCTGGCGGACGCTCTCCCGCAGGCCGACCACTCGGGCACGGGGATCTACTCGACGGACGGCATCCACCCGAACGACTCCGGCCAACGGCGGATCGCGAAGCTCGTGCTCGCCACCCTGGCTGCGCACGAGGACGACGGACGGACTGGAGGCGCGGGGGCCCCCGGCCCCCCCCCCCCCCGTCCGTCAGTGCGGAGCCCGTCAGCGAGTGCTGACGGTGACCCGGGTCAGCGCGAACGCGCCGTCCTGCGCGAAGAGCGCGAGGCGCCCGCACGGGCGGTCGTAGAGGCGCGTGCTCAACGCGACGGAACCGTCGACGACGGCGACGCAGAGGTCGCCGTCGAGGTGCACGTCGATGCGGTGCGGGCCGGGAGCGAGGGGGACCGGGCGCTCGAGCTCGACCGCGTGCGGGACGTCACCGAGGATCTGCCACTGCTCACCGCCGGTCGTACCGCGCGGCCACCGGTCGAGGACGAGCCGGGAGCGGTCCGGTTCGAGGCGGAGCGCGTAGCCGGCTTCCGCGTCGTCGCTCGTGCGCAGGAGCACACCGAACGACCGGGTGTCCGGGGCGACGTCGAGCTCGATCGTGACGAGTGCCTCGGCGGGGAGCTCCGGCCCGGTCCAGGATGCGAAGCGGCTCGATGCGCCGTCTCCGACGACCGGTGCCGCGCCGTTCACGGGTGTGAAGACATCGGTGACGTCGACCTCGTGCGCGTACGCCGCTCGGAGCGTCCGGGGGAGGTCGAAGCGCAACGATCCGTCCGCTCGCTGGTGCGCCTGGAGGGTCGCCATGGTGCCGGCCCACTGCCACGCTCCGGCGTCGCGCTCACCCTCCTTCGTGGCGATCCACCCGACGAAGAAGCGCTCCTCGCCGAGGGCGACGGTCTTCGCAGCGTAGAACGCGCGGCCGTCGACGGTGTCGTCGGCGGGCGCGAGCCACGGTCCGTCGGGCGACGTCGCGACGCGGTAGCGCGTGCAGAACGCGTCGGAGAACTCGGAGTACACGAGGTACCACCAGTCGCCCCACCGGAACACGTCCGGGCACTCGTGGGCGATGAACCGGTGCGGCGCCCAGATCGGGTCGGCGTCGCGCCAGGTGACGAGGTCGTCCGACTCGAGGCGGGCGACGAGACCGGAGCGGCGGTAGGGCTCGTCCGGGCGGCGGGTCGCGAGGAGCATCTGCCAGGGGCGCTCGGGCGACGGGCGGAAGACGAACGGGTCGCGCCAGTCCTCGGGCGCGTAGCCGGGGAGTGCTGGCAGGTCCCACTCGGGGTGCTTCGTCCAGCGCGTGAGGTCGCCGTCGGAGGTCGCGTGGCAGACGACCTGGACGTCCTTCCGGCCGAGGTCGGTGTCGGTGGTGATGTGCGGGTTGTGGCCGGTGGAGAACAGGTGCAGGAGCCCGGAGCCGTCGCGGACGACGCTGCCCGTGTAGCAGTCGAAGTCGCTGGCGTCGGGTCCGCCCGAGGGGAGCACGACGCCGTGGTCCTCGAAGGTCACGAAGTCCGTCGTCGAGACCGCGCCCCAGGGCATGCCGGTCGCACGGTCGACGGGTGCCGCGTCCGGCCGTTCGTCGAGCAGGTAGTACAGCCACGCCCGGTCGTCGGCCGCGAACGGGATGACGTCGCCCACGAAGCCGTTCGGCGGGCGGAAGTGGGTGCTCGGTTCGGCGGTCACTGGGGCTCCTGCGGATCGGTTGCGGGGGCGGGTGCTGGGGCGTCCCGTGGCGTTGCGAGGGAGCTTCGCGGGACGTACTCGCAGGGCACGAGGTGGCGCCCGGGATCGTGCGTCTCGGCGAGCAGGAGGGTGCCGGCGTCGAAGCCCATCTGCTGGTGGGGGAGCGCGACCGTGGTCAGCGGCGGGTGCATCTGGTCGGCGAGGTCGGGCTGGTCGTCGAAGCCGACGATGCTGACGTCTTCCGGGCAGCGGAGCCCGAGGGACTGCGCCGCCATCAGCGCGCCGACGGCCATGCGGTCGTTCCCGCACACGAGCGCGGTCGGCGGGTCGTCGGCGAGGAACTCCATCGCGAGGTCGTAGCCGGAACCCACCTGGTAGGTGCCGTACCGGACGGGGACGGCGTCTGCTCGGAGCCCGGCTTCGGCCGCGGCCTCGTCGAACCCGCGCTTGCGCTCGCGGCAGGCGTAGTCGTCCTCCGGACCACCGAGGAACGCGACGTCGGTGTGCCCGGCGGCGAACACGGCAGCGGCGACGTCGTGGCCACCCTGGAACTCGTCGGCCAGCACGGTGACGGCCGGGGCGCCGTCCGGCGGGAAGCAGTTGACGAAGACCGTCGGCACGCCCTCGACGCCCGACACCGGCGTGACGTCCTCGGGGCCGGGGGCGGCGTAGATCAGGCCGGCGACGCCCTGCTGCACGAGGTTCGCGACGGCCGCCGTGCCGCCGTCGGACGTCTGCGCGGTCTCGACGACGAAGCAGACGTACCCGGCTTCCTGCACGGCCTGCTGCACACCGAGCACGATGTGACCGGCGTAGGGCTGGGAGACGAGCCGGTCCGCGATGACCCCGACCGTGTAGGACCGGTTCGACCGGAGGGACTGCGCGGCACGGTTCGGCTGGAAGTTGAGCGCCTTCGCCGACTCGAGCACGCGGGCCCGGGTGTCCGCGGCGATCGAGACGTCGCGCCGGTCGTTCAGCACGAACGAGACCGTCGGCTGCGAGACGCCGGCATGCCGCGCGACGTCCTTCATCGTGACGCGGTGCGACGGTTCCGTCTGCTTTCGGCTCGCCATCTGTCCTCCTTCGACATGCTCATCATGGCAGAAGCAAATACGTATTGCCTCATCTGGACGACGTGTGTACAGTCAGCGAGCAAATACGTATTGGCTCCGACTCGACGGGGCCACGATCGCTCAGAGAGGAGCGACCCATGGCGAACGGATTCAGCACTCCGATCGACCGACGCACGCTGTTCAAGTTCGGTGGTGCCGGACTCGCACTGGCCGGCATCGGATCGCTCGCGGCGTGCTCCACCTCCGGCAGCGGCGGTGGCGCGACGGGCACGATCAAGATGCTCTACTTCGGGGAGCAGAGCGCGGCGACCGCACTCCAGAAGGCCATCGAGCCGAAGATCCGGCAGCTCGACAAGACGGCGAAGCTGCAGGTCACGGCCATCAACGGCACCGACTGGAACGACTTCCTGGCGAAGGTGCTCACGCAGATCGCTTCCGGGGACGTGCCCGACATCGTCAGTGTCGCGACCGAGGGGCAGCAGCTGCTCGCCTCGAAGAACCTGCTGACGCCGCTCGACGACCTCGTCACCAAGAACCTGTCCGGGCTGTCGACGTACTTCAGGGGCATCCACCCCTCGCTGGTCGAGTCGACGATGTACCAGGGGCACCTCTACACGCTGCCCGACAGCTTCAACGCCGGCAGCATGTTCTACTCGACGTCGCTGTTCGACAAGGCGGGGCTCTCGCGTCCGGCTGCGAACTGGTCGATGGACGACTTCCACTCGTCGGCGGAGAGCCTGGCCAAGGTCGGCGGCAGCACCTACGCGTTCGACTGGGTCGTGCGGCTCTGGGGCAGCTGGACCTCGTTCCTCTACGCGAACGACGGCAACCTCCTCGAGGAGGGGCGCTACTCCGGCGGCGACTGGCTCTGGGGCAGCAAGGCGTTCGACGGCAACGCCGTGGGCGTGAGTGGCCGCAAGGGCGGCTGGAAGTGGGGCGACCCCACGGCGAACTCCGACGCCGCGGTCGAGGCGCTGCAGTACGTGATCGACCTGCAGAAGTCGGGGGCGTCCCCGTCGCCCGACGTCGGTGGTGGCGGCACGCTGCAGGGCCTCTTCGCGTCCGGGCGCATCGGCATGACGATCGGTGGCGGGTTCTGGGCGGGTGGTCTCCACAACGCGGGCATGAAGGACGGCAGCTTCGACGTCGTGGAGTTCCCGACGTGGAAGAGCAACAAGTCGCTCTTCGGTGCCGGCGGGTACGGCATCTTCGACTCGTCGAAGCAGAAGGACCTGGCGTTCGAGGTCATCAAGCTGATGGTGCAGCCGGAGAGCTTCGACGCGCTCTGGCCCGGCAACGTCACGACACCGGCGCAGAAGTCGCTGCTGACGGCCGATCGGTACAAGACCACGGGGCCGGAGCACTGGTCGGTGTTCTACGACCAGCTCGACAACTCGGTGCCGATCTCCGCACCGCCCTACTACAACGCGCTCGCGACTGCCCTCAACCAGCGCACCACCCAGGCGATCTCGTCCGGCAACGCGAAGAAGGCGCTCGACGGTCTGCAGGCCGACATCGAGAAGGCCGCCGCGCAGGCGTCGTGATGACCGCGACGACAGGATTCCGCTCCCGGCGGGCTGCCGAGGTCGCAGCCCGCCGCCCGGCGGCCAAGCGCGTCCGGCGCCGTGAAGCCTCGTTCGGCTACGCGATGATCGGACTGGCGGTGGTCTTCGTCGCCGTCTTCACCTTCATCCCGATCCTCGCGTCGCTCGGGCTCTCCTTCACGTCGTGGGACGTGATCAGCAGCCCGGAGTTCGTCGGCCTGGACAACTACGTGCGGCTGTTCACCGACGGTCCGGTCCTGGCCTCGTTCGGGGTGACCGTCGTGCTCGCGGTCTGCATCGTCGCGTTGCAGATCTCGCTCGGCATGCTGTTGGCAGTGCTGGCGAACAACCGGAAGCGCAACGCCACGCGCGTGTTCTTCCGGACGTCGTTCTACCTGCCGCTGCTCGCGTCGTCCGCGGCGGTGTCGATCTTCATGGGCTACATCTTCGACACCAAGTTCGGGCTCATCAACTACTACCTGAACGAGATCGGGCTCCCGGGCGCGCACTGGCTCAACGACCCGTTCTGGGCGAAGGTCACGGTCGTGCTCGTGGTGGTCTGGCAGCAGGTGGGCTTCACGTTCGTCCTGTTCGTGGCCGCCCTGATGTCCGTGCCGGTCGACGTCCAGGAGGCCGCAGCGATCGACGGAGCCGGGCCGTGGCGCACCCTCTTCCGGATCAAGATCCCGTTGATCAGCCCGACGATCCTCTTCGCCACCGTGATCGCGATGATCAACGCGATGCAACTGTTCGACCAGCCGTTCATCATGACGAAGGGCGGGCCGGGCACCGCGACGACGACCGCGACCATCTCCCTCTACCAGGCCGGCTTCCAGAACCTGCAGTTCGGGTTCGCCTCCGCCATCGCGATCCTGTTGCTCGTCATCATCGGCATCATCACCGGGATCCAGTTCATCGCCGCACGAAAGCTGGTGTTCTACCAATGACGACCACCGACGTCATCAACCCGCTCCACGCGCCGGAGACCGTCGCGCAGCCGAGCGTCGCCCACATCGTCCGTCGTCGCCGACCGGTGGCGAAGGTCGGCAGCGTCATCGGGCTGGTCATCCTGATCATCGCCGCGGTGTTCGCGCTCGGGCCGCTGCTCTGGACCCTGACCACCTCGCTCCGCACCCCGGCCGAGTCGTTCGACAACCCGCCGCAGTGGATCCCGCTCTCGTGGGACTTCAGCAACTACGCGGCCGTGTTCAACCAGATCCCGATCGGCCAGTTCTTCGTGAACAGCGTGCTCGTCACACTGCTCATCGTGGTCGGCCAGACCATCACCTGCACGCTCTCGGGCTACGCGTTCGCGATGATCAGCTTCCCGGGGAAGAACACGATCTTCGGGATCTTCCTCGCCACCATGATGGTGCCGATCCAGACGATCATCATCCCGGTGTTCGTCATCCTGAAGGACATGGGACTGACCGGCTCCATCGCCTCGCTCATCGTCCCGGCCCTCGGCAGCGCGTTCGGCACCTTCCTGATGCGGCAGTACTTCATGCAGATGCCGAAGGAGCTCGGTGAGGCGGCGCGCATCGACGGAGCGACGCAGTTCGGCGTCTTCTGGCACGTGTACTCGCGGATGGCCAGCCCGGCGATCGCGACGCTCGCGATCCTGAACTTCTCCGGGTTCTGGGCCGAGTACTACCGGCCGCTGATCTTCCTGAACCAGCAGGACACGTTCACGCTCCCGCTCGGCCTGGTCGGCCTGCAGGGCAACCTCGGCACCGGCTCGATCTCGGTCGTGCTCGCCGGCGTGGTCCTGACGATGATCCCGAGCGTGCTGCTGTTCATCGTCGCCCAGCGGTACTTCATCGAGGGCGTCACGGCGGGGTCGTCACGATGACCGACACCCCCGTGACCGAGGCGCCTTCGGCAGTGGCCCCGCCGGCCGACGCCCGCGCCGTCCCCACCCCGTCCCAGGAAGCAGCACCGACCGTGATCGCACCAGCCGACCACCACCTCCCGCAGTTCCACGTCCGCCTGCCCCGCGGGTACGTCAACGACCCGAACGGCCCGATCGACATCGGCGGGCAGGCCCACCTGTACTTCCAGTCCCGGCCGCGCGTCGACCTCGACGTCCCGGTGGAGTGGGGACACGTGACGAGCCACGACCTCGTGCACTGGACGCTCCACCGTCCGGCGATCGTGCCGGTCCCGGGCGGTGCCGACTCCGGTGGTGCGTGGTCGGGCAACACCGTCCTGCACGACGGGGTCGTCCGCGCCTACTACTCCGGCAAGGTCGACCACAGCCCCTTCCAGTCGGTGCTGCTCGCCGAGTCCACCGACGGCGGAGCCACCTTCGGAGCCCCCGTGCAGGTCGTCGCGGACCCCGGGGCCGACGAATCGATCACGATGTTCCGCGACCCGTTCGTGTGGTCCGACGGAGACGGGTGGTCGATGGCCGTCGGCGCCGCGGACGCCGACCAGGTGGCGTCCGTCCGGCACTACCGCTCGACCGACGGTGTCGCCTGGGCGTTCGTCGGCGACCTCGTCGCCATGCCGCGCGCGACGGTGCACGGCATCGACACCGGCGAGGGCTGGGAGTGCCCGCAGATCATCACGATCGACGGCGCCGACGTGGCGATCGTCGCGTCGTGGTCCCACGCGGAGGGGCCCGGCGACGTGCTCGCGGTGCCCCTGACCGGTGACCCGCGGCCCTCCCGGATCGACGACGGGCAGCACTTCTACGCGGCCTCGGTGATGCGGACGGGGTCGTGGGGCCCGGTGCTGTTCGGGTGGATCACCGAGGGCCGGACCCGGGAGTGGACCGAGCAGGCCGGCTGGTCGGGTGCGATCTCCCTGCCGCGCCGCGCCTGGGTCGCGGACGGACGGCTCCTGACCGAGCCCCACCCGGCCCTCGATGCGCTGCGCGTCGGTTCGGCGACGGACGGCCGCGCGGAGACGATCGGCGCCCAGGCAGAGATCGTGCTCCAGGACCCGGTCACCGGTCGCATCCGGGTCCGGTTCTCCGACGCCGAGTTCCTCGACATCGTCGTCGACACCGAGGCGGACACGCTCACCGTCGACCGGTCCTGCGCCAGCACCGACCAGCGGGCGGACCGGCGCCCCGCCGAGATCCGTCATCCGTTCGACGCCGCGGCGGACCGCCCCGCGGTGCGCGTGCTGCTCGACGGTTCCGTGGTCGAGGTCTTCACCAGCGCCGGACGCTCCGTCACGACGCGGGTCTACCCGGTGCAGGCACCGCCGTGGACCGTCGAGGCCCCGGAGGGCGCGTCGTGGTGGCCGCTCGAGTGCTCGGTCACGTCGGTGGCGTCCGCTCCGCGGGCGGTCGTCGCCGGCGCCGGGACTGCCTGATGTCGCTGCGGTACGGCCCCGTCGCCGGTCCGGGGAGGACACGGACGTGTCGATGATCACCGTCGCCGGCGAAGCGCTGGTCGACGTCGTCGGTCAGGGCCGCGAGGTCCCCGGCGGCGGGCCCGCGAACGTGGCGCTCGGCCTGGGGCGGCTCGGCGCCGAGGTCGAGTTCGCGACCTGGCTCGGTGCCGACGAGCGAGGACGGCACATCGCGCAGCACCTCGAGGCCTCGGGCGTGCAGCTCGTCGCCGGCGGCTTCGGCGCTGCACGGACGTCATCCGCGACGGTGCTGCTCGGTGCGGACGGGCAGCCCAGCTACGCGTTCGACATCGAGTGGGACCTCCCGCGCCTCCAGCGGACACCGGAGTGGTTGCACGTCGGATCGATCGCCGCGTTCCTCCAGCCGGGGGCAGAGAAGGTGCTCGCTGCGGCCGAACGGACCACGGCCGCCGGTGGGATCGTCTCGTTCGACCCGAACGTCCGCCCCGCCCTGCTCGGCACCCGGTTCGCAGCACGCGCCCGGTTCGAGGAGCTGGCGGCCCTGGCGACCGTGGTGAAGCTCTCCGACGAGGACGCGGCATGGCTCTGGCCCGGGCGTGACACCGACGCGGTGCTCGACGCGGTCATCGCGCTCGGGGCGGAGCTCGCCGTCGTCACCGCCGGGGCATCGGGATCCGTCCTGTCCACGGCCTCGGAGCGGGTGACGGTGCCGGGGGAGCGCGCGGCCGTCATCGACATGGTGGGCGCGGGGGACACCTACACCGCGGCGCTCCTCTGGCAGTTGACCTGCTCGCGGCCGTGGCCGGCGGACTCGTCGTCGACGGGCAGTGGCTCGCCGCTGGGGCACCTCGACGGCACCGCGCTGGA
The DNA here is from genome assembly GCF_037144815.1 of Curtobacterium sp. USHLN213. Classification (NCBI taxonomy): domain Bacteria; kingdom Bacillati; phylum Actinomycetota; class Actinomycetes; order Micrococcales; family Microbacteriaceae; genus Curtobacterium; species Curtobacterium sp. USHLN213. The sequence goes on along the minus strand of NZ_JBBCYQ010000013.1, from coordinate 62,602 downwards.
GGAGCTGGGTCGGACGTGTTCCATCGCCGCGGCGATCACGGTCGGACGGCGCGGGGCCGACCTGCCGACCATCGACGACGTCCGGCTGGCCTCCGGCCCGAAGGCTGTCCGGTGACCGCGTCGACCGTGCGGACCCACCGACCCTCGTCCACGACCCGAACCCTCGAAGGAGAACACCATGCTCGGCAACCTCACCGGCATCCACCTGCTCGTCATCCTCGGCATCGTCATCCTGCTCTTCGGCGCCACCAAGCTCCCCGCCCTGGCGAAGGGTCTCGGGCAGTCGCTCACGATCTTCCGCCGCGAGGTCCGCGACACTGAGCCGCACGGCACCCCGACCGGCGACTCCACTCCCGCCGCGACCGGCGACTCCGCTCCCGCCGCGACGTCGACCCCGACGACGCCCGTCGAGTGACGACACCGCCTCGAGCTGAGCGGAGCGCACCGTGGACGCCGAGAAGCTGATCGTCATCGGGATCGTCGCCGCGGTCTTCGTCGGACCGCACCGCCTCGTCGGTCTCGCGCAGCAGCTGGCCGGGTTCGTCCGACAGCTCCGTCACTGGGCGGAATCCACGAAGGCCCAGGTCGAGGAGGAGATCGGCGTCGAGATCGACTGGTCCGAGCTCGACCCGCGTCGGTACGACCCGCGCCGGATCATCCGTGATGCGCTGACGCACCCGTCGTCAGCGAGCGAGTCGGGGGAGCGGGCGTCAGCGGCGACGGCTGTCACCCATGAGACTCAGCAGTGATGCCCCGCGCCGCTCCGCGGAGCGCGTGAGTTCCCCGACCACGCGATCCGCGGTCGAAGCGTCTGATGCACGAACGCCTCAACGGGCATCAGCACTCGACCAGAGCCCGCGCGCGACTCCCCACGCCCGGCGGAGGACCGGGTGCAGTTCCGTGGCTGCCGCGACGAGCAGCGTGCAGGCCTGCGCGATCAGGAACACCACGAGCGCAACCGACGCGAACGCGGTGACGATCCACGCGGTGGCCGGCACCAGGAGCAGCATCCCGAGCACGCGGACGGCACGGGGTTCCACGGGCTGCCGCGCGGAGAGGGCCCCAGCTGCGACGAAGGCGAGCGGGACGAGTGCCTGCAGGACGAGCGCGATGGGGAACCACAGCTGACTGCTGGTCGCCGGGGACAGCGTCGCCACGACGCCGACGACGCCGGCGGCGACGAGGATGCGCTCGGCATCGCGGGTGAACGCTCCACCAGCGGCAGCCATCGACCCTGCTGCCACCGACATCGCGGCGAGGACGGGTACGGCGATCGTGCCGATGACGTGGTGCCCGGTGAAGCCCAGCAGGTTGTCGATCGCGAGCAACGCCGCGCAGCAGGCGCCGACGGCGAGGGCGACGGATGGTCTCGTTCGCGACCCGCTCATCGCTCGCTACCGTCGATCGGTTGCGCAGAGTCGCCGGTTCCCCGGTGCGCAGTCAACGATCGCCGCTCGTCTGCGCTCGAGTTCATCCTCCCCCAATCATCGCCACGGGCACGGCGACGAAGCCCGGAATGCTGCACATCAGCGAACGGTACAACCTCACGGGAGCGAGCGGTACCAGGAAGATGACGCTTGACTACGTAGACAACCCCGTGGTTACCTGTCTCCCACACCCGATCCCCTCGGGCCCGAGGCTGCAGCGAAGGAGCTGGCACATGAGTGACACCGCCCCCGTCCGCCGCCTGCGCCCGGCCTCGATGACCGACGTCGCCGCCCTCGCCGGTGTCTCCCAGAAGACCGTCTCCCGCGTGGTGAACGACGAGCCCCACGTCACCGAGGCCGTGCGCGCCAAGGTCGAGGCCGCGATCGCCGAGCTCGGTTTCCGCCCGAACGCCGCCGCCCGCTCCCTGAAGTCCCAGCGCTCCCGCCGCGTCGGCCTCATCACCATCGGCACGAACCTGTACGGCCCGACGGCGATGCTCACCGGCGTCGAGCAGGCCTGCCGCACGAACGGCTACAGCCTCGCCGTGGTCCGAACGGTGACCGCGACCGCCGAGGAGCTCCAACCCGCGGTGGACTCCCTCATCGGCCAGGACGTCGAGGCGATCGTCTTCTCCGAGCCGGTCGACAACCAGATGGACCAGCTCCGCATGCCCTCGGGCGTGACCGTCCTGACGCTCGGGCCGCCCGACGTCGCCGACCGTGAGAACACCCTCGCGGTCGGCCTCGACGAGACCGGTGCCGCCTTCGCTGCGACCGACCACCTGCTGGCCCTCGGTCACGAGACCGTGTGGCACATCGCCGGCCCCGGGAACTGGACCTCGAGCCAGCGCCGGGAGACCGGTTGGCGCGCGGCCCTGCAGGATGCGGGCGTCGCCGAGCACGAACCGGTCGAGGGGGACTGGTCGCCGCAGAGCGGCCACGACGCGATGCGCGCGCTCCTCACCCGACCCGACGTGACCGCGGTGTTCGTGGCGAACGACCAGATGGCGATCGGCGCGATGTCCGCGATCCAGCAGGCGGGTCTGTCCGTCCCGGGCGACATCAGCATCGTCGGCTTCGACGACATGCCGATCGCGGCGTTCCTGCCGGTGCCCCTCACCACCATCCGCCAGGACTTCGACGAGGCCACCCGTCTCGCGATGCACCGCCTGTTCCGGACGCTCGACGGCCACCCGCCGGCCGAGCGGCACCGGATGCTCCCCGGCCAGCTCATCACGCGCGCCACCAGCGCGCCGCCGTCACCGGGACGGCGCCACCTCCGCCCCGCCGACTGAACACCGGACGGGAGGCGCGGCTTGCCGCCGTCCCGTGAGTGAGCGCTCACGCGCGCTCGCCTCCACACCCGCACCCACCTCGACGACGACGTCAGGAGACGACACGTGACCCCAGTACCACCGCGACCCGGCGCGACCGCCGCAGCCGCGCCTCCCGACCGGAACGCGAGCCCGGGACCCAGCCGACGCGACCTGCTCCGATGGGGCGCCGCTGCTGGCGGAGCCTTCGCGCTCAGCGGCCTGCTGGCCGCCTGCTCACCGCAGTCGACCGCAGCCGTCCGCTCCGGACGCGCCGACCTGGCGTTCTGGACGCACGACCCCGGCTACGAGAAGTTCTTCACCCAGGCGCTGCCGGTCGCCGACCGGAAGTCCGACTTCCGGTTCGCGCTCGACATCACCACGATCGCGGCGGCCGACATCCCGACGAAGCTCATCGCCCAGGCGGTCGCGGGCACGGGCACACCGGACGTCGCGGGACTCGAGATCGGAGCGTTCTGCCGGATGCTCCGCGGCGACATCGCGAAGGAGCTGCTGAGCGACCTGTCGCCGTCGGTGGCCGCGCAGCAGGACGACCTGATCGCCGCACGACTGACGCCGTTCTCGAAGGACGGGCACCTCTACGCGCTCGACTCGGACACCCCGCTCTGCGTGTACTACCACCGTGCCGACCGGTTCGAGGCCCTCGGCATCCCCGACGACCTGACGACGTGGGAGGAGTACATGGACCTCGGGGCGAAGCTCAACAAGAGCAAGGGCGTCTCGCTGCACGCGGTCGCGGTCACCGATCCGGGCGGCACGCTGCAGAGCTACCAGATCCTGCTGCTCCAGCGCGGCGGCGACCTGTACGACGAGGACGGCGGCATCGCCATCCAGACCCCGGAGGCCGAGCGCACCCTGCAGTTCCTCGTCGACGGCGTGCAGTCCGGAGCGATCGCCACCGTCGCGGACATGTACGGGCCGAGCCTGCAGTCCGGGCTGAAGGGCGGCACGATCCTGGCGGTCGACATGCCCTCCTGGTACGCCAGCTACGGCATCAAGCCGAACGTCCCCGAGCAGAAGGGGAAGTGGCGCGTCCGGAACCTGCCCCGGTTCGCCGGTGGCGGCAGCACGACGAGCGTCGGCGGCGGGACCGGGTTCGCGGTGCTCCGCGACAAGCCCCTCACGAAGGCGGGGATCGACCTCGTGCTCGCGGCGTACCTCGACCCGGACCAGCAGGTGAAGCGGTACCAGGACCTCGGGTACCTGCCGACCCTGCGCTCGGTCTACGACGACCCGCGTCTCGCCGCGATGAGCGACCCGTACTTCGGCGGGCAGCAGCTGTTCGGCGTCTACAAGTCCGTCGTCGACGACGTCCCGTCGCAGCACCAGAGCGCCGACGCAGCGATCCTGCAGACCGTCCTGAGCGGCTACATCATCAAGGCCTACAAGGGCCAGATCTCCCCGAAGCAGGCGCTCGACGCCGCTGCGGCCGACTTCCGCGGCCAGACCCGCGCCTGAGGAGGACGACGTTGTCCACATCCACCGCCACCGGCATCCCGGTGTCCGCCACCACGGCCGATCCGCCGGCCCGACGACGACGGCTCAACACGAACGGCGGCAGCGCGCCGTACCTGTTCATCGCGCCGTTCTACGTGCTGTACGGCCTCTTCATGATCGTGCCGGTGCTCGCCGCCGTGTACCTGTCGCTCACGGAGTGGGTCGGTCTCGGTGCCCCGAACTGGATCGGGCTGTCGAACTACGCGAACCTGTTCCGCGACACCAGCTTCGGCACCGCCCTGGTGAACTCGCTGATCTACACGCTCATCGCCGTGTTCGTCATCGTGCCGGTCTCCCTGCTCGTCGCGCAGGCGCTCAACGCCAAGGGGCTGCGCGCCCGTGACCTGTTCCGCGTGACGTTCTTCATCCCGATGGTGCTGTCACCGATCGTCATCGCGCTCATCTACAGCCTGGTGTTCGACACGAACTACGGGCTGCTCAACGCCTCGCTCAAGGCGCTGTTCGGGCTGCCGAACACCGACTGGCTCGGGGACCCGACGCTCGCGAAGGTCGCGATCGGGTTCGTGCTCCTCTGGCGCACGGTCGGGTACCTGACGATCTTCTTCCTCGCGGCGCTCCAGAACGTGTCGCCGGAGCAGTACGAGGCCGCGTCGCTCGACGGTGCCGGCACGTTCCGGAAGTTCACGAACGTGACCCTGCCGGAGATCCGACCGGTCACGAGCTTCGTCGTCGTCACGTCGTTCATCAGCGCCGCGCAGCTCTTCGACGAGCCGTACCTGCTGACGAAGGGCGGCCCGGGCGAAGCGACCCTGTCCGTCGCCATGTTCATCTACCGCGCCGCGTTCGAGCGACAGCAGTTCGGGTACGCGGCCGCGGCCGGGGTCGTGCTGTTCGTCATCGTCTTCGGCGTCAGCCAGATCCTCAACCGCGCACTCGCCATCGGGAGGGACGCATGACCGCCACCACCGACCGCCCGACCACCCGGGCCGTCACGACCGCCGGAGGTCGGGCTCCCCGCTCCGGCCCGCCCCGCACGCGCGGGTGGGTCGCCCGCCGTGGGCTGCTCTACGCGACCCTCATCGCCCTGCTGCTCGTGTTCGTCTTCCCGCTGCTCTGGGCCCTGTCCGGCTCGTTCAAGCGACGCGGCGACATCTTCGCGACGCCGCCGTCGCTGATCCCGAACCCGGCGACCGGCGAGAACTACTCCAACCTGCTGTCGACCCAGCCGTTCTGGGCGTGGTTCGGCATCAGTGTCGGGACCGCGCTCATCGCCACCGTCGTGTCCGTCTTCGTCTGCGCGATGGCGGGCTACGGGTTCGCGAAGTTCCGGTTCCGGGGCAAGCGGGTGCTGTTCGCGGTGATGTTCTCGTCGCTGTCCGTGCCGTTCGCGGTGATCCTCGTGCCGCTCTTCATCCTGGTGGTGAAGTCGGGGCTCACGAACCCGTGGTTCTCGCTCGTCGTGCCGTGGGTGGCGCCGGCGTTCGGCATCTTCATGATGCAGCAGTTCATCGTCCAGGCGATCCCGGACGAGATCATCGAGGCCGCCCGCATCGACGGCAACTCGGAGTTCGGCACGTTCCGTCGTGTCGTGCTCCCGTTGCTCCGGCCGTCCCTCGGCGCTCTCGCCGTGTGGAGCTTCCTGCAGAGCTACAACTCGTTCCAGTGGCCGTTGGTCCTGTTGTCCGACTCGAACCAGTACACCCTGCCGCTCGGCCTCAACGCGATCTTCGCCTCGGAGAACCGCTCGTACGACCTCGTGCTCGCCGGCGCCGTGCTCGCGAGCGTGCCGACCATCCTCGTGTTCCTGCTCCTCCGCAAGCAGTTGCTCGACGGCCTGACGGCCGGCGCCGTGAAGGGCTGAGACATGACCCGCGACCAAGCACCCTCGAACGGAGTACCCCGCACCATGCAGCACGACCGCGTCCTCTTCGGCGCCGCTTACTACCACGAGTACCAGCCCACACCCCGGCTCGACGAGGACATGCGCCTCATGCAGGAGGCCGGCTTCTCGGTCATCCGCGTCGGCGAGTCCGTCTGGAGCACCTGGGAGCCGGAGAACGGCCGGTTCGACCTCGAATGGCTCGCCCCGGTGCTGGACGCCGCGCACGAGCACGGCATCCGGGTGGTCCTCGGCACGCCGACCTACGCGGTGCCGATGTGGCTCGCCCGCATCGTGCCGGAGATCAACGTCCGGCGACGGACCGGCGGCGAGGCGATGGGCTGGGGGGCTCGCCAGGAGATCGACTACGCCCACCCCGCGTTCCTGTTCCACGCCGAGCGGGTCATCCGGAAGATCGTCGCCCGGTACGCCGACCACCCGGCCGTGATCGGGTACCAGGTCGACAACGAGCCGGGCAACGAGCTCATCGCGAACCCCGAGGTGTTCCAGCGGTTCGTCGACCACCTGCGCCACACCTACGGGAGCGTCGAGCGGCTCAACGAGGAGTGGGGGCTGACCTACTGGTCGCACCGGCTCTCGACCTGGGCGGACCTGTGGACCCCGGACGGCAACGCGCAGCCGCAGTACGACCTCGCGTGGCGTCGGTTCCAGGCCTCGATCACGACGGACTTCATCGCCTGGCAGGCGTCGGTCGTGCGGGAGTACTCCCGTGCGGACCAGTTCGTCACGACGTGCATCGCCTACGAGCGGCCCACCGTCGAGGACGAGGTGCTCACCCGTTCCCTCGACGTCACGGCCGGCAACCCCTACTACCGGATGCAGGACGCGCTCGAGCTCCCGAGCACCGACGAGCCGGCCCAGTTCTGGACGTCGTCCGGCGCCTGGTCGATCGTCGCGTCGGGCGACCGGATGTACGGGTCGAAGCAGGCGCCGTTCCTCGTCACCGAGACGAACGCGCAGGCCATCGGCTTCTCGTGGATGAACGAGCCGGCGTACGAGGGGCAGTGGCGCCAGGCCGCGTGGGCGCTCGTGTCCCGTGGCGCCTCGATGATCGAGTACTGGCACTGGCACACGCTGCACTACGGGGTCGAGACGTACTGGGGCGGGGTGCTCCCGCACTCCCAGCAGCCCGGGCGGACGTACGAGGAGATCGCCCGGATCGGTGCCGAGTTCGCCCACGCCGGGGACCGGGTCGCCGGACTCCGGCCGCACGCCGACGTCGCGCTGCTCTTCTCGAACGAGTCGAAGTGGGCGTTGAACGAACACCCGGCGCTCGGCGACGGCATGGACCCCGACCGCCGATCGTGGCAGACGGTCTACGACGCGTTCGCCCGCGGGGTGTTCGACGCCGGGCTCCAGGCGAACACGGTGCACCCGTCGCAGGTGTTCGACCGCGACCCGGCGTCCTTCGCCGCCGAGCGCCCGGTCCTCGTCGCCGCGGCGTTCACCATCGCCACCGACGCGCAGCTGCAGTGGCTCGCCGCCTACGCCGAGGCCGGCGGCCACCTCGTGGTCGGCATCCGCACCGGCTACGAGGACGAGGAGGCGCGTGCCCGGCTCGAGCGCAAGCCCGCCTTCCTCGACGTCGCGGCGGGCGTCCACTACGACGAGTTCAGCAACCTCGGTCGCCGCATCCCGGTGTTCGCCGGGGCCGCCGCGACGGACCACGGGTTCTCCGTGCCGGTCGGGGCCACGGCGACCCGGTGGGCGGACGGCCTGCTCGTCGACGACGCCGACGTGCTCGTCGGGTACGAGCACCCGCACCACGGCCGGTTCGCCGCGGTCACCACCCGTGCGCACGGTGCCGGACGGGTGACCTACGTCGGGACCGTCCCGGACCCGGCGCTCGCCGCGGCGCTCGTCGACTGGGCGGCTCCAGGGGCGGACGGAGCACCCGGCTGGCGTCCCCAGGCCGACACGCAGTCGGTGCAGAGTTCGGTCAACGGACGCGGGGAGACCGTGCACGTGGTCCACAACTGGTCGTGGACGCCGAGCGCCTTCCGGGTGCCGGTCGCGGCGGAGGACGTCCTCGACGGCACGGCGCTCGCCGCCGGGTCCGAGCTGTCGCTCGGGGCGTGGGACGTGCGGGTGCTGGCCGTCCGGTAGGCGACCACTGCGGGACGGGAGGGGGGGGGGGGGGCGGCGGCACCCCCCCCACCCACCCCCCCGGACACCCCCCCCCCCCCCCCCCCCCCCGTCCGCCGTCAGGTCACCGCCACGCCGCCAGCTCACGCGAGAGCGTCGCCCGCGCCCGGACGAGCATCCCGCGCACGGTCGAGACCGGCAGGCCGAGCGCATCGGCGACCTCCCGGTAGGACAGCTGCTCGACGTGCCGCAGCTCCCAGCACCGGCGCTGCGTCGCGGGCAAGGTCATGAGCACCGCCGACGCAGCCTGCGCGAGGGACGCACGCTCGGTGACACCGGTCGGGGCGTGGTCGTCCGCTGCGGGCGTCGACTCGTCGAGCCGTCCGGTGACCCGCGCCGCGGCCCCGCTGAACCGGTCGTAGCTCCGCCGCCGAGCAGTGGTCACGAGCCAGCCGCCGACCGCCGCTGCATCGACGATCGTCCCCAGGTGCTTCCACGCCGCGAGGAACGTCTCCTGCACGACGTCGTCGGCGTCCGCGTGGGAGTGCAGGACGCGCATGGCGGTGGCGTGCACGAGCGGCGTGTGCCGTCGCACGATCGATGCGAAGTCGGCGGTTTGCGGTGGTGCTGCGGTGGGGGCGCGCATGAGCACGGTGGGCTCCGATCCTCGGGGGGGATGCGTCCAGGGGATTCGGAATCGGGTCACGCCGAGAGGGTCGTGGTGCTCACCCCAGATCGTGGGGGACCGGGCCTGATGCGAGGCCGCCCGACCAGCGCCGGATGGCGTCCTCGTCGAGCGCGGTGATCCCGTGGTGCACCGGGAGGGTGACGTGGTCGACGACGGCTCCCGCGGCACGCAGGCGCTCGGCGGTCCGGAGGCCGTCGCCCACCGTGCGGCGGGCATCGAACCGGGCGTCGAGCACCAGCACCGGGACGCCGGAGCCGGTGCCGACCGGTTCGGACTGGAAGGGCGGTTGCGGTCGGATGAGGACTCCGGCGGTGAACAGGTCCGGACGCAGCTCGAGGAGGGCGGCAGCCGCGATCGCCCCGTTCGAGAAGCCGAGCACGAACCGGTGTGCGGCCGGCGCGAGCTGCGCGCTCCCGTGGTCGACGGCGTCGGTGAGCAGTGCGATGCGCGCCCGCAGGTCGTCCTCGTCGAGGCTCCGGTCGGGGCGACGGCGGAAGTGCGCGTACCCCTGCGGCGTCGGTTCGGTGCCGCGCAGCGCGATCTTCGCGTCGTCGGGTGCCAGCCGATCCGCGAGGGGCAGGAGGTCGGTCTCGTGACCGTCGGACCCGTGGAGCAGCACCCACGTCGTGCCGGTCGGACGCGCGACGGCAGGGACCGAGAGCACGAGTTCCGTGCCGAGCGGTGATCGCAGCGAGCGTGTCCACGAGCGCACGGGTCGATCATGCTCCGCAGCGTGCCCAGAGGACCATCCACAGATGGTCGCCGACGGCGGCCGTACGGTTCACTCGGCAGGGGGCGAGCGAGAGGACGACACCATGGCGGATCTGCTGATCGGGATCGAGGAGCACTGGGTGCACGAGGGGATCGACCGTGCGCAGCGCGCGTTGCCGGCTGACCGGCGCGATGACAGCCTCGTCCTCAACGACCACGGCGATGCCGCGCGGCGCCTCGGCGACGTCGGGAGCGAGCGCCTCGCCGCGATGGACGCACAGGGCGTCGACATGCAGGTCCTGTCCCTCGCCCCGCCGGGCACGCAGGGGCTCGACGCCGCCGACGCGATCGCCCTGAGCCGCGATGCGAACGACGAGGTCGCTGCCGCGGTCGCCGCACACCCGGATCGCTTCCGGGCCTTCGCGACCCTGCCGCTCGCCGACCCGCACGCCGCCGCCGTCGAACTGGAGCGCGCCGCGGCACTCGGCCTCGTCGGCGTCATGCTGCACGGCCGGACCGGGGACGTCCTGATCGACGACCCGCGCTTCGAGGAGCTCTGGACCGTCGCGGAGCGGCTCCTGCAGCCGGTGTTCATCCACCCGCAGATCCCGCCGCGGGCCGTCCGGGACGCCTCCTACACCGGGCTCGGCGGCCTGCCCGACCTCGCGCTGGCGACCTTCTCGTGGGGCTGGCACCTCGAAGCGGGAACGGCCGCGCTCCGGCTCATGGCGCGCGGCGTGCTGGATCGTCACCCGTCGCTGCAGCTCGTGCTCGGGCACTGGGGCGAGCTCCTGCTGTTCTGGCACGACCGCGCCGACGGACTCGCACGTGCGGCCGGCCTCGAACGATCGATCACGGAGTACCTGCGCGAGAACGTCTGGATCACGGCCTCCGGCATGCTCGACCCGGCGATGCTGCGGCACGCCCTGAGCATCACGACGCCGGACCGGCTCCTGTTCTCGACCGACCACCCGTTCCAGCAGCCCACCCGCGAGGAGATCGCCGCCTTCCTCACGGCACTGCCCGATCAGCAGGCCCGCGATGCCTTCGCGTCGGGGAACGCCCGTCGGCTGTTCGGTCTCACGGGCTGAGCACCCCGCCGCCGGTACGCTGCGGACATGCCGGGGGACTTCACGATCCGAACCACGACCGAGCGCGACTGGGAGCAGGTGCGCGCCCTCCGCATCGAGAACGCCACGGACGACCCGATCTCCTACGGCGCAACGCTCGAGTACACGCTCGCGATGACCGAGGACGACTGGCGGCTCCGCGCGAGGCGTGGCGAGGGGACCGACACGACGAGCGTGGTGGCGGTCGACCCGACGGGCCGCTGGATCGGGATGATGAGCGGCCAGGTCGGTGACGCGTACGGCAACGATCCCGTGCTCACCGGCGTGTACGTCACGCCGTCGTCCCGCGGCCGGGCGAACGGCGTCGCGGATGCGCTGCTCGACCACGTGGTCGGGTGGGCAGCGGGGCACGGGGAGCGGCTCCGTCTCGAGGTGTACGACCAGGCGGTGCCGGCTGGTCGCTTCTACGAACGTCGCGGGTTCCGCGCGAGCGGTCGCTCCCGCGACTTCCGACTGCTGGGGCAGGGGCGGGACGCCCCGTCGCTGCGCCTGGTCGAGTTGGTGCGGACCGTCACGTGACCGGCTGACGGACGGGAGGCGCGGTGCGGCCCCGCCCCGCGCCTCCCGTCCGTTGCTGTGGTCCCTTGGCCGCGGCCCAGACCGCGATCACCGCGCAGACACTGCCGCGATGGCCTCGCTCACTGTCGAACCGGGGTGCTGCTCTCGCCAACGCCGGACCTCGGTCGGGTCAGGTGTGCTCCCCGGCGGCACTGCTGTCGAGCCGATCACCGGCGACGCGAACGCGGCGTAGGTGAGCGTCCCCAGGGCCGCCACGCAGGCGTACACGAGATCGAGCGCGTACCAGGCGCCAGCGGTGGCAGCGAGCCCACCGCAGACGATCAGCGCCGGGCCCCAGCGGCTCACCGGAAGCACCCGCGCTTGACGGCGGCGACGCCGAGCAACTCGGCCCCGAGCGCTGCGGCAGCCCCGCCGAGCGCGCGGATCTTCTCCCAGCTGAAGGAAGCGCCCCACATGACGCGGACGGCCTTCGTGACGCCGCCGAGCGAATTGATCAGGCGCTTGATCTTCAGGATCTTCGCGACGGGGAACGCGGTGGACGCGATCAGGAGCGCGATCGCGCCGGTGCATTCGAGGACACTCGCGCGCGCCGCTGCCAGGACGTGCTGGTTCTCGGCGATCCATGTGTCGTACGCCGCCTGCCCCTCGAGCAGGACGCGCTCGGGCACTCGGTTGATCAACTCGAGGCCGCCGGCCATGTCGGCGGCCTGGAATTCGAGTTCCATGGCGACCGTCGCTGTGTCGACCGCGATCGGGCTCTGCGTCGCAGACGCCGGCGGCGCTGCCAGCAGCGGTGTGCAGAGTCCGGCCGCGAGCACGACGGCGACGGCGATCTTCGACGGTGACGAGGTGCATGACTGCATGTGCGTTCCCTCCGGTCCGGCACCCCTTGCCGGTGGCTCCACCTTGCCGGTATCCGGTGAAATGCGCAAATGTCAGTGTCTCAGACGGCGGCGAGCTCCCGCGTCAGCGCCGCCACGAACGCGTCGATGTCCTGCTCCGAGGTGTCGAACGAGCACATCCACCGCACCTCGTTCCGGCTGGCGTCCCAGTCGTAGAACCGGAAGTGTTCGCGCAGCCGATCGGCCACGCCGGCCGGCAGCGTCGCGAAGACCCCGTTCGCCTGGGTCTCCTGGCTGAACCCGACGCCACGGATGCTGCCGTCGGCGATCCCCGCCTCGAGGGCGCCGCGGAGTCGCTGCGCCATGGCGTTGGCGTGCCCGGCCGACCGGAGGTAGAGGTCGTCGGTGAGCAGGGCGATGAGCTGTGCCGAGACGAAGCGCATCTTCGACGAGAGCTGCATGTTGAGCTTGCGGAGGTAGTGCAGGCCCTCCGATGCCGTGGGGTTCAGGACGACGATCGCCTCGCCGTAGAGCATCCCGTTCTTCGTCCCGCCGAAGCTCAGCACGTCGACGCCGGCGTCGGTGGTGAAGTCGCGCAGGGGGAGCCCGAGGCTCGCGGCCGCGTTCGAGATGCGGGCGCCGTCCATGTGCAGCGTCATGCCGAGCGGGTGGATGTGGTCGGCGATCGCGCGGACCTCGTCCACCGAGTAGGCGGTGCCGAGCTCGGTGGTCTGGGTGATCGAGACGACGAGCGGCTGGGCGCGGTGCTCGTCGCCCCAGCCCCAGGCCTCCTTGTCGATGAGCTCGGGGGTGAGCTTGCCGTCCGGCGTCTCGACGGGCAGGAGCTTGATCCCGCCCACGCGCTCGGGGGCACCGGCCTCGTCGGTGTGGATGTGCGCGGTCGACGTGCACACGACGGCGCCCCAGCGGGGGAGCATCGACTGCAGTCCGACGACGTTCGCGCCGGTGCCGTTGAACACCGGGAACGCCTGCGCCTGCGACCCGAAGTGCTCCCCGACGACCTCGTTGAGGCGTGCGGTGTACACGTCTTCGCCGTAGGCGATCTGGTGGCCGTCGTTGGCCGCCGTGATCGCCGCGAGGATCTCGGGGTGGATGCCGGCGTAGTTGTCCGAGGCGAAGCCCCGCAGGTCCAGGTCGTGGAGTCGAAGGGTCACGCGTTCATCCTAGGTTCGGGGCGTCGCCCGCCGAGAGCGGGATGCGGGTGCCGTTCACGGCCGCGGGGTCGGCCGACCAGAGCCGCACGACCTCGTCGCCGAGTCGCGCCTCGAGGCCGGCGAGTGCGCGCACGACGAACACGACCGCGGCGGCGGTGTCGGGCGCGTCCGCGCCGAACCCCTGGGCGACGGCGCGGACCCAGGCGTCCGAGGCGGCCTTCGCGGCGGCGTAGTTCGCGGCGCCGGCGGTGGGCGAGTCGACGGTGGTGGAGGAGACGAAGGCCAGGCGTCCGGCGGGGGAGGCGACGAGGTCGGCGAAGAACTCCCGCGTCGTGTTCCGGAGCGTCCGGAAGGCCCGGTCGAAGAAGTCCCAGTCGTCGTCCGACTGGCCGGCGATGCTGCCACCGCCACGCCAGCCACCGACCAGGTGGACGAGTCCGTCGATCGGCCCGAGGTCCGCGTGGATCCGTGACGCCAGCGTGGCGACGTCCGCACGCGACGAGAGGTCGCACGTGTGGGTGGTGACGCCCGGGACGGCGGTGCTGAGCGCCTCCAGGCCCGCCGCCCTCGTGCCGACCGCGACCACCGTCGCACCGGCGGTGACCAGCGACCGCGCGACGGCCTCGCCGCTGGTGCTGGTCGCGCCCGCGACCAGCACCACGCGACCGGCGAGCGACCGATCGCTCACGCGGCGACCTCCGTCGTCCCGGTGATCCCGGCCGTCGACGCGATGACCGGCGCCATCTTCTTGTTGAGCGCCTCGTAGAACATCGACAGCGGGAACTCGTCGTCCATGACCGCGTCGGTGTAGCCCTTCGGCGGTCCGGCGAGCGTCTCGGTGGGGAGTCCGCGCGCCCAGGCCGAGGCCGGGTGCGGCGTGAGCGTCCGGGTGAGCATCTCGTACGCGGCGAGCCAGTGGGCCGCCTTCGGCCGGTCGATCGAGCGCCGGTACAGCTCGTTGATCTCGTCGCTGAGGGCGATGATGACGTCCGGGACGGCCTCCCAGTCGATGGTGAGCTGCGTGTCCGTCCAGTGCAGGACGTCGTGCTGGTGCATCCACGCGAAGAGCAGCTGGCCGCCGAGGCCGTCGTAGTTGCGGACACGGCTGCCGGTGATCGCGAAGCGGAAGATGCGGTCGAACACGACGGCGTACTGCACGAGGCGAGCGTGGTCACGGATGGCCCGCTGCGCGTCCTGGAGGCTCGCATCCGGCAGCGCCGAGAGGGTGCGTTCCAGACGCACGGACTCGCGGAACGCGGTGAGGTCGCAGCGCAGCTCCTCGAGCGAGTAGAGGAAGAACGGCATCCGCTGCTTGATCATGAACGGGTCGAACGGCAGGTCCCCGCGCATGTGCGACCGGTCGTGGATGATGTCCCACATCACGAAGACCTGCTCGGTGAGCTCCTGGTCGTCGAGCATCGCGCGTGCGTCGTCAGGGAGGTCGAGCTTGGTGATCTCGGCGGCTGCGCGGACGACCCGGCGGTAGCGGGCGGCCTCGCGGTCCTGGAAGATCGCGCCCCACGTGAACGTCGGCAGCTCGCGCATCGCGACGGTCTCGGGGAAGAGCACGGCCGAGTTCGTGTCGTACCCGGGGGTGAAGTCGACGAACCGCAGCGCGACGAAGAGCGCGTTGCCGTAGTCCCCGGCCTCGAGCTCGGCGATGAACTCGGGCCAGATGACCTCGACCAGGACGGCTTCGACGAACCGCGAGGAGCTGCCGTTCTGCGTCACCATCGGGAACACGACGAGGTGGCCGAGCCCGTCGACGCGGTGCTGCTGCGGCTGGAACGCGTTCAGGGAGTCGAGGAAGTCGGGGACGCCGAACCCCTCGTCGCGCCACCGGGTGAAGTCGTGCTGCACGGCCTCGAGGAAGGCCGCGTCGTGCGGGAAGTGCGGTGCCAGCTCGGCGATGGCCGGGACGATCGTCGCGACGTGCTCGGTCGCGGCAGCGTGGTCGGCAGGCTCGGGCACCGAGCCGTCCTGCACCTGGACGGTCTGCAGCGCGGTGACGGCGTCCTGCAGCCGGAGCCAGGCCGGGTGGGCGGCGACCTCGCGCACGGACAGGCGGTCCTCGACGACCTCGGGTTCTCCGACGATGGCGTCCTTCGAGAACTCCTGGACGAACTGCGACATGTCGTACCTCCCGTCGTTGGGCTGGCTGCGGGTGCGCTGGTGCATCGAGCCTAGGGAAGATCGGGGGGCGCAAAGTTGCCCATCTGCGGCGGAAACGTGCGCGTCCGGCGGCCCCGCGCTCCGAACTGATCGCACCGCGCAAGGTTCCTCCGTTGCAGGGCTGGACTGCGCTCGACATCGCTCCACCGGTACGGTCGCAGTGAGCTTCAGGGAGGACCGTGGACGAACGGATCAGCGACGGGTCGAGCGTCGCCGTCGAGGTCGTCCACCCCGGCGACCCTCTGGCTGATGGGATCGTGCGGACGTACCTCGCCGAGGTCGCGTCGCGCTGGTACGGACGCCCGGCGACCGAGGACGAGGTCGACCAGGCGCTGCGCGACGAGCCGTACGACGGGCTGCACGGCGCGTCCGGGGTGTTCCTCGTGGCCGTCGAGCGGGGACGACCGATCGCGTGCGCCGGAGCACGGTTCGGTGCCGGTGTCGGTCTCGGCGTCGCCGAACTCACGAAGGTCTTCACCCTGCCCGAGGCGCGTGGGCGGGGCACGGCGGCCCGACTCGTGCGCGAGCTCGAGGCGGCGTGCCGTCACCGCGGGATCGGCGTGCTCCGGCTGGACACCCGTGCCGAACTCGCCGAGGCCTGTGCGCTCTACGAGCGGCTCGGGTTCGAGCGCGTGCCCGCCTTCACCGACGACCCCTACTCGGACCGGTGGTACGCGAAGCGGCTCTGAACCTCAGCGACCGTGGGTCGGGAGGCGCGGGTCGGCGCCGCACCGCGCCTCCTGGTCGAGCGGTGGTCGCGTCCACGACTGCCGGGCCGACGACCGGACCCGGCTGGGTCAGCGCCGCCGCCCCGCGCGGCGCATCGGGACGTGGCCCCACCAGCCGAGGCCGTCGGCGTCCACGTCGAGGTGGTCGAGCCACCGGCCGAGCGGCTCACCGATGTTGAAATCGGCGACTTCCCAGCCGAACTCCTCGGGTGTGGCTTCCTCGCCGGTCGTGTAGGCGTCCAGCCAGTCGATCGTCGTCGAGCGCTCGCGGACGATGCCGACGCGCGGGCCGCCCCACGGAGCGTCGTAGACCACGCGGAAGCCGTCCTCGGTCGCCCAGGCATCGTGGACGACCACGGACTCCGCTTCGGTCGGGCCGCCGTCGCGGAGCTTCCGCAGGCAGGCGAGGAGTGCCCGCGGACCCCACTCGTCCGACGCCGCCGCTTCGAGTTCGGCGATCAGTTCGGCATGTCGCTCGCTCAGCACCCGGACACACCGCCGGGTCCCGTCGTCTCGGCCACGCTGCGCGTCAGGCGCTCGGACCGCTCGTCCGGTTCAACCGGTCGGCCGCACGCCCGAGGAGCCAGTTCACGGCCCACCCGACCACGCCGATGACCGGCACCGCGACGATCACGACGGTCCAGACGATCTTCACGAGGTCGCTCCGACGTCGGTCCCGCCACACCTGCACCAGCGCCAGCACGTCCAGCGCCAGCACGACCAGCAGGACCAGCACGTGTGCGCCGCCCAGGTTCTCGAGCACGTCGTTCTCCCCTCGTCCGCCGCGGCGCAGGGATGCGCTGCGCGGCGGTCCAACGATAGGAGGGCGCGGCGGGTGGTTCGTCAGTCCAGCGGTTGACATCGGTGATCGATGGTCCCGGCGCCGCCCCACGACACCCGCATCCGAGGGGTAGACGTCACGTGTTGCTCAAAATACGATCGTCTACTGAGTGCAGATCACCTGCGCGCCGATCGAAGGAGCCCCATGTACCGGACACGTACCGCCCTCGCCAGCACCGCCGTCGCTGGCCTCGCCGTCGCGGCCATGATCAGCGTCGCGACCCCTGCCGCCGCCGACAGCCAGACCACGGCGGTCGCCGCGGTCGAAGCCGGAGCACTGTCGATCTCGGCGCCCACCGCGCTCACCCTCGGGTCGGCGGCACCGGGGACGACGGGTTCCGCGACCCTCGAGGGCGTCGTCGTGACCGACGATCGCGCCGGGACCGACGGGTGGGTCGCATCCGTGACGGTGACCGACTTCTCGTCGGCCAGCGTGGACCGCCAGCTGCCGGCGTCCGCGCTGACCTACGCTCCCGGACAGGCCGTCGTGACGGGGACGGCCACCCTGACGCCGTCGACGGTCACCGGCAGCACGACGGCCGCGGCGGTGCAGACCGCGGCTGCCGTCTCGGGGAACAACACCGCGACCTGGGACGCGACGGTCGGTCTCGCCGTGCCCGCGGACGCCCTGGCCGCCGATGACTACACGGCGACGATCACACACTCGGTGGCGTGACTCGACGAGCTGCGCACAGCCTCCTCCTCGTCGTCGCGGCGAGCATCGTGTGGTCCGTCCTCGTGACCCCGGCCGGGGTCGCCGCAGCGGAGACGGGATCGAGCCCGGAACCGGGGATCGGCGTGCAACTGCTCCCCGGGGCCGAGGCCACGGACCGGTCACCCACCAGTCGGTACATCCGGGACGCGCTGCGGCCCGGGCAGACGGTCGAGCGGATGATCCGTGTGACCAACGCTTCGGACACCGAGCGGGCGGTGTCGATGACCACGACCGCGGCCGGGATCGCGGACGGAGCGTTCCGGATCGACACCGCACCGCGGAGCGAGCTCACCGACTGGATCGGGCTTGACCCGGCGTCCGTCGACGTTCCGGCGAGGTCGTCCGCCCTGGTCCGGGTCCGCATCGCCGTCCCTCCGGACGCGACCGGCGGAGAGCGGTACGCGGTCGTCTGGGCAGCCACCGCCTCCGAGCGGCCGGACGGGACCGGCCTCCGGATGGTCAGCCGGGTCGGGGTGCGGGCGTACGTGGCCGTCAGCGGGCCGGCCGCCCTCCGCACGGCGTTCCGGGCGTCGGAGCCGCGCGTCGGACCGAGTGGGGACGAGCGGACCGTGCTCGCGGACGTCCGCAACACCGGCGAGCGCGCGGTCGACCTCACCGGCACGCTCGTGCTCGCGGACGGACCGGCAGGGGCCGTGCTCCCGTCGATCACCGGGGACCGGCCGCGGACCCTCGCGCCGGGTCAGCGGGCCGCGCTGACCTTCACAGTCCCGGCCGCGGTGGCGCCCGGCACCTGGCTCGCACGGATCGCCGTCACCGACGGCGTCACCACCGAACGGACCGCGGCGAGCATCGCCCTGCCGAGCGCCTCGCCGAGTGCCGCCACGCGCGTGGACCCGACGTCCGGCTCCCATCCGTCCGTGGGGCTCGTCCCCGTCCTGCTCGTCCTGCTCGTCCTCGCCTCGGCGACGGTGACGGCCCTCGCGCTCCGGCGCCGCCGCTCGACGACCGCTCCGACTCCACCGGAAGGAACCCCGCATGTCCCTCACTGACCAGATCCCGAGCCTCGACGCCCCGGTGCAGCTCCACCTCGAGACGTTCCTCACGCTCCGCGAGGGCGAACCCATCCGCGTGCTCTGCGACTGCGGGTTCGGGCGCGACCACCGCACGGAACGGGGTGTGCCCGTGGAGTGATCGACGGGCGGGTGGCCCGGCGCCCACCTAGGATCGTCGGGTGAACCAGCGCCAGGAACAGCGAGCTCGGACCCGGCAGCGGATCATCGAGGCCGCGGCGCAGGAGTTCGCCCGGAACGGCTACGCAGGGACGTCCTTCTCGTCGATCGCGGCGTCGATGGGGAAGCCCAAGTCCTCGATCGGGTACGAGGCGTTCCCCTCGAAGCAGGCCCTCGCGAACGCGGTGGTCGAACAGCACCTCGATCGGCTCGAGGCCCTGCTCGGCCGGGTCGAGCGCACGATGCGCCCCGGTCTCGACGCACTGCTCATCGCGATGCGCGCAGGCCTGCACCTGGACCGTACGAGTCCGATCGCGAGCGGAGCCCTGCGGCTCATGATCGAACAGAGCGGCGAGCAGCGGCCGAGCCGGGTCGAGCACGCCCTGGACTTCGTGCGGCGGAACGTGCGGGCCGCGATCGAGGACGGCGACGTCCCGGCGACGGTCGACGCGGGCGTGCTGGCACGTCGGCTGCTGACCGGCGCGCTCGGCGCGCACGCGGCGAACCTCTTCCGACTTTCCGGCACGCCGGTCGACCAGAGCGTGCAGACGAGTTGGGAGATCGTGCTCCGGGACGCGGGGGCCTCACCCGAGCGCATCCGGACACTCGCGGCGTACCCGCTCGACGCGATCCTCGCCTGAGCGGTCGCGCCGCAGCGGGCCACCGGACGGCTGGGCGGCGCGTCGACGCCGGGGTCGCTAGAACAAGTTGCCCCCGCTGGCGACCTGGATCGCGACGAGGGCTCCGGCGAAGACCACGAGCACGCCGACCAGTGTCGCGAGTGCGACGGGCCACCCCGTCCGGCGTCGGGCACGGCGCGCGATCGAACCGACGACCCCCGCGACGAGGACGACGAGCGTGAGGACGAGGTGCCAGTTGCGTACGGCCGCGCCGGGGTCGTCAGCGCTGCTGCACCCCGGCGACGGTTGCGCGCACCCGGCGAACGCGAGCTGGCCGATGAGGACGCCGAACCACGCCGCCGGGCTCACCAGGACGGCCGCGCCGAGGAGCAGGACGGTGGCGACGAGGTCGACCGAGCCGGGGTCGCGCGGTGGCGGCGCCTGCTCGGCTCGCGGTGGGTGCAGCACCAGGTCGTCGCCGGGATCGTCCCACCAGTCCTCGCGTGCCCCCATGCACCCAGCGTAGGTGGGGGCGGTGGACGCGAGTGGACGGCGGACGGGAGGCGCGGGTCGGGCCCGCACCGCGCCTCCCGTCAGAAGCGGGTCGAGCCGCGCAACCGGCGCGGCCGGCCGTCGGGGTCCACGGCGAGGCGCGCGGCGGGACGCGCCCACAGACGCTGCAGCGCCGAGACCGGTTCCGGCTCGTGCTGACGGATGCGCCCAGGGGGTCGCGGGCCGGGCTGCCCGTCCTCGTGCCAGTGGTCGAGCGCACGTGCCGTGGAGCGCCAGAGGGCGAGCAGATCCGCGCCGGACCCGGTGAACCGCTCGTCGTCGGGTGTCGTCGCGAGGTGCTCCGCCCAGAGCTCGTGGCGGAGGTCACGGGCGAGGGACCGGTCGTCGTCCGAGGTGTCCACGACGGCGCACGTGAGTTCGCTGTCGGACGTCCACGAGCGGCGGTTGAAGTTGTCCGAGCCGATCGTGAACCACTCGTCGTCGACGATGCAGACCTTGGCGTGGATGTAGATCGGGCGGCCGTCCTCGTGCTCGAGGTCGAAGGCGCCGACACGGTCGGGTGCGGTGCGGCGGAGCGTCCGGAGCGCCTCGATCTGGCCGAACCGGCTCGGGGGACCGCCCAGCGGCCCGTCCGAGTTCGGGTACCGCGGCACGAGGACGACGACACGGAGCTCCCGGTTGCGTTCGAGGGCCTCGGCGATGCCGGTCGCGACCTCGCGGGACCAGAGGTACTGGTCCTCGATGTAGAGCAGCGATCGTGCTCGGGCGAAGGCCTTGCCGTACGCGCGGGCGATGCTGCGCTCACCCAGGGGCGCGAACGGGAACGGCGGGCGCTTCACCCCGTACGTGCGGAGGAGCTGCACGGCGTGGTGCCCGGCCGGTGGTGGTGGCGCCGTGCGTTCGGGCAGCGGCTCGGGGCGGCGCGGCATGTGGACGAGGCGTTGCAGCAGCATCCGGTACGGCAGGCTGCGGTCGAGGGGGAGCGGGTCGTCCCAGCGCTCGGCGAACACGGCGAGCACGTCCGCGACGACCGGCCCGCGGAGCTCCATCGACGCGTCGTGCCAGGCCGGGCGTTCCCCGTAGCGGGCGTCGATCGAGACGGGCTGCGGATCGCCCTCGTGCGCGGCGTCGTCGCGACGGCTGTGGCAGAGGTCGATCCCGCCGACGAACGCGACGTCGCGGGAGGGGTCGTCGCGGTGCTGGATGACGAAGAACTTCTGGTGGTGCGAGCCGAACACCCGGACGCGCTGGTCGAGCAGCACCTGGCCGCCGGCGTCGTTGATCTTCCGGCCCAGCAGCTCGTTCGACCGGGCGCTGATCGACGCCGAGACGCGCTCGCCGTGGGACCGCCAGATGAGCCCGCGCACCTCGATGCCCGCTCGTGCGCGGTCGGCCAGCAGGTCCCCGATCGTCGGGCCGTCCGGCAGCAACCGTTCGTCGGCGTCGCCGCGCCAGTCGGTGAACCACACGCGGTCGCCGGGGCGGAGGGCGGTCAGTTCCGCGTGGATGCGGTCGAAGTAGGCGGCGCCGTGCACGAGCGGTCGGACGTGGTTGCCCTCCGACCACGGTGCCGCGTCGGCGCCGGTGTCCCCCTCGGCGTCGGGCCGGTTCCGGTCCGTGTCGTCGTCGGGGCGTCCCGCGTGCACGCCGGTGGCGAGGTTGCCTCGCTCGTCGCGGGAGAGGAACCAATCAGCTGGACCGGTACGCACAGTCGAACAGTACGGGACGGCGCCGTTCAGGGGCGCGAGCCCGGCAGGGAGATCTCGTGGTGGTCGTCCCACGGCTCGGCCCAGCCGAGGCGGTCGAACAGGGCGTCGAGGAGCATCGCGGTGAAGCCCCAGACGACGTGCTGCTCGGGGCCGGAGTCGATCGTGAACGCCGGGCCGCGCCACTCCTGGCCGCCGCGGCGGATCACCGTCACGCCGCGGTGGGCGGGGTCGAGCAGGTCGGCCACCGGCGCCCGGAACACCGCGGCGGACTCGGCCTCGTCGACGACCCGGACGGGCGAGGAGTCGCGCCACCACCCGAGCACCGGCGTGACGAGGTGCCGCGAGAACGCGAGCGGCACCGGGGCGATCGTGCCGAGGACGTCCACGCCCGCGGTGTCGATGCCGGTCTCCTCGCGGGCTTCCCGGAGTGCCGCTGCGGTCGCGTCCGTGTCACCGGGGTCGACCCGGCCGCCGGGGAACGCGATCTCGCCGGGGTGGGCGCGGAGCGTGGTGGCCCGTGCGAGGAGCAGGACGTCGAGGTCCCGCGAGACGTCGGTGCCGGCGGCCGGGCGGTCGCTCGGGACGTCGTCGAGTTCGCCGAACAGGATGAGGACGGCCGCGTTGCGGGAGGCACTGGCCACCGGCATGCCCGTGACGAGCGGGGCGGCACCGGGACCGACGAGCGCGGAGAGCTGCTGACGCGCCGGGTTCACGTCGTCAGCCTAGGTGCTGCGCTCCGAGGCGGAACATCCGGAAGGTGCGCCCCCGGGGGATCTCCGAGGCACGGCACGTACGTTCCGAGTCAGCACCACCGGGACCACGGCGGTCCCGAACCGACACTGCACGGGAGCAGACCATGAGCGACACCGACGGAACCGCACCGAAGAACGACCCCGAGGGCACCCCGAAGCCGGACGGCCTCGGCGAGGACGGCACGATCCCCAACGAGCCCGACGGCCTCGCCGCCGGACACGTGGGCGACGACTCGCACTTCAACCCCGAGGAGGACGACGGCACGGAGTGAGGACACTCGTCACCGCCACGATCGGGGTCGGGCTGGCCCTGGCGCTCGCCGGGTGCTCGTCGCCCGGGTCCGCCTGCGCCGACTACGGGCAGGGCAACACGGTGAACGTCGTCGTGCCCGAGCACCTCGCGGACGCCGTCGAGTCGGTCGCGGTGTGCATCGGGACCGACTGCACGCCCGAGCAGGAGTCGGCGACGTCCGAGGTCGAGGGCGCGACCTGGACGGTCCCGATCGAGCAGACGCAGGACGAACGCGGCCGTGTGGCGCTCTTCGGCGCCGACGGTGCGCGGCTCGACGAGCGCGGGGTCGAACTGGCCTGGACGGACTACGGCTTCGGCGCACCGCTGCAGTGCCGGGGGAGCGGTGTCGCCGAGGTCAGACTCGACTGACGGCACGAGGTGCGGGCCGCACCGGACGGCGAGCTCGGAGGCTAGAGCACCCGCTCCAACAACCGCAGCGTCCCCGCGATGTCCACGTCGCGGTCGAGCAACCACTGCACCTGCAACCCGTCGAACGCCGCGATGATGAGCGACGCGACCTGGTCGAGGTCGGCGTCGCTGTGCCGACCGGTGGCGACGAGCTCGTCGCGCAGCTGCTGCGCCAGATCAGCGCGCGCCGTGGCGAACCGCGCCGCGAAGTACGACCGCGCGGTCTCGTTCCCCGCCTCCACCGAGGCGCCGAGCAGCGTCGTGTAGAGCGTCACCAGGGCCGGCTCGCTGACGTTCCGGTGGGCGACGAACTCGAGCCGGGGGAACACGCCGCCGGTGTCGCCCAACGCCCGGTTCGACGCGTCGTCACGCTCCCGCAACACCTCGACGAGCAGGGCCTCGCGCGACGAGAAGTAGTGCCGGAGTGCGGCGTGCGAGATGCCGATCGCCTCGCCGATGGCCCGGAGCGAGGTCCCGTCGATGCCGCGGGAGGCGACGACCTCGAGCGTCTGGTCGAGGATCTCCTGCCGGCGCTGCACGCCCTTGGCGTACGGCCCGCGGCTGCCGGTTCCATCGTTGGAGGTCACTCGGACCAACCTACCGGCAGCCGTGAGTCGCCGAAGTGCCCCCGCAAAGTACCGAAACAAAAACTTCCGGTCGGAGGTTTTGGGTGCTACTGTCCCGATCACCTAGTAGCACTAGGGATTCAGCGGGCCCCGAAGCCCCCTATGACTCGAGGAGGAGTCATGTCGACACCGACGTCGAAGGAAGAACCCACACGCGGCATCGCCGGAACCGCAACCCCCGCGGTCACCGCAGCCGCCGGCGCCACCGCCACGGACGCCGCAGCGTCCCGAGCGTTCTCGGTCGAGGGCCTCACCCAGTCCGTCAGCACGATGCGGGTCGGCCGCGGCTACCTCTGGGGCCTCAGCTTCGCCCAGTTCGGCCTCTTCGTCGCCCTGCTCACGCCGGTCTTCGTGAGCATGTCGATCAAGGCGACCGAGCTCAACCCGTCGAACCCCGAGACGATCGTCGGTTCGGTCCTGCCGTTCGGCGCGATCGGTGCCCTGCTCGCGAACCCGCTCTTCGGCGCGATCTCGGACCGCACCCGCACCCGCTGGGGTCGTCGTCGGCCGTGGATGGTCGGCGGCGTCATCGTCTTCGTCGGTGCGCTCGCCTGGCTCGCGTTCTCGCCGAACGTCCTGCAGCTCACCCTGGCGTGGGTCCTCGCGCAGGTCACCGCCAACGCGGTCCTCGCCACCCTGACCGCGAGCTTCGCCGACAACGTGCCGGAGTTCCAGCGCGGCAAGGCCTCGAGCGTCATCGCGCTCGCGCAGAACACCGCGATCCTCGCCGGTCTGTACCTGGCCGTCTACCTGGTCGGCAACCTGCCGATGCTCTTCATCGTCCCGGGCATCATCGCGATCATCGCGATCCTCGTCTACTCGTTCGTGGCCCGCGACGAGCTGCCCACGACGCCGATCAAGCCGTTCAGCTGGGTCAACCTCATCTCGTCGTTCTGGACCAACCCGATCAAGCACCGCGACTTCGGGCTCGCCTGGTGGGGGCGCTTCCTCATCACCTTCGGCACGTTCATGTTCACGACCTACCGCCTGCTGTACATGGAGGACCGCATCGGCCTCCCGCAGAAGGAGGCCGTCGGCATCGTCGCGTTCGGTGTGCTCCTCTACACCGTCGCCCTGCTGGTCAGCGCCGCGCTCTCCGGGTGGGTGTCCGACCGCGTCGGCCGCCGCAAGGTCTTCGTGTGGAGCTCCACGGCCCTCACCGCCGTCGGCCTGGTGATCCTGGCGCACGTGGACACGGTCGGCGGGTTCTACTTCGCCGAGATCGTGATGGGCTTCGCCTTCGGCATCTACTCCGCCATCGACACCGCCCTCATCGTCGACGTGCTGCCCGACCCGGAGCGCCCCGGCAAGGATCTCGGCGTGATCAACATCGCGAACGCGCTGCCGCAGTCGCTCGCCCCGGCCGTCGGCCTCTTCCTCCTCGGCGTCGGGGGCGGTCAGAACTACACGCTCATGCTCTGGGGCGCGGGTGTCGCGGTGATCCTCGGCGCACTCGTGATCTTCCCCATCAAGTCGGTGCGGTAGACGGCGCACCAGCGCACGGTCCTGGAGGCGCGACCCGACTCACGAAGGCGAGTCGCGCCTCCAGGCGGTCACCGCACACACCGCAAGCCTCCCTGAAAGGACCAGCCATGGCACCCGCCATCTCCCTGCAGCTCTACACGGTGAACGCCGCGCTGGAGCCCGACCTCGACGGCGGCGTCCGCCGCCTCGCCGACATCGGCTTCGACACCGTCGAGGCGTTCGCGTTCGTCGACCGAGCAGCGCAGCTCAAGGAAGTGTTCGACGCCCACGGCATCACCGCGAAGACCGGCCACGCCTTCCTCGTCGAGGAGACCATCCCGCTGCCCGACGGCACCGTGATGACCGCTCCGTCGCACGCCGACACCTTCGCCGCGGCGAAGGAGCTCGGCCTCGAGATCGTCATCGACCCGTTCGTCGGCCCCGACCACTGGACCACCCGCGAGGGCGTCGAGCGGGTCGCGGCCCGACTCAACGCCGCCGCTGCCGAGGCGGCCGAGCACGGCCTCCGTGTCGGCTACCACAACCACGACCACGAGCTCCGACCGCAGATCGACGGCCAGCCCGCACTGCAGGTGCTCGCCTCGCTGCTCGACCCGGGCGTGGTGCTCGAGCTCGACCTGTACTGGGCCTCCGCCGCGGGCATCGACCTCGTGCCGTTCATCGAGGAGCTCGGTGACCGCATCGTCGCCGTGCACGTCAAGGACGGCCCGATGCGCGACGACATCTCCACCGCGACGATCCCCACCGACCAGACCCCGGCCGGCCAGGGCGACGTCCGGCTCGCCGAGGCGCTGCGTGCCGCGACGGCTCTCGAGTACGCCGTGATCGAGTTCGACGGCTTCGCGGGGGACGTCTTCGACGGGGTCGCCCAGTCGTACGAGTGGCTCGCCGCGCAGCTCGCGCCGAGCGGATCGGCGGTGTCCGCATGACCCGCACGGGCAAGGTCGGCATCGGCTTCATCGGCGCCGGCATGATCAGCGAGCAGTACCTGGCGAACCTCACGACCTTCCCCGACGTCGAGGTCGTCCGGATCGGCGACATCGACACCGAGCGGGCGGCGGCGTCGGCGGCGAAGTGGGGCGTCGCGGCCTCCGGCGACGGTGCGTCGGTCCTCGCCGACCCCGACGTCGAGATCGTCATCAACCTGACGCTGCCGGCCACGCACGTGGCGGTGTCCACGGACGCCCTCCGCGCGGGCAAGCACGTGTGGAGCGAGAAGCCGATCGGGGTCGACCGCGAGTCCGCTGCGGGCCTGGTCGCCCTCGCCGACGAGCTCGGGCTCGGGCTCGGCATCGCGCCCGACACCGTGCTCGGCCCGGGGTGGCAGACCGCCAAGCGGGCGATCGAGGCCGGTGCGATCGGCACGCCGCTGACCGCGGTCACGAGCATGCAGTGGCAGGGGCCGGACGTCTTCCACCCGAACGCGTCGTTCCTCTACGCCAAGGGCGCCGGCCCGCTGTTCGACATCGGCCCGTACTACTTCACGGCGCTCGTGCACCTGCTCGGGCCGATCGACTCCGTCGTCGCGACCGGGTCGCGGTCCCGCGAGACCCGGGAGCTCGTCGTCGGGCCGAACGCGGGCCAGTCGTTCCCCGTCGAGGTGCCCACCCACGTGTCCGTCCTGTCGTCGTTCGAGCAGGGCGGCAACGCGCAGTCGCTGCTGTCGTTCGACACCTCGCTGTTCCGGCACGGCGTCTTCGAGGTCAACGGCACCGAGGGCACGATCGTCCTGCCCGACCCGAACACCTTCGGCGGCGGGCACCCGATCCGGATCGCCCGACCGATCCCCGTCGGCGCCTCGTGGCCGTTCGAACAGGAGTGGGAGACGCTCCTCGACGAGGAGCCGACGGTCGGCCGGGGCCTCGGTGTGCTCGACATGGCGCGGGCCATCCGCGGCGGCGGTTCGCACATCGCGACCGGTGCCGTCGGGTACCACGTGCTCGACGCGATGGTCTCGGTGGAGGAGTCCATCGAGCGGCGGTCGTTCGTCGAGGTCGAGTCCACCGTCGGGGCGATCGCGTCCCTGCCGGAGGACTTCGACCCGTTCGCTGCCACGCTGGAGACGGCGCCGGCCGCGGTCTGACGACCGGGGCACCAGACGGGAGGCCCTGCTCACGTCCGCCTCGTGCGGAACGTGCGCAGGGCCTCCCGTCGTGTCCGTGGTCACCAGGGAACGACGCCCGCGTCCTCGAAGAAGCCACCGCGCGGGCCGTCGTCCGGCAGCGTCGCGAGCCGCACCGCGGTCGCCGCGCCCTGCGCGGCCGTGCGGTCGCCGCTGAAGCCGTTGAAGTCCGTCGCGACGAGCCCCGGGCATGCAGCGTTGACGATGACCGGGGTGTCCGCGAACGCCCTCGCGTACTGGGTCGTGATCCCGTTGAGGAACGTCTTCGACGGGGCGTACGCGGCCATCACCGGACCCGGCTGGCGGCCGAGGGACCCCATGCTGCTCGACGCGTTCACGATGCGCGGCGCGGGGGAGCGGCGCAGCAGCGGCAGCATCGCGTTCGTCACGCGGACGACGCCGTAGACGTTGACGTCGACGACCTGCCGGACGACGTCGAGGTCGAGCGTCGTCGGGTCCTGCGTCCACGTCACCGGGTCGAACGGTCCCGAGATCCCGGCGTTGTTCACGAGGACGTCGAGTCGGCCGAAGCGCTCCTCGACCTCTGCCGCGGCGGCTGCCACGCTCTCGTCGCTCGTCACGTCGATCCGGACCCCGTGGGCATCGACCCCGCTCGCCCGCAGTCGTTCCACCGCTTCCTCGCGACCGGTGTCGCTCCGAGCGCCGACGAGCACGCGCATCCCCGTCGCACCCAGCTGCTCGGCGATCGCGTACCCGATGCCCTTGTTCGCGCCGGTCACCAGCGCGGTCGTCTTGTCGTCCATGTGCTCGATCGTCCGTCCGGGGTGGTTCCCGCGTCCAACACCGATCGGGTGGGTGGTGATACTCGCCGGGTATCGGTCGGCGTAGGCTGCCGGTCGTGGACGATGTCGAGACGCGCGAGCTCCGGTACTTCGTCGCCGTCGCCGAGGAACTGCACTTCGGCCGCGCGGCGCTCCAGCTCGGGATGGCGCAGCCGCCGTTGTCGCGGGCGATCCGGCAGCTCGAGGAGCGGATCGGCGTCCGGCTCTTCGACCGTGACCGTCGTGGCGTGACCCTGACCGACGCGGGGTCGGCGCTCCTCCGCGAAGCCCCGGCCGCCCTCGACGCCGTGCGCGCGGCCGTCCGGCGGACCCGACGCGCGGGGGCACCGGAGCAGCGGCTCGTCCTCGCGACGAAGGCCGGGTCGTCGCACGAGTTCCTGCAGGCCCTGCTCGACGCCGCCCCCGAGGACGTCCCCGTCGACGTGGTGCTCTGCGAGATCGGTGAGCAGGCGGGACTCCTCCTCGACGGCACGGCGGACGTGGCGGTCATGCACCGGCCGTTCGACGACTTCGCCGGGATCGAGTCGGTCGACCTGTACTCCGAGCCGCAGGTCGCGATCGTCCCCGCGTCCCACCCGCTCGCCGACCGCCGGTCCCTCACGATGGCCGAGGTGTCGTCGGTCCCCGACCTGCCGATGGCGCGGTGGCCCCTCGCCGACTGGACCTACCCGCCGGGACCGGGGCCGGAGGTGCACTCGCAGTCGCAGCTGGCGCAGCTCGTCGCGCTCGGTCGGACGCTGCTCGTGATCCCGCGCTCGAGCCGGGCCTGGCAGTGGCCCGAGCACGTCGCGGTGCCGGTGCTCGACGCGCCCCTCGCGACGACGGTGCTCGGGTGGCCGGTCGGGCGGGAGACGCCGGCGGTCGCGCGGCTCGTGGCGACCGGGCTGCGGATCGGGGAGGCCGCGGGCGCGGTCAGCGCCTGACGGGGCCGGTCAGCGTCTGACGGGGCCGGTCAGCGGCGGGTGGTGTGCTGCCGCAGCGCGACCACCACGCGGTCGAGGAAGTCGTCGACCTCGTCCTGCCGGTAGCCCTCGCGGAACTTGGTCGGCTGGAAGCGCGCGAGGGTGACGTCCTCGGGCGTCAGCGGATCGACCGGACGTCCGGCCTCGTACCCGGCCAGGGTCGCCCGGACCCGGTCGAGGAAGTCGTCGACCTCGCGCTGGTCGTACCCTTCGCGCCACTTCGTCGGTGCGAACTTCGCGTTCGCCACATCGCTCGCGAGCATGCTCTCCCCCTCGTGCCGGACCCCTCGTGCCGGTGTGTTCGACGATCCTCGCACAGGTCACCCGGCGGGTGTGCCCGTCCAGACCCGGTCGATCGGCACCTCGTGGCCGAGCACCGCGACCGCCGCACGGTGCCCCGAGTACAGCGCGCCGGCCACCGTCGCCGGGTCGTCGGTCCACGTCGCCTCGCCCGCCAGGTGCACGCGCCCCGCGATCGGCACCGCGAGGTCGTCGTGGTCGCTCGTCGTCGACCCCGGCAGCATGTGCGCGTACGAGCCCCGGGCGAACGGGTCGTCCTGCCACGCCGTCGCCAGCACCGACGTCGGCGTCCCCACGGCGTCGCCGTACAGTCGCCGGAGCTGCTCGAGCACCGAGTCCGCGACCCGCTCCTCGTTCCAGCCCCGGATCGCCCGCGCTGCCGGACCGGCCGCGAAGGTGAGCAGCGTCGGCACCCCGTCGAGCCGCGTCAGGTCGTACCAGGAGTGCCACCACCGTCCGGCCGGACCGAGCTGCCGGACCGCGTAGACGTCGGCGTCCCAGAACCGCTCCGGGAACCGCAGGACGACCTTCTCGAAGGCGTTCATCCGCAGCCGTCCGAGTGCCTGCCGGTGCCGTGCGGGCAGCGGTGGCTCGATCACGAGGTCGCCGGCCTGCAGCACCCCGACGGGCACCGTGACGACGACGGCCTCGGCGTGGAACGGGCCGCGGCTGCTCGTGACCACCACCCCGCCGTCCCCGTGGTCGATGCGCTCGACGGCGTGCCCGAGCCGGACGTCGAGCCCCGCGGCGAGGTGTGCGGGCAGGGCGTCGTAGCCGTCCGGGAACACCACCTCGTCGCCCGCGATCGTGTCGTCGTCGAGCCCGTGCGCGGCGAGCTCGTCGCTCGCGACCCCGTACTGCTCCTCGCTCCGGTGCTCGAGGTGCTCGCTGACCCGTTCCGCCCGCTCGGCGTCCCAGCGCTGCGCCGCGACGGCCCGGGCGACCACGTCGCGGTAGCTGTCGAGCGGCGCCGATCGCTCGATCTCGTCGGCCAGGGTGCGGTCGACCGTGCGCACGTCGTCGGCGAACCGGGCGGCTGCACCGGCCTCGAGCCGACGACCGTCGGGCCCGTGGTACGCGATCGGCCGGCTGTCGACCTGGTACCCGCCGACGGTGAACTCGACCGTGCGGATGCCGAACGCGGCGACGGCGTCGGCCACGGCGTTGTCCTCGACGCCGTGGATCCACGAGGCGCCGAGGTCCGTCACGTGCCCGTCGGTCCGGTCGGTGTGGACCCGACCGCCGATCCGGTCCCGGGCCTCGAGCACGACGACCCGGCGCCCGGCCCCGGCGAGCACCCGTGCGGCTGCGAGCCCCGCCACGCCCGCACCGATCACGACGACGTCGGTGTCCTCCATGCTGGTGCTCCTCTCGGGACTGGATCAAGATTGACACAGCCAGGTGCGGAAATCGTTGCTGAGGTCTAGTTTCAGTGCTCGTATCCACAGAGTCGTGGAGCGACGGCGACGGTTTCCGTCGCTCGCCATCGAGAGAGCGTGGTGGTCATGCGAGACGAACGGGTCGTGACGGTGTCGACCGAGACCGTCGGCACGGAGAAGGGACTGCGACCGGGGGCCATCGGCCTGGTCGGCAGCGTCGTCATGGGCATCTCGTCCACCGCGCCCGCCTACAGCCTGGCCGCGAGCCTCGGGTTGGTCGTGGCGAGTGGGGGCGCGCTGTTGGCCGGGGTGAAGGCCCCGGCGATCATGCTGCTCGCGTTCATCCCGATGTGGATGATCGCCGTGGCCTACCAGGAGCTCAACCGCGAGGACCCCGACTGCGGCACGACGTTCACCTGGGCGACCCGGGCGTTCGGTTCCGTGACGGGGTGGCTCGGCGGGTGGGGGATCATCGCCGCGGACGTCATCGTGATGGCGAACCTCGCCCAGATCGCCGGCTCGTACGGGTACTCCTTCGTCGGCGTCCTCACGAACGATCCGGCGATCAGCGCCCTCGGGAACAGCACGCTCTGGTCGACCGTCGCCGGGGTGGCCTGGATCGCCGTGATGACCTTCATCTGCTACGTCGGCGTCGAGGTTTCGGCCCGGCTGCAGTACGTCCTGCTCGGCATCGAGGTGCTCGTGCTCGTGATGTTCGCTGCCGTCGCGCTCGTGCGGGTCGGCACCGGCAACGGCGTCGAGGGCTCGATCACACCGTCGCTGTCGTGGCTGTGGCCGAGCGGCATGGACTTCGGCTCGGTCATCGCCCCCGCCATGCTCACGGCGATCTTCATCTACTGGGGCTGGGACACCGCCGTCTCGCTCAACGAGGAGACGAAGGACCCCGAGAAGACCCCCGGTCGCGCAGCCGTCATCAGCACGGTCCTGCTCCTCGTCATCTACGCCCTCGTGTCGATCGCGGCGATCGCCTTCGCCGGCGTCGGGACGAAGGGCATCGGCCTCGGGGCGCAGGGCAACGCGGACGACGTGTTCTCGGCGATCGGCCCGGCGCTCTTCGGCAACTCGTTCCTCGGGCACGCGGCGATGGCCCTGCTGTCGTTCTCGATCCTCACCTCGGCGTCCGCCTCGACGCAGACGACGATCATGCCGACCGCCCGGACCTCGCTCTCGATGGCGGTCTACAAGGCCCTGCCGTCGCACTTCGCCCGGATCCACCGGCGCTTCCTCACGCCGACCTGGTCGACCATCGGGATGGGCATCGCGTCGATCGGCTTCTACGTGCTGTTCACCGTGATCTCGACGAACCTCCTCACCGCCCTGATCGGTTCCGTCGGCCTGATGATCGCGTTCTACTACGGGCTGACCGGCTTCGCGTGCGTCTGGGTCTACCGACGGACGCTCTTCAGCACCGTGCGGAACCTCGTGATGCGGGGGCTCGTCCCGTTGCTCGGCGGCCTGACGCTCGCGGTGACCTTCGTCTACGGACTCGTGCAGTTCGCCCAACCCGACTGGCTGCAGGGCGACGACGGCAAGGACGTCACGATCCTCGGCATCGGAGCGGTCGCCGTGGTGGGTGTCGGCGCGATCCTCATCGGTGTCGTGCTGATGGTCGTCTGGTGGGTGCGGTCCCCGGACTTCTTCCGGGGACGGACGCTCACGAGCACGAGCAACATCCTCGTCCTCGACGGCCCGGGTGGCGTCCCGGAGCCGACCGTCATCGCGCCCGACTTCTCGAACCTGCCGACGGGCAGCATCGCGGTCGACGAGGAGACCGGCAAGCGGTTCCGGCGGACGCGGTCGCGTCGCCGCGACGACGACTGATCTCCCGCACCGGCGGCGGACGGGAGGCGCGGGGCGGGCCCGCACCGTGCCTCCCGTCCGTCAGTCGGTGCGGTCAGTGCCGGTGGGACCGCCGCCGGCCGAGGATCGCGTCGATCACCCGCGAGAACCGCGGACGCCGCGCCACCGGCTTCGTCTCGATGGACCGGGTCGGAGCGCGGAGCGCGAGATCGTGCAGCATGTTCCGCTTCGAGCCGTCCCAGTTCGCGAACAGGTACGCGCCGCCGAGGAACGACAGGCTCCGCACCGGCGTGCGCTTCCACGAGTCGGCCGCGACGTAGTACCCGGCGTGACCGGCGTGGATGTGCTTGATCACGGTGTCGACGTCGATGACGCTGGTGGTCGTCACGACGGCGGTGATGCCCGTTCGGTCACGGGCGACGTACTCGATGAGGTGTTCAGACACGAGGGCTCTTGGTCGGGTCGGGGCCCGTCGAGGTCGGGGAACGCGACACGACGAGGCATGGCCGGAATCGTCGTTGCTTCCGAAACCAAGAATACGCCGAGAACTCTGTGCAGGGCGAGGAGGAACCTGTCCGGATGCGCACCGTGAACACCACCGGGGGGATCCTGTTCGCCGCCGTCCTGGCCGTTGCCCTGACCGGGTGCAGCGGCGGGACGACCGCCGGCCCCACCGCCACCGCCACCCGCACCGTGACCGCCACGCCGACAGCGGTCGCCGAGAGCCCGACCCCGACGTCGACTCCGACCCCCACGCCGACCTGCGGCCCGTCGAGCGGTGCCGAGGCCGCCGCCCAGCCGATCGCCGACCTCCCCCTGCCGGCCGGGCTCGAGGACGCGAAGTGGGACGCCGCACGGGCCGACACGTCCGGGTACGAGGCGTGCGCCCCGCTGTCCTGGGTCACGGTGAGCCTGGACCTCGCGACCGGCAGCTCGCCCGTCGCGATCCTGCTCTTCCACGACGGCCGGTACCTCGGCACGGCCACGAAGGAGCAGTACGGCTTCGTCCCGGACATCAGCCGGACCGACCCGTCGACGATCGCGGTCGCCTACCGCTACGCGAAGCCGGACGAGTCGACTGCGGACGCGAGCGGTCGGGCGAACGCGACGTTCCGGTGGGACGACGCTGCCGGGCGCGTGGTCATGACGGGGCAGGTGCCGCCGGCCGGCTGAGCCGCGACGCCGCGACGCCGCGACGCCGCACGCCGGCTGCCGTCCGCCGTGGGCCTGTCATGCTGGACGCCATGCCGTTCCTCCGCACCGCCTGGCCGGGTGTCGCGCTCGCCCTCGTGATCGGGCTCGCCGCCACCGTCGTCGGCCGCGAGGTCCCGGTCGTCGGCGGCCCGGTCCCCGCGGTGGTGCTCGGCGCCCTGGTCGGGTGGCTCGTCCGCCGACGACGACACCACGAGGGCACCGGTGCGGGCTCGGGCGGCGATCTCGGTCTGCTGCAGCCCGGCGTGAAGTTCGCCTCGAGCCGGGTCCTGCAGTTCGCCGTCGTCCTGCTCGGCGCCCAGCTCTCGATCGCCGAGGTGCTCCGCATCGGCGGCGAGACGCTGCCCGTGATGCTGACGACCCTCGTCGTGTGCCTCGTCGCAGCGTGGGGGATCGGTCGGCTGCTCCGGGTCTCGAGTGCCCTCCGCACGCTCATCGGCGTCGGGACGGGGATCTGCGGCGCCTCGGCGATCGCGGCCGTCACGCCCGTGATCGGCGCGGTCAGCGCCGACGTCGCCTACGCGATGTCGACGATCTTCCTGTGCAACATCGCCGCCGTCTTCGTCTTCCCCCTGGTCGGCCACGCGCTGGGGCTCTCGCAGCACGCGTTCGGCGTCTTCGCCGGCACCGCGGTGAACGACACCTCGTCGGTGGTCGCCACCGCGACCGTCTACGGTCGCCAGGCGACCGACACGGCGGTGGTCGTGAAGCTGGTCCGGACGCTCATGATCATCCCGATCGTCGTGGGGCTGGCCGGCCTGGAGGCACGGCGCACCTCCCGCGAGCAGGTCGCGTCCGGCGTGGACACGGGCCGCGCCGGGGGCGTCCGCGTGTTCCGGTTGGTCCCGTGGTTCCTGATCGGGTTCCTCGTGGTCGTGCTCCTCCGCACCGTCGGGGTCCTGCCGGCCGCAGCGGCCCCGGGGTTCTCCACCGCCGCGACGTTCCTCATCACGGTGGCGCTCGCCGCGATCGGGGTCTCGACGGACTTCGGCGCACTCCGGCGGGCGGGGTTCCGACCGATGCTGCTCGGGATCGCGCTGTGGGTGCTCGTGGCGGGGACGAGCCTCGGCGCGCAGGCGGTGTTCGGGCTCCTCTGACGGCGTCGGGGCTCACACGATGCGCGAGTCGATCACCGCCCGGTCGCCCCGGTACCGCGAGAACCCGTACTCCACCGGGGTCCCGTCGGCCAGGCACATCAGCCGCTCGATGTGGAAGATCGCCTGACCCGGATCGATGTCGAGCAGGTCCGCGCTCCACTGGTCGGCGTTCACCGTGCTGAGCAGCAGTCGACGAGCGACCGGCCGCTGCCCGACCCGTCGCACGAGCACGTCCGGCACGTACTCGGTGAGCGGCTCCGACACGAGGTCCGGGAACCGCTCCTGCGGCACCCAGCTCGTCCGCACCCGGCTCGGCTCCCCGTCGAACGAGATGAGGCTCTCGACGAAGTACGCGGCGCTGCCGTCCATCTCGAGGTTCCGCCGGACGGTCTCGGGCGCGGGCACGAGCTGGACGCACAGGTGCACGATGCTCAGCCGCGGGGAGTCGAACACGCTGCCGCCGGCGTTCTCGCCGTAGATCGTGACCTCCTCGGTGGTCCGGGCCAGGCTCACCGAGGCCACCGGACGCACGCCGAACGTGCCCGACCGCGGTGCCCGGGTGAGCAGGCGCTGTTCCTTGAGGAGCGTCAGCGCCGCGCGCAGGACGTTCCGCGTCGTGCCGTACAGGTCGAGGAGCTCCCACTCGTACGGCAGCGGTCCGGTGAACCGACCGGCGACGATGTCCGCGCGGATGAGGTCGGACACCTGCCGGGCGGCGTCCGAGCGTCGGTTGAAGCCGATCCAGTGCCCGGGCGTGACGTCGCCGATGGCCATGTCCGTCCACGGCGGGACCGGACGACGTCCCGCGGTGCCGTCCAGTCGGTCGTCCGGTGCGACGTCGGTCACGAGACCACCCCCACGGTCGTGGTGTCGCCGGTCCACCCGGCCCACCGGAGGAACTCCCGGGCGAGGCGCACCGGGTAGTCGGGTGCCTGGATGTCGATGGACACGAACACCCGGCGGTAGAAGGTCGGACCGCCGAGCAGGTCGACGGCGATCCCGAGGTCGACGTCGGGCCGCAGGTCGCCGGCGTCCATCGCCCGCTGGAGCATCGCGTTCACCCGGACCCGTCGGTCGAGGTGCCACGCGGCGACCGCCTCGGCCACCCGGGGCTCGTGCGAGGCGAGCTCCACGATGAGCGGCAGCGCCCGGCCGACCGGGGTCGCGACGAGCGCGTGCACCCAGCCGCGGGTGAGCCCGAGGACACCCTCGTCGATCGGGGCGTCGAGGATCGTCGGGATCGACTCCTCCATCAGGCGGATGACGGTCTCGGTGAGGAGCACGTCGCGGCTGGACCAGCGGCGGTAGATCGTCGCCGCCCCCAC
This sequence comes from Curtobacterium sp. USHLN213, assembly GCF_037144815.1. Classification (NCBI taxonomy): domain Bacteria; kingdom Bacillati; phylum Actinomycetota; class Actinomycetes; order Micrococcales; family Microbacteriaceae; genus Curtobacterium; species Curtobacterium sp. USHLN213. The sequence continues at coordinate 26,262 of NZ_JBBCYQ010000013.1, read as the reverse complement.
CCCGGCGGCGTCGGCGACCGCCCGGATCGTGAAGGCACGGGGGTCGCCCTCGGCGAGGATCGCGATGCACGCCGTGTACACGGCCTCGTCGACCGCGGCGTTGCGGGGCCGTCCGCGGACCGGGGCCTCGGTGCTCACGCGGCGCTCCAGAGCGCGAGCACCCGGTCGATGCCCCACACCTCGCCGATCTTCGCCTGGATGTCGAACAGGTTCGCCTCGTGCACGCTCGGCAGTCGGTCGCCGACGGCCTCGCGCACGACGATCGGCACGAAGCCGTGCTGCATGGCGTCCGTCGCGGTGGCCCGGATGCACCCGCTCGTCGAGAGTCCGGCGATGAAGAGCGTGTCGACCCCTCGTGCGACGAGGTCGGCGGCCAGCGAGGTCCCGAAGAACGCGCTCGGGTACTGCTTCGGCACGAGGGTGTCCCCGTCGACCGGCGCGAGCCCCTCGATGAACGCGCCGGTGGACGTGCCGGGCAGGTACGCCGCGAGGGCCGGCACCTTCCGGAAGAACACCCCCGCGTTGGAGCCGTCGGCCGACAGCGCCATGGTCGTGACGGCGACGTGCACACCGGCCGCCCGGGCAGCGGCCGTGAGCTCGCGCATCCGCTCGACGGGTTCCTCGACGCCGGCGTACAGCCCGCACGCCGGGTCGACGTAGGCGTTCACCGGGTCGACGACGACGAGCGCCGCCCGTCGGCCCGGTTCGAGCGCACCGGTGTAGCCGGCCGAGACGTAGTCGTCGTGGTCGTCGGTCATGCGGTCCTGCTTCCGTCGTGGGGCTGGCTGGTGGGGGCCTGGAGGCGCGGCGCGACCCCGGCACGTCGGCCGGCGGTCGGCCCGTGCGTGCGGTCGGTGCCGGTCGTGGCGGTCACGCGCTCGTCCCCGGCTCGGGCACCGGGCCGGACGTGTCCGGTCGGAGCGGTGCCTGGCGGTCCGGGGGGCCGAACGGACCGAACGCGACGATGAGCGCGCCGACGACCGCGCACCCGGCGAACGTGAGCGCGGCGGTGCGCACGCCGTCGACGAAGGCCTGGACGTCGGTCGCCGGCAAGCCGAGCAGGCTGCCGTCGTACGCCGCGGCCTGCTGCGCGGCGGAGAGCCCGCTCGTGGCGATCGCCAGACCGAGCGCCGTGGAGAACAGGAAGCCCGCGTTCTGCAGCGCCGACCGGATGGCGTTCGCGATGCCCCGGCGGTGCTCCGGGACGCGGGTCATCAGGGCCGAGGTGCTCGGCGTCATGAACACCCCGGTGCCGACCCCGACGGCACCGAGTCCGACGGCCGTCACGGCGTAGGCACCGTCGTCGGCGAGCGACCCCGCGAGGACCGCTGCCCCGACCGCGATGAGCAGCATGCCGATGGTGGAGAGCGTGCGCGCGGGCACCCGGCGGGCGAGGACCCCGGCGCTCGCCGCGGCCACGGTCGTGCCGATCGGGGTGGGGAGCACCCAGAGCGCGGCCTCGACGGCGTCCTTGCCCGAGACGGCCTGGAACGACAGGGACGCCAGGAGCACGAGGGCGTAGCTCGACAGTGCGCAGAGGCCGGCGGCCGAGAAGAGCGTGATGGTCGCCCGGTCGCGGAAGATCGCCGGGTCGACGAGCGGGTGCGGGACCCGGCGCTGGGTCCACACGAACACCGCTCCGAGCAGCACCGCGCCGGAGGCCATCGCGACCACCGGGACGGCGGCCCAGCCCGCGGAACCGCCGACCGACACGGCACCGACCAGCAGCCCGACCGCGGCCACGGAGAGCACCGAGCCCGGGACGTCGAGGCGTTCGCCGGAGCGTGGTCTGGCGGTGCGGGGGATGAGTCGCAGCGACCAGACGAGCCCCGCGAGCGAGATCGGGACCCCGGCGAGGAAGATCCACCGCCAGCCGAACGACTCCGCGACGAGGCCGCCGACGACCGGACCGATGACCTGTCCGACGGCGGCGACGGTGGCGTTCAGCCCGAGGCCGAGCGACAGGATCGACTCCGGGAACACGTCGGTGAGGAGCGCCGTGGTGTTCGTGACGATGGCCGCCGCACCCACGCCCTGCACGAGTCGGGCGGCGAGCAGGACGGCGGCGTCCGGTGCTGCACCGCACGCGAGCGAGGCGAGGAGGAAGACGAGGATGCCGGCGATGTACAGACGGCGACGCCCGACGAGGTCCGCGATCCGGCCGAAGACGAGGATGAGCGTCGTCGTGGTGAGCATGTAGCTGAGCAGGACCCAGCTGGACTGCAGGGCGGAGGCGTCGAGGTCGCGGCTGACGTCGGGGAGCGCGACGAGCAGGGCGCTCGAGGAGATGAAGACGAGGACGACGCTCAGGCTCGACGCGCAGAGCACCTGCCACGCGCGTCGGCGGGCGCCGTCCTCGTCCGTGGTGCGGTTACTGATCGGTCGACCCTCTCGTGGCGGATGCCGGCGGCACCCGGTGGTGGTGGTCGGTGACCTCCTGGAACGCGGCTGCGGCGGACAGGACGAGTCGGTCGTCCCACGGGCGTGCGACGAGCTGCACGCCGACCGGCAGACCGTCCGGCGCGGTCCCGGCGGGCATCATGAGCGCCGGGAAGCCGACGTAGTCGAAGACCCGGGTGTTCCGGGGGATCACGTCGTGCAGGTTGTACGGCACGCCGTCGACCGTCATCGTGAGGTCGTCGAGTCGGGGCGCCGTGGCACCGATCCCCGGCGTGAGGACGACGTCGACCCCGGCCTCGTCCATCCGTGCGACCATCGCGGCCTGCACGAGCGGACGGCGTCGGAGGGACCGGAGGTAGTCCGCGGCCGTCGGCGTGAACGCGACGTCGAACCGCGCACGGGTGCCGGCGTCGAACAGGTCGGCGGTTGCGGCGTTGGCCTCCTGGTTGGCCGCGAGTTCGCCGTAGAAGACGGTCCAGCACTCGGCGTCGATCGCCTCGAGGTCGTCGAACTCGATCGGCACGATCTGCGCCCCGAGTGCCGCGAACCGGTCGACAGCGGCCGCGTGCGCGTCGAGCACCGCACGGTCCACCCGCTCGGTGAACCAGACCCGGGGCACGCCGATGCGCATCCCCGCGATCCGTCCCGGTGCCGCCTCGACGAGCGGGACCGCGGTGTGCGTCGTGGGGTCCTGCCCGTCGCCACCGGCGATCACGGCGAGCACGAGCGCGAGGTCCTCGGCGGTGCGGGCCATCGGTCCGACGTGGTCGAGCGTCCACGACAGGCTCGCGACGCCCGTGCGCGGGACGAGGCCGTACGTCGGCTTGATGCCGGTCGTCCCGCACAGCGCCGACGGCACCCGGATCGATCCGCCGGTGTCCGACCCGAGCGCGAGCGGGACGATGCGTGCGGCGAGGGCGGAACCGGAGCCGGTCGACGACCCGCCCGTCCAGCGCTCGGGGTCCCACGGGTTCCGCACGGCGCCGTACCGTGCGTTGTGCGGGCCGCCGCAGGCGAACTCGGTCGTCGCGGCCGTGAACACCGGGATCGCCCCGGCCGCACGGAGCCGGGCGACCACGGTGGCATCGGCGGGGGCCACGCGGTCGCCGGTCTGCAGCGAGCCGCTCGTGACGACCGTGCCGGCGACGTCGATGATGTCCTTCACTGCGAACGGCACGCCCTCGAGCGCACGGGCCTCGCCCGCGGCCCAGCGCCGGGTCGACTCGGCCGCTGCCTGCTCGGCACCGTCGACCAGGCGGAGGACGGCGTCGGACCACACGTCGTCGCTCGTCCAGTGCGGGGCGAGGGCTCCGACGACGGCGGTGGGGGTGGTGGAACCGTCGCGGTAGGCCGCGAGCAGCTCGGTGACGCTCGCCGCTGCGGGGTCGGACGCCGTCGCGGCCGTGGACACCGTGGACGCCGTGGACGCCGGAGCGGGGGCGACCGGTGCTGCCGGGGTCGGTGCCGCGTCGATCGCCGCCGCGAGGAGCCGGGTGAACAGCGCCTGGCTGTGCCCGGGCTCCGCCGGCAGGGACGACGGGGCGGCCGGGAGCGGGTTCGCGCGGCTGTCGTGCAGCGCCTGCTCCAGCTGGGGCGCGATCGTCCCGCGCACGACCGCGAACACGTCCGTCACGCCGGCACCGCCGCGGCGTGGGCGTCCGCGAGGTAGCGGAACACCCCGGGCTGCCGGTCCCGGCCGAGCGGGAAGTCGTCGCGTGCCGCGGCCACCTCGGCGACGTCGAGCGTCGCCCGGACGATCGGGCCGGCCTCGTGCGCCGGGGCGGAGACCACGAGCTCGCCGCGGGGCGACACGACCGACGAGCGGCCGAAGTAGCTCACGGTCTTGCCGTCCACGGTCTCCTCGCCGCCGCGGTTCGGGGCGACGACCCAGGTCTGCGTCTCGAGGGCGCGCACCTGCAGCTCCTGCGTGAAGAGCGTCTCGCGGAACCCCATCGAGGAGACGAGTACGAGCATCACCTCGGCACCCGCGGCCCGTGACGCGAGCCAGTACTCGGGGAAGCTCCGGTCGTAGCAGATGAGCATGCCGAAGCGGGTGCCGAGCGCGTCGAACACGACCGGCCCCGAGCCCGGCGCGAAGTAGTGCTTCTCGTCGACGTCGGAGATCGCGTTCGTCGGGATCGACGTCTTCCGGTACGCCGGCACGCGGTCGCCGTGCACGTCGGTGCCGTGGACGAGGGTGCCGTCGGCGTCGATGAGCACCGCGCTGTTGTACTGCGCGTCGCCGGCGTCCTCGTAGAGGCCGAAGACGACCGCCGTGCCGAGTCGCCGCGCGGCCTCGGCGAACCGTGCCGTCGCCGGACCGGGCACGGGCTGCGCCCAGGCCTTGCGGCTGTCGTTCCGGACGCCGCAGAAGTACGGCGTCGTGGTGAGCTCGGGGAAGACGACGAGGTCGGCGCCCTCGGCGGCCTGCTCGAACAGCGCGATGAGGCCGTCGAGCGCGGCGTCGCCGTCGGCGGGGATCTGCCCGGCCTGGACGACCGCGACCTCGAGGGTCGGCGCCGTGCTGCCGGCCGTCATGCGGTGACCGCGCTCGGGGTGACGGCGGGCGCCGACGACACGACGCCCTCGCGGGTGCGCATGAGCGGCTGGATGCGGGTGCCGAAGTCGTCCATGCCCTGCAAGAAGTCGTCGAACACGAGCATGATGCCCTTGGTGCCCGCGACGTCGGCGGCCTCGTCGAGCATCGCCGCGACGTGCTCGTAGGAGCCGACGAGCGTGCCCATGTTCATGTTCACGGCACCCTCCGGCAGCGAGATCCGCTTCGCCGTGTTGCCGTCCTCGCCGTTCGTGTCGGTGAGCGCCTGCCCGGTCATCCAGGCGATGGCCTCGACGTCCACGCCGTCGCTGTAGCGCTGCCACTTCTCCTGCGCGGCCTCGTCGGTCTCGTCGGCGATGACCATGAACAGCACGTAGGAGCCGACGTCCCGCCCGGTCTTCTCCCGCGCGGCGAGGAGCGCCTCGTTCTGCTCGGCGTACGCGGTCGGGGTGTTCACGCCGACGCCCATCGAGAAGTTGTAGTCCGAGTACTCCGCCGCGAACGCCATGCCCTGCGAGGACTGCCCGGCCGAGACGATCGGGATGTGCGACGTCGGCTTCGGCAGCATCCGGCAGTCGTCCATCTGGAAGTACTCGCCCTGGAAGTTGCTGACGCCGTCCTCCCACAGCTCCTTCATGACCTGCATGTACTCGGTCTGGTAGGCGTACCGACGCTTGAAGTGCACCTCGTCGCCCGGCCAGAGCCCCATCTGGTCGTACTCCGCCTTCTGCCACCCGGCGACGAGGTTCAGCCCGAAGCGCCCGTGCGAGATCGAGTCGACCGTGGCGGCCATGCGTGCGGCGATCGCCGGCGGGATCGTGAGGACGGCCGTGGTGGCGAACAGGCGGATGCGCTCCGTCCGGGCAGCGAGGCCGGCCATCAGGGTGAAGGACTCGAGGTTCTCGTCCCAGAACCCGCTCGGGCCGCCGAAGCCGCGCAGCTTGATCATCGACAGGGCGAAGTCGAAGCCGTACGACTCGGCCTTCTGCACGATCTCGAGGTTGAGGTCGAACGAGGGCTTGTACTGCGGCGAGGTGGTGGAGATGAGCCAGCCGTTGCTGCCGATCGGGATGAAGACTCCGATGTCCATGGGGGACTCGCTTTCTGTGTGTGGAGGAGGGTCAGGACTGCTTGGCGGCGGCCTTGGCGGCGCTCGCGACGGAGTGCCGTCGGATCGTCTGGGAGACCGCGACGGCGACGATGAGCGCACCGCCGTAGAAGAGCTGCTGGACGAAGTTGTCGGCGCCGAGCATCTGGAGCCCGACGACGCCGGAGAACAGAAAGTAGACGGCGATGAAGGTGCCGATGGCGTTGAAGCGCCCGGGGATGATCGCGGTGGCCCCGAGGTAGCAGGCGGCGAACGCGGGGAGCAGGAACGACTGCCCGCTCGAGGGGTCCGCCCCGCCGAGCGTGCCGGCGTAGACGACCCCGGCCACCGCCGCGGTGAGGCCCGCGCCGACGAACGCGCCGACGCGGAGCCGGCGGACGTTCAGGCCGGAGAGCTCGGCGACCGTGCGACCGGTGCCCACGAACAGCAGCCGTCGACCGACCGGCGTGGCGCTGAGGACGACGAGGACGACCACGGTGGCGATCAGGCCGTAGACGAACGCCAGGGGCAGCCCGGCGAGCCCGCGCCACCCGACGGTCGCCTGGACGAGCGCCGGGTCGATGCCGGTCACCGACGAGGACGCGCTCATCCACTGGATGATCCCGATCATGAACGTCGAGGTACCGAGCGTCACGATGAACGAATCGATCCGGAACGCGACCGTGAGCAGGCCGTTCACCAGGCCGACGACCACGCCGATCGCCAGGCCGACCAGGATCGCCGGCAGCAGCGGGATGTCCATCTTGGCGTTGAGGACGGCGATCGTCATGGCGGAGAGCGACATCGTCGAGGCGCCGGACAGGTCGAACTCACCCGCGGTCAGGGGGAACAGGAAGCCGAGCGCCAGGATGAGCAGCACCGACTGGGACCCGAGGATGTTCTGCAGGTTCCCGAGGGTCGGGTAGGTGTCGGGGAGCGCGATGCTGAACGCGATCACGATGACGAGCCAGGCGCCGAGCAGGGCGTAGCGCTCGGTGTGCCCCCACGAGAAGCGCGGGCGGGTGGGGCGGACGATCGACGTCTCGAGGGCGGGTTCGGCGGTGGTGGACATCAGGCGGTCTCCTTGACGGGGGAGGAGTCGGGGGAGGAGGGAGCGGGATCGACGAGGCTGGCGACGACGGCCGCCGCGATGACGTCGCGGTCGATCCGGTCGCCGGTGAGCACGTCGTGGACGCGGCCGTGGGCGAGGACCACGACCCGGTCGCACATCTGGGCGAGCTGGTCGTAGTCGGTCGAGGCGCAGACGATCGAGACGCCCTGGTCGGCGGTCCGGCGGAGCATCGAGAAGATCGCCGCACGAGCGCCGACGTCGATGCCCTGCGTCGGCTCCTGGAGCAGCACGAGCCGCGGGTCGTCCTGCATCCACTTCGCGAGGACGGCCTTCTGCTGGTTGCCGCCGGAGAGCGTGCCGAAGAGCGCGGACGGGTCGGCGGGGCGGACGTCCCAGTCGCGGACGAGGCCCTCGACGTGCGACCGCTCCCGTGCAGGCGACAGCCCGAGCAGTCCGCGGAGCTTCCCGAGGACGGGCAGGGTCACGTTCTGCTCGACGGACAGGGTCAGGGCACCGCCCTCGCGCTTGCGGTCGGCGGGGACGTAGACGACCCCGCGGGCGATCGAGGTCGCCGGGCTGGTGGCGCCGAGGTCGACCGTGGCGTCCCGGACCGTGAGGGTCCCGGTCGCCGCGCGGGCGCCGTACAGGCCGGGCAGCACGTCCTCGACGCCCGAGCCGGCGAGCCCGGTGATGCCGACGACCTCGCCGTCCGCGACGTCGAACGAGAGCCCGTCGACGACACCGGCCCGGAGGCCCCGGACCGTCACGACCGCGTCGCCCGTGGTGGCGGGGCGGGCACTGCGTGCGGCCGCGCCGTCGAGCCCGCGTCCGACGATGAGCGAGACGAGCTCGTCCGCGGTCGTGGTCGCGGTGTCCCGGTGCGCCTGGACCCGACCGGCCCGGAGGACCGTGACGCGGTCGGCGTGCTCGAGGACCTCGGACATGTCGTGCGACACGAGGAGGGCCGACGTGCGGCCGTCGGACACGAGGTCCTTGACGACGCGGAAGAGCAGGTCCGCGTCCTCCTTCGGCAGGAACACGGTCGGTTCGTCGAGGACGATGAGCGCCCGGTCGTCGCCCAGCTCGGCGACGGCCCGCAGGATCGCGACGAGCGCCTTCTGCGTGTCGGTCAGTTCCTCGATCCGGGCCCGCGGGTCGATGTCCACGCCGTAGCGGGCGAAGAGCTCCGCGGCCGCCCGGTGCTCGGCGCCCCAGCGGACGAACGGACCGCGGCCGGCGACGACGGTGGCGAGCCGGAGGTTCTCGGTCACCCCGAGCGACGGCACGAGGGCCAGGTCCTGGTGGACGAAGCTGATGCCGACGCGGCGGAAGTACCCGGGAGGCACCGGCAGCGGGAGCCGGGAGCCGCGGACCTCGATCGTCGCTCCCGGGTCCGGCGCGTAGGTGCCGGACAGGATCTTGATGAGGGTCGACTTGCCGGAACCGTTCTCGCCGAGCAGCGCGTGCACCTGGCCCGGACGGACCTCGAGTTCGACGTCGTCGAGCGCGGTCAGTCCGCCGAACCGCTTGGTGAGCCCGCTGATCCGCAGGACCGGCGCGGTGGTCGCACCGGCCTCGACGACCGCAGCGGACGCTGCGGGGCTGCGCCGTGCCTCCCGGGTGGCGCTCACTTCGCCGGACCCCAGATCTCCTCGTACCCGGTCTTGTACGCGTCGCCGTAGCCCTTGCTCGGCGCCGGCGGGGTACCCGCCTCGTCGACGTTGTCCTTCGTGAACACCTTGAGCGGGGTCTGCTCGTCGCCGTCCTCGATGATCGGGGTGTCGGTCAGGACGCGACCGGCCTGGTCGAGCGTGGCGTAGGCGAGCCACTCCATGTTCTCGCCGATGTCCATCGTCATGACGTTGCCCTCCTGCAGGATCTTCATCACTGCGGGCGTCCCGTTGTACGAGGACGTGAAGACCTGGCCGGTCTTGCCGGCCGCCGTGACCCCGGCCTCGACGAAGAGGGCCATCGAGTCGTACACGGGCAGGACGTAGTCGAGGTTCGGATCGGACTGGATCGCGGACTGGACGGTCGACGAGATCTTCGTCGCCCAGTCGGCGACCGGCACGTTCGTCACCTTCACCTTGCAGCCCGAGCAGTACTCGTCGAACTCCTCCTGCATCGCCTTGACGATGCCGTCCGACGGCGGGACCTCCGACGAGGTGATGATGAGCACGTCACCCGCGCCCTTCGTCTCCTTGATGGCCCAGTCGGCGTTGAGCTTCGCGGCCTCGTGGAAGGGCGCGGTCACCTGGGCGGCGACGAGGTCCTGCAGCTGGTCGGGGAGCGCCTCACCCGTCTGGTACGTGTGGCTGATGAGCACCGGGATGCCGGCGGCCTTCGCACGCTTGAGCGCCGGGACGATGAGCTCGCCGTTGACGCCCTGCGCGAGGACGATGATGTCGGCCTTCCGGCTGATCGCCTGGTCGATGCCGGCGGACTGCTCGGTCGGCGTGCCCTGGTTCGTGTACTCGATCCACTTCGCGCCGTACTCCTCGGCGAGCTGCTGCCCGGCCTCGTCGACGGACACGATGAACGGCACGGCGGACGAGTTCGGGATGTTGAAGATCGTCTTGCCCGCGATCTTCGACATGTCGAACGGCTTGCCCTCGAAGGTGAACTCCGGGTCGACGCTCGCCGCCGTGATCTGGCTGGTGGCGTGCTCGACCCCGGCGGAGTCGTCGGACGAGCCGCTCGAAGCCGTCGAGGTGGCGGAGCAGGCGGACAGGAACAGCACACCGCTGAGTGCGGCGGCCAGGAGCGCGGGACGTGCGAGCCGCGTTCGGGTGGGTGCGGGGGACGACATCGGTCGAGGACCTCCAGGACGTGGTGCGGGGACGGGTGACGGGTGCGGGTGCTGCCGGTGCTGCGGGTACGCCGAACACCCCGCGGCGCGGGGTGGGCGTGACGACGAGAGGCGTCGGTCACTTCGGGGTGTGGGAGAGCGCTCCGCCGGGGGCGATGCGTCGGGGTGACGGGGCCGCTCCGGTGGGGCTGATGCGAATGTAACGGGCTGCGGGCCGCCAGCGGGTGCCCGGCGGTAACGGTCCTGTTAGGCGTTTGTTTCGCCGGTGTTAGGCCACCGGCGCCACGGCGTCGACGAGCCGCCGTGCCGCGCCGTTCCGGGGCGGGCGATCCCGCCGCCCCACCCCGGAGCGGTGCGGATCCGCGCGTCCGTGCGGCGGCGCCGCCCGGGCGAAACACCCCGGAAGCAATCGCGCCGACTTCCGGTAACGCGTCTCTCACAAGTTGGCGGTCGGCCGAGCCGACCCCGCTGGCGGAATGCGACGGACCCGCCCGGAGCGGCACCCGCTGACCAGGGCATTCCCCGCCGTGGCATCCGGCGCCCCCTGGCGTAACCCACCCGATACGGGCGCGCCACGGAGGCGAAACGAACGGCGGATGGACTGCAGTCGCACACCGTCCCCGACCGCAGGAGCAGATCGATGATCACCACCGTCGTCGCCGGCAACCCCAAGCCGGCATCGCGGACGCTCGACGCGGCCACGGTCGTGCTCGAACGCCTCACCGGTCAGGCACCCGACCACGTCGTCGACGTGATCGACCTCGGCCCGGGTCTGCTCGGCTGGGGCGACGACGCGGTGTCGGAAGCGGTGCGCACCGTCGCCGCGTCCGACCTCGTCGTCGTCGCCTCGCCGACGTTCAAGGCGACCTTCACCGGCGTCCTCAAGCTCTTCCTCGACCAGTTCGCCACCGGGGACGGCCTCGCCGGTGTCGTCGCCGTCCCGCTCATGCTCGGCGCCGGCCCCGCGCACGCCCTCGCCCCCGAGGTCTTCCTCAAGCCCGTGCTCGTCGAGCTCGGTGCGACCGTCCCGGCTCCGGCCCTGTACCTCAACGACAAGCAGTACTCCGAGCCCGCATCGACCGAGGTCTGGCTCGCCCGGTGGCGCGACGTCGTCCTCGGCGCGACCGCGAGCCTCCAGGAAGGAACCCGCTCATGATCAGCCCCTACTCGCCCGAGGCCCCCGACCTCGGTGCTCTCCGTCAGGCGTTCTCCGGCTTCCCCTGCGGGGTCGCGGCGCTCGCCGCCGTCGTCGACGACGAGCCCACCGTGCTGGTCGCCTCGTCCTTCACCGTGGGGGTGTCGCAGGACCCGCCGCTCGTGATGTTCGCGGTGCAGCACACGTCGTCGACGTGGCCGGTGCTGCGTGCGGCCGGCACGATCGGGGTCTCGATCCTCGGCGAGGGGCACGCGCAGGTCACCCGGCAGCTCGCGTCGAAGGACAAGTCGGTCCGGTTCGTCGGCGTCGACACGACGGTGTCCGAGTCGGGGTCGGTCTTCCTCGAGGGCGCTCCGATCTGGCTCGAGTGCGCCGTCGAGCACACCTACCCGGCGGGTGACCACGACATCGTCGTGCTCCGGGTCCTCGGGCTCATGTCGGACTTCGCGCACAGCCCGCTGGTCTGGCACCGGTCCGCCTTCGCGACGCTGAGCGCCTGAGCGCGCTCACGCAGGGACGGGAGGCGGGGGGGGGGGGGGGGGGGGGGGGGGGGGCCCCCCCCCCCCCCCCCCCCCCCCCCGCCTCCCGTCCGGTCCTGCGGCGTCAGCCGCGCAGTGCCTCCGTCAGCTTCACCCGGCTGCCGGTGCGCAGCAGCGCGTTCTCGTAGATCCGGGCGCCGACGACCACGACGAGCACGACCGAGACCGCCACGATGACGAGGGACAGGATCGGCTCCCACCACTCGGCGGTCCCGAGGAAGATCCGCATCGGCATCCCGATCGGCGCGCTGAACGGCACGTAGGACATCACGCCGAGGATCGTCGGGTTGTTGTAGGCGACGATGATGAGGATGTACGGGATCATCACGAGCATCATCACGGGGGTGGTGACGCTGCCGACGTCCTCCTGACGGGAGACGAGCACCGCGGCCGCCGCGAACAGCGAGGCGATGAGCACGAAGCCGATCGCGAAGAACCCGACGAACCAGAGCATGCTCGGGCCGAGCACCGTGAACATGTTGTCCTGCCCGGTGACCGCGAGCGTCACCGCCGCCGCGATCGCCACTGCGACGATCTGCGCGAACGCCATCACGCTGTTGCCGAGGACCTTCCCGGCCAGGAGCGCCCGGGCCGGGATCGCCGCCATCAGGATCTCGACGACGCGGGTGGACTTCTCCTCGACGACGCTCTGCGCGATCGACTGACCGAAGGTCACGGCGGACGCGAAGTACACGACGCCGAAGGCCAGCGCCACGATGTAGACCAGGCCGCCGGGGATCGCGTTCGGGTCGAGCAGCTCGATGCGGGGGGAGACGCTCAGCGCCTGGACGACGTCGGTCGGGGCGTCGTCGAGCCCCACGACCTTGTAGCCGAGCGGGTCGTCGGACGGCAGGACCGCCGCGTCGACGTCGCCGTTCTCGACGAGCCGTTCGGCGGCGGCAGCGGTCGGCGCCTCGGTGACGTCGAGCCCCTTGCTCGTCGGCAGGCTGACCCCGTCGACGACCGCGACCGGGGTGGTGTCGCCCGCCGTGGCCTTGCCGACGATGCCGCCGACGACGATCGACGCGACGACCATGAGGATGAGGATGCAGGCGGACACGACGAACGCCTTGCTGCGGACGCGGGCCTGGATCTCGCGCGCGGCGACGAGCCGCACGGACTGGACGAACGAGCCGTTCATCGGACGACCTCCCGGAAGACCTCGCTGAGCCGGGGGACACGCGGCGAGAACGACCCGACGGTGCCGTGCTGGACGGCCCGCTGCAGGACGCGCTGCGCGGTGGCGTCGTCGGCATCGAACACGGCGTACCCGCCGTCGAACTCGCGGACGGTGACGCCCGGTTCGTCGCGGAGCCAGGCGACGTCCCCGTCGACGAGGAGCTCCCACGCGGCGGGGCCGGCCTGCTTCCGCAGTTCGTCCTGCGGGCCGGCGGCGCGGATCGTGCCCCCGGCGATCACCACGACGTCGTCGCAGAGCCGCTCGACGACGTCCAGCTGGTGGCTCGAGAACAGCACGGGCACGCCGCCCGCCGCTGCCTCGCGCAGGACGGCGAGCACGACGTCGACGGCCATCGGGTCGAGGCCGGAGAACGGCTCGTCGAGCACGAGGACCTCGGGGTCGTGGGCGAGCGCGGCGGCGACCTGCACGCGCTGCTGGTTGCCGAGGGACAGCTTCTCGACGGCGTCGGTGGCGTGCGGCGCCAGGCCGAGCCGGTCGAGCAGGTCGGTGGTGCGGCTCGCCGCGGTGCGCTTGTCGACGCCGTGCAGCCGGGCGAAGTACGTGATCTGCTCGGCGACCGGCATCTTCGGGTAGAGCCCGCGCTCCTCCGGCATGTAGCCGAAGCGGCGACGGTCGGCCGGGCCGATCGTGGTGCCGTCGATGGACACGGTGCCGGCGTCGGCCTGGAGCACGCCGAGCAGGATCCGCATCGTGGTGGTCTTGCCGGCACCGTTGCCGCCGACGAACCCGGTCAGGCGTCCGTCGCCGACCGTGAACGTCACGTCGTCGAGCACGCGGCGGTCGCCGTACTGCTTGGTCACCCCGTCGATGGTGAGCATGTCGTTCCCCTCTCGCGGCGGTTCGCTCCGCCTGCGTCGACGCTATTGCGCGGCGGGCGGCGGGCGCCTCCGGCTGGCGACGGGGATCGGGGCGCCGCGGGCTCCGCCGCGTGGGGGAGCGCGGGTCGGACGGGGGTCTAGGCGGGGGTTCCGGCCACGCCGTGCTCGAAGGCCCAGACGACCGCCTGGATGCGGTCGCGCAGTCCGAGCTTCTGGAGGACGTTCGACACGTGGGTCTTCACGGTCGCCTCACCGACCCACAGCTCCGTCGCGATCTCGGCGTTGCTCAGCCCGCGGGCGAGCAGCCGGAGGACCTCGGTCTCACGCTCGGTCAGCCCTGCCGTGACGACCGCCTCGTCGCCGTCCGGTGCCGCGGGCGCCCCGGACCCGGCGGTCGCGCGGCTGATCACCCGGCGGGTCACGTCCGGGGCGAGCAGCGCGTCGCCGGCCGCCACGGTGCGGACGGCGTCGATCAGCCGCTCGGGGGAGGCGTTCTTCAGCAGGAACCCGCTCGCCCCGGCCTCGAGCGCCTGGAAGAGGGCGTCGTCGTGGTCGAAGGTCGTCAGGACGAGCACGGCCGGTGGCTCCGGGAGCGCGGCGATCCGACGCGCCGCCTCGAGCCCGTCGACGTTCGGCATCTGGACGTCGAGGCACACCACGTCCGGACGGAGCGTCCGCACGGCCTCGACCGCCTCGGCGCCGTCAGCGGCCTCGCCGACGACCCGGAACCCCGGCTCGGACTCGAGGATGACGCGGAACCCGGCCCGGACGAGGTCCTGGTCGTCCGCGAGCACGATGGTCAGGTCGTCGGCAGCCATGCCCGCACCAGCCAGCCTCCCCGGGCGCGCGGCCCGATCTCGATCCGTCCGCCCACCGCGGCGACGCGTTCGCGCATCCCCACGTGGCCGAGTCCGCTGCCCGCGGTGTTCCGCGGTGCCCGGTCGCCGTGTCCGTCGTCGGTGACCTCGACCTCGACGCCGTCGTCGAGGTACCGCACCCGGACGTCCGCCCGGGCCGTCGGGCCGGCGTGCTTGAGGACGTTCGTCACGGCCTCTTGCGCGATCCGGTAGGCGACCGCCGAGACCGTGGGCGGGACGTCGCGGACGCTGCCGACCACGACGTACTCGGTCGGGTGCCCCGCGGTCCGGGCCGAGTCGGCGAGCTCGCCGATCCGGCCGAGCCCCTCGGTGCTCGGAGCCGCTCGGACGTCGTCGCCGCCGTCCTCGTCGGCACGGAGGGTGCCGAGCATCCGGCGGAGCTCCTCGACGGCGGTCCGGGCGCTCTGCTCGACCACGCCGAGCGACGCCGTCGCCTGCTCGGGGTCGTGGCCGATCACGCGTCGAGCCGCGCCGGCCTGCACCCCCATGAGCGACACGTGGTGCGCCACGACGTCGTGGAGTTCGCGGGCGATGCGCACGCGCTCGATCGTCACGGCCTGGGCAGCGCTCCGCTCGCGTTCGGCGGCGAGCTCGGCGGTGCGGAGGTCGAGCTCGTGCTTCGCCACCGCCGACGCCCAGGCCCGGTTGCCGGCGTACCAGGCGGCGCCGAAGTAGATGACGTTGATCACGATGTTGAGCAGCGAGAGCGCGATGTACGGCGGGATGAGGCCGCCGTCGTCGTTCGGCAGCGCGTTCGGCACCGCCCAGCCGAAGGCGATCGCGACGAACAGCCAGGCGAACATGCCGCCGATGACCACCCAGCGCACGACCTCGGCGCGGACACGGTCCGAGCACCACGCACCGACCGTGTACAGGGCGATGAACAGCGTGAAGTTCACGAGGAAGACCTCGGGCACGTGCAGGATCTGCGTCGCCGCGAAGGCCAGCGCCGAGACGACCGCCATCGTCATCGGCCACCGGCGGCGGAACGCGACCGGTGCGGCGTTCGCCACGACGAGCAGCGCCGAGACCCACCACGCTGCCTGGTCGTCGCCGTAGGTCCCGGCCGACCCGTAGAGCATCGTCGTGATCGCCAGTCCGGCCCCGAGGACGAGTGCGAGGAGGGCGTCCTGGTGGAACTCGCGGCGCCCCACCGGCAGCCGTGACCACTCCGCGGTCGTCCCCATGGTCACCACGGTAGCGGGTGCGGTGGTCGGAGTAGCCTGCCGCCAACCGAACAGGGGAGGCACCATGCAGTTCCTCGTCAACGTCATCGACGACGGGCAGGCCGAGGCCGCCGGTCGGACCGAGTCCGCGACACGGACCGAGGCGGACGCGGTCGACGCGCTCAACGAGCGGCTCGGCGACGCCGTCGTCTTCGCGGCCGGGGTGTCCGCGCCGTCGGACGCCGTGGTGGTCGACGCCCGTCGCGCCGAGCCGACCACGACCCCGGGGCTCGTCGGGGACCCGACCGAGTTCGTCGCCGGGTTCTGGGTCATGGACCTGCCGGACGCCGAGACCGCGCTGCGGGTCGCGCAGGAGGCGTCGGTGGCGTGCAACCGGAAGATCGAGCTGCGCCCGCTGCTCTGACCCGCGCACCGAGCACGGCACAGGCGGCCGTCACGAGCGTCCCGGCCCCGAACGTGCCGAGCGACCCCAGCGGTTCGACCACCGCTCCGGCCGCCGCGGCGCCGCCGGCCTGGCCGAGGACGAGCGCCACGAAGAGCACCGAGGTGCCGGCCGAGGACCGCTCCGGATCGACCTCGGTGGTCCACGCGATCAGGGCCCCGGTCGCCGCCGTGTACCCCCAGCCGAACACGGCGCACGCGACGAGCGCCACGGGCGTCCACTGCGGCACCGTGCCGAGCGCCAGCACACCGAGGGCGACGGCGGCGGTGGTGAGCGTCCACTGCGTCCGGGCACGCAGCCGACTGGTCCACCGGGCGGTCGCCACGACGGCGGCACCGCCCGCGCCGAGCGCGATCCACGCGGACACCGAGACGGCGACCGGTGCGCCGGCGTCGACGAGCACCGAGCGGCCGTAGGTCCACACGACCGCCGACCCTGCGCCGAAGAGCAGGGCGAGCACGAGGACCGCACGGTGCGCCGTCCACCACGCCCGGTCCGGGGCCGGTGCTCGCTTCGTGGGGGTCTGCCCGGCCGTCGCCGTCCGGCGGGGCGACCACGAGGACGCGAGCAGGACCGACCCGACGACCAGCGCCGCGATCCCGGACCATGTCCACGCAGTCCGCCAGTCGGGCAGGAGCACGAGCGCGAGCACGCCTGCGGCGACGAGGCCGGGGCCCGTCCCGGCGTTCACCACGGCCTGCGCCCGGCCCTGTGCCGGCTGCGGCACGAGGGTCGTCACGAGACTGACGAGTGCGGGCGAGGCCAGTCCCGCGCCCGCCGAACCGACGACCGACGCGATCGCGAACGCCGTGGGGTCGCCGGCCGCGGCCATGCCGAGTGCACCACCGCCCGCGACGACGGCGGCGACCGCCACGAGGACCCGGGGCACGCGGCCGGCACAGCGGTACCCGACCACGGCGCCGACGCAGTACATCGCCGAGGCTCCGGAGGAGACCCACCCCGCAGCGTCGGCGCGCAGCCCGAGGTCCCGCTGGACGTCGGGCAGGAACAGCCCGTACGCCAGCCGGACCAGGCCGTACGTCGCGGCGATCAGGCCGAGGCCGCTCCCCAGGAACACCGACTGTCGCAACGAAAACGATCGTTTCACTTCTGAGAGCCTAGGGTGCTCTCATGGCGATGCGTCCAGGAACCGAGCAGAAGCTGCTCGACGCCGCCGAGGAGCTCTTCTTCACCCAGGGCATCGCCGCGACGCCGATCGACGCCGTCCTCGAGCGCGCGGGGATCTCGAGCGCCACGCTCTACCGCGGGTACGCCAGCAAGGAGTCGCTCGTCGCCGCGGCACTCGCCCGTCGACACGACGACTGGCTCGCCACGTGGGACCGGGCCGTCGCCGCCGCCGAGGACGACCGCGGCCGGCTGCTGGCGGTGTTCGACGCCCTCGACGCGTACCGGTCCACGCCGTCGGGGTCGCGGTGGTGCGCGTTCCTCGGCACGGCAGCCGAGTACGTCGACGCCCCGTCCGACGTCCGCGCGGTCCTCGACCGCGAGACCGACACCCTGCGGCGACGCCTGACCGAGTCGGCCGAGCCCGTGGTCGGCGCACACGCGGGGGCACTCGCCGAGCAGCTGCTGCTCCTCGTCTCGGGGTACCTCGCGATGCGCCTCCGCGAACCCGGCCTCGGGACCGGTACCGCGCGTGCCGTCGCCGACGCGCTCCTCGGGGCGGCGGAGCGACCGGTTCCTGCGCGACTTCACACCTGACGTCCGCGTGTACCCGAGGTGCTCCGGTACCCGACTCGGTAGCTTGCCCGGTGTGCAGCGGATCTCCTCGACCCTCGTGACGACGCGTGTGACCTCGGACGGCATCGTCCCCCTCGCATGACCAGCTCGCGCGCGGCCCGGATCACCCGCCGCTCCCTCCTCGCCGGCGGCGCCGCGGTCGTCGTGGCCGGTGCCGCTGCCGAGGCCGTGAACCTCCGGCTGCTCCCCGGCCGCTCGACGATGTACCGCGTGCTCGGCCTCGACGGACCGGCGGGCACCGTCCCCGACGTCACGCCGGTGCCGACGGTGTCCGGGTCGTTCACGTCGCGCGCTCGGAAGGGCCTCGAGGTCGGCTGGACGATCGCCGCGCCGCAGTCCGACGGGCCCCTGCCGATCGCGGTCGCCCTGCACGGCTACGGCGACGACCACGCGGACTTCTTCGGCTCCCACCTCGGCTACGACCGGTTCCTCGCCGCGCACGTCGCCGCGGGCGGAGCGCCGTTCGCGATCGCCGCGGTCGACGGCGGCAACCGCTACTGGCACCGCCGCGCGGACGGTGACGACCCCGCCGCGATGGTCGTCGACGAGTTCCTGCCGCTGCTCGCCCGCCGCGGGTTCGACACCGCACGGCTCGCGTTCACCGGCTACTCGATGGGCGGCTACGGCGCGCTCCACATCGCCGGCGTGCTCGGCTCGGCGCGGGTGCGTGCGGTCTCCGCGATCAGCCCTGCGTTGTGGCGGTCGGCGGGGGAGACGGCACGTGGCGCCTTCGACGACCCCGCGGACTTCGCCGCGAACACGGTGCTCGGCCGACAGTCCTCCCTCGACGCCGTCGCGGTCCGCGTCGACTGCGGCACCGGCGACGGGTTCGAGCCCGCCGTGCGCGCGTACGTCGACGGCTTCGCGATCGCCCCGGACGGCGGGTTCGAGCCGGGCGGGCACACCACCGCCTACTGGCGGCGGCTCGCGCCGCAGCAGCTGCGGTTCCTGGGTCGGCACCTGCAGGCCTGACCCGCGCCGACGGCGGCCTGGAGGCGCGGGTCGGCCCCGCACCGTCCCTCCCGTCCGTCGGCTGGTCGAGCCGACTGACGTTTACGGTCTCGTCGGTGACCGTTCCGGTTCACGATCCCCGGGATCCGCGAACCGGAACGGTCACCGCGCGGACGTATTCAGCGGATCCCGCGCAGGCCGCGCACCGCGTCGGCGGCGAGCTCGGCGAGCCGTCAGGCGCGACCGCGGTTGCGGCGGCGGATCTCCTTCGGCGCCCGGCCGGCCATGAACGAGCGAGCCGGGTCGACGAGGAACCCCTGGCGCAGTGCCTCGCGGCCGACGAGCATCCGGAAGCCCATCTGGTCACGGTTGCTCAGCGTGACCTCGGCCTCGAAGACACGCCCGGCGAGGGACATCTCGGTGAGGACCACGATGCGCTCCTGGGTGTGCCCGGTGGAGCTCCGGACGATGCGCCGGTCGTGCACGTCGCACTCGATCGTGACGGCGTCGGCGTCGGTGTCCTGCCAGGGGTGCACCGAGAAGCGGACCCGGTCGCCGGGGAGTTCCTCGAGGTCGAACGCGTGCAGCGCCGAGCTGCGCGCACCGGTGTCGAGCTTCACCTTGATCCACGGGATGCCGAGGCTCGGCAGGGCCGCCCACTCCCGCCAGCCGGCGACCACGAGACCGCCGTTCGGGGACTTCGGTTCTCGGGCCATGTGCCCATCCTGTCGCATGCTTGGATGGAGCGTCGCCGTCGATACCAACCCCGGAGCCTCCCCGATGAAACTCGCCATCCTGTCGCGTGCGCCGCACGCGTACTCGACGGAGCGCCTCCGGGCCGCCGCGATCGACCGCGGGCACGAGGTGAAGGTGCTCAACACGCTCCGGTTCGCGATCGACCTGACCGGCGACGACCCCGACCTGCAGTACCGCGGCAAGCTCCTGTCCGACTACGACGCCGTGCTGCCGCGCATCGGGAACTCGATCACCTACTACGGCACCGCAGTGGTCCGGCAGTTCGAGCAGATGGACGTCTACACGCCGAACACCGCCAACGGGATCACGAACTCGCGCGACAAGCTGCGGGCGAACCAGATCCTCTCGCGGCACGACATCGGCATGCCGGCGACGACGTTCGTGAACGGCCGCGCCGACGTCCGCGGGGCGATCGAGCGCGTCGGCGGAGCGCCCGTCGTGATCAAGCTGCTCGAGGGCACGCAGGGCATCGGCGTGATCCTCGCTCCCGAGGCGAAGGTCGCCGAGTCGATCGTCGAGACCCTGCACTCCACGAAGCAGAACGTGCTCATCCAGAGCTTCATCTCGGAGAGCCGCGGCAAGGACATCCGCGCGCTCGTCGTCGGTGACCGGGTGGTCGCGGCGATGCGGCGGAGCGCCTCCGGCGACGAGTTCCGGTCGAACGTGCACCGCGGCGGGACGGTCGAGAAGGTCACGCTGACGCCCGAGTACGAAGAGGCCGCCGTCCGCTCGGCGCAGATCATGGGCCTGCGGGTCGCCGGCGTCGACATGCTCGAGGGCAACGACGGGCCGCTCGTGATGGAGGTCAACTCCTCCCCGGGGCTCGAGGGCATCGAGCGTGCCACCGGCCTCGACATCGCCGGCGCGATCATCGACTTCATCGCGAACCAGGTGGCCTTCCCCGAGATCGACGTCCGGCAGCGGCTCTCGGTCTCGACCGGTTACGGCGTCGCCGAGCTGCTCGTGCACACGAACGCCGACCTCGTCGGGAAGACCATCAAGGAGTCCGGTCTCTGGGACCGCGACATCACCGTCCTGACGCTGCACCGCGGCTCGGGCGTCATCCCGAACCCGCGCAGCGGCGTGGCCCTCGAGCCCGGCGACCGCCTGCTCTGCTTCGGCAAGCTCGAGGAGATGCGCTCGATGATCCCCGAGCGCCGGAAGCGCCGTGCGAAGGTCCGCAAACTGCCCAAGGAGCCGCGTCAGCCCGAGGCGTGAGGCACATCCGGAGTGCACTGTCCCCCGCCTGTCAGCGCATCCGGATCGCGTACCCAGGCCAGATGCGGAAGTATGTGTCGGTGACGATCATGACGGAACGGCCGGTCGACCAGGCGACGAGCACCGAAACGGAGCGGCCCGGCAACGCCACGGCCAAGCACGACAACGTCGCGCTGCTCTCCGTCGCGACGACCGTGGCGGAACGCGTGACCACCTCAGCCGACATCGAGGAGAAGCTCCGCGGGGTGCTGCGACGCCTGCGCCTGCCGATGGGGCTCCTCGAGCGCGTGGCCGGGGTCAAGGAGCGCCGGAACTGGGGCGAGGGCCAGTCCTTCCAGGACGCCGCCATCGATGCCGGACGCCGCGCCATGGCCGAGGCGGGCATCCGCCCCGAGGACGTCGGCCTGCTCATCAACACGTCGGTGACGCGCCCGCACCTCGAGCCGTCGGTCGCCGTGCGCCTGCACCACGGGCTCGGCCTGCCGTCGTCCGCGATCAACTTCGACATCGCGAACGCCTGCCTCGGGTTCGTCAACGCGATGAGCGTCGCCGCGGGCATGATCGACTCCGGTCAGATCAAGTACGCGCTCGTGGTGGACGGCGAGGACGCCGACCAGGTGCAGCTCAACACCATCGAGCGCCTGAACCAGGGCGGCCGCAACCGCAAGGACTTCATGAGCGAGTTCGCGAGCCTGACGCTCGGGTCCGGCGCCGCAGCCGCCGTGCTCGGCCCGGCGGACATGCACCCGGGCGGTCACCGGATCGTCGGCGGCGTCACCCGCGCGGCGACCCAGTGGTACGACCTCTGCGTCGGCAGCGTCGACGGCATGTTCACCGATGCGAAGATGCTCCTCAAGGGCGGCATGGAACTCGTCGTCGCCGCCTGGAACGAGGCACGCTCCCACTTCGACTGGGCCGACATGGACCGCTACGTGCTCCACCAGGTCTCCGACGTGCACACGAACGCCTTCGTCGAGGCCATCGGCGTCCCGCGCGACAAGGTCCCGACGACGTACGAGCGCTTCGGCAACGTCGGTCCGGCGTCGATCCCGATCACCCTCGCGGACGAGGTCGCCCGCGGTGCCATCCGCCCCGGCGACCGGGTGTTCCTCGGCGGTGTCGGCTCCGGCATCAACACGGCGATGATGGAACTGCGCTGGTGAGGTCCGGCCTCCCGCGCGTCGCCGCTGCCACGGCTCCGGCGACGCCCCCGCCGCCCCTGCCCGGACTCGACCCCGCCTGGTCGCGCATCGTCACGGTCCCCGCCGCTGTGGATCCAGGAGGCACGGCTCGCCCCGAGCGCTCGTGGCACCTCCTCGACACGGCCGGCTCCCTGGCCGCGCTCGGTGTGGAACCCGTCGGCACCCTGCTGTGCGTGCACGGCAACCCGACCTGGTCGTACCTGTGGCGGTCGGTGCTCCGCACCTCGCTCGACGTCGCCGCCGCCGGTGGTCCGGCGTGGCGGGTCGTCGCGGTCGACCAGCTCGACATGGGCTTCTCGGAGCGCACCGGCGTGCAGCACGGGCTCGCGGACCGCGTGCGGGACCTCGGCGCGCTGACCGACGAACTCGGGCTGTCCGGCCCGGTGGTCACCCTCGGGCACGACTGGGGCGGTGTCGTCTCCCTCGGCTGGGCGGTCGACCACCCGGACCTCGTGGTGGCCGTCACGACGTGCAACACCGCCGTGCACCAGCCCGACGACGCCCCGATCCCCGCACCGCTGCGGCTCGCGCTCCGTCCGGAGCTCCTCGGCCGTGCCACGGTGCTGACGCCGGCGTTCCTCGAGACGACGCTCGCGATCGCCCACCCGCGGCTCGACCGTCCCACCGCGGATGCGTACCGCGCGCCCTACCGCGGAGCGGCTCGTCGCGGGGGCGTCGGCGGGTTCGTGGCCGACATCCCCGTCGACGGCGACCACCCGAGCGCACCGGAGCTCGACCGGATCGCGGCCGGCGTCGCCGCGCTCGAGGTCCCCGCCCTCGTGATGTGGGGGCCGCGCGACCCGGTGTTCCTGGAGCGCTACCTCGACGACCTCGCGGAGCGCCTGCCGCACGCGGACGTCCACCGCTTCGAGGGCGCCGGGCACCTGCTGCCGGACGACGCCGACGTCGCCGGGACGGTCGTCGAGTGGCTCGGTGACCACCTGCCGGACGGGCGCGTGCCCGCGGGGGCCGAGCCGTCCCTCCTGGCCCGCACCCATGACGACGCCGACGTGCGCCGCCCGCTCTGGGCCGCACTCGACGAGCTGCGCGACAGCGACGAGGCCGCGCTCGTCGAGATGGCCGCTGCCGGCGGTCCCCGGACCGTCTCGTGGCGGTTGCTCGCCCGTCGGGTCGACGAGATCGCGGCCGGACTGGTCGACCTCGGCGTCCGCGCCGGTGACCGCGTCTCGCTCCTCGTCACCCCCGGCGCCGACCTGACCGCCGTCCTGTACGCCAGCGTGCGCATCGGGGCGGTCGTCGTCGTGGCCGATGCCGGGCTCGGCCTGCGCGGCCTGACCCGTGCGGTGCGCGGTGCCCGTCCCGACTGGATCATCGGCGCGCTGCCCGGCCTCGGGGCCGCACGGGCGCTCGGCTGGCCCGGTCGGCGCATCGCGACGGTGTCGTTGCCGGGGCCGGCTCGTCGGGCGCTCCGGGTCGAGCACACGCTCGTCGAGGTCGCACGACGCGGAGCGCAGCGCCTCGCACGGGGCACCGCGCTGCCCGGTGCGCCGTCGTCCGAGGCGCCGGCCGCGGTCCTCTTCACGTCCGGGTCGACCGGGCCGGCCAAGGGCGTCGTGTACACGCACGGGCAGCTCGGCGCGGTCCGCGACACCCTCGCGGCGCAGTACGACATCGGCGTCGGCACCGGCCTCGTCGCCGGGTTCGCCCCGTTCGCGCTCCTCGGTCCCGCGCTCGGCGCCCGGTCGGTCGCACCCGACATGGACGTCACCGCGCCCCGGACCCTGACCGCTCGGGCAGTCGCCGACTCGGTCACCGCAGCGGACGCCACCGTCGTGTTCCTGTCACCCGCGGCGGTCGCGAACGTCGTCGCGACCGCCGGCGCACTCACGGCAGCGGACCGTGCGGCGCTCGGTCGCGTGCGGCTGTTCCTGTCGGCCGGTGCTCCGGTGTCGGCCGAGCTGCTGACCGCGGCCACCGAACTCATGCCGAACGCGAGCGCCCACACGCCCTACGGGATGACCGAGGGGCTGCTGATGACCGACGTCGACCTCGACGGTGTGCGCGCCGCAGCCGCCGACACCCCGGACGAGGACGGCATCTGCGTGGGCCGACCCGCCACCGGCGTCCGCGTGCGGATCGCCCCGCTCGACGAGTCCGGCGAGCCGTCCGGAGCGCTGACCGAGGACCCGGGCGTCACGGGCGAGATCGTCGTCGCGGCGCCGCACGTCCGCGAGCGGTACGACCGGCTCTGGCGCCAGAACCGGGTGTCGCGGCTCGGCGTGGCGGACCCGCGCGGGCACCGCACGGGCGACGTCGGCCACCTCGATGATGCCGGTCGGCTCTGGGTCGAGGGACGCCTGCAGCACGTGCTCACCACGGCGGACGGGGTCGTCACGCCTGTCGGTCCCGAGCAGCGGATCGAGCGCGTCCCCGGTGTCGGTCGTGCCGGGCTCGCCGGCATCGGGCCCCGCGGCACGCAGCAGGCCGTCGCCGTCGTGGAGACGACCGGTGGGCGCCGCACCCGTCGGCCAGCACTCGCCGACCCCGACCTCGCCCGGGCCGTCCGGGCTGCCGCGGGGATCCCCGTCGCCGCGGTGCTGACGGTGCCCGAGCTCCCGACCGACATCCGGCACAACTCGAAGGTCGACCGTGCACGGCTGTCCCGGTGGGCGGCCTCGGTGCTGTCCGGTGGACGGATGGTCCGGCCGTGAGGGTCCTCGTCACCGGTGCGAGCGGGTTCCTCGGGCAGGCGACCGCCGCGGCCGTGCGTGCTGCGGGGCACGAGGTCCGGACGTTCCAGCGACGGCCCTCCGGGGTCGAGGGAGTGTCGGACGTGCTCGGCAGCATGACCGACCCCGCAGCCGTGGCCCGGGCCGTCGACGGCATCGAGGCGGTCGTCCACCTCGCCGCCAAGGTCTCGCTCGCCGGCGACCCGGACGACTTCGTCCGCGTGAACGTCGACGGCACCCGGACGCTCCTCGACGCTGCACGTGGCGCCGGGGTCGAGCGGTTCGTGTTCGTCTCCTCGCCCTCGGTCGCGCACACCGGGTCGTCCCTCGTCGGTGCGGACGCCGGACCCGCCGAGCCCGCGCGGGCCCGCGGCGACTACGCCCGCACGAAGGCCGCGGCCGAGCTGCTCGCACTCGCCGCGGACGCCCCCGGGTTCGCCGTCGTCGCCGTCCGCCCGCACCTCGTGTGGGGTCCCGGCGACACGCAGCTCGTCGGCCGGATCGTCGACCGTGCCCGCACGGGGCGCCTGCCGCTGCTCGACTCCGGCGCCGCGCTCATCGACACGCTCTACGTCGACAACGCCGCGTCCGCGATGGTCGCCGCGCTCGACCACGCCGCCGACGACGGGGTGCACGGCAACGCGTACGTCGTGACGAACGGGGAACCCCGGCCCGTCGGGGACCTGCTCGCCGGGATCTGCACCGCGTCCGGGGTCCCGGCGCCGCGGGTGCACGTGCCGGCCGGGGTGGCCCGGTTCGCAGGGTCGCTCGTCGAGGCGGTCTGGCGTGTGCGTCCGGGCGAGGACGAGCCGCCGATGACCCGGTTCCTCGCCGAGCAGCTGTCGACGGCGCACTGGTTCGACCAGCGGCGCACCCGTCGTGACCTGCAGTGGACGCCCGCGGTGTCGATCGACGAGGGGCTCGGCCGGCTCGCTGCCGCTCAGGGCTCGTCGGCGGCGACGTAGACCCAAGCCGTCGCGCCCGACCCGAGGGTCACCTCGACGCGCTGGTAGTCGGCGACCTCGTAGTCGTCGACGGCCCGCATCTGCCACTCGTGGCCGAGCGTGAGGCACGCACCCTCGACACGGTCCTCCGGGGTGCCCCGGCGCAGGATCGGGTGCCGGTCCGAGCCGCTCGTCCGGATCACGCGGGGGTCGGTGATCGTCACCCAGTCGAGCCGCCAGCCGGGGAGCGAGTCCTCCGTGGTCGGCACCGGCCCGCCGAACAGGGTCTCCTGCACCTCGGGCTGCCGGAGGGTGCCGTACGAGAAGACGAGGTTCACGCCGACGTTCGGCGCCGGGCGACGTGGACGTCGGGGAGCGATCGACGGCGCGGACGTCCACACGATCGCCCCCGCGAGTCCGGTCAGGCCGAGGTGGAGCAGTCCGACGACGCCGAGCACGCTGCCCCAGATGATGCCCGAGTCGTCGCCGGTGCAGCGGTACTCCGGCCAGGTCTCGTCCGCGCCGAGACATCCGTACCGGTTCGCGAGCCCGACGACCAGGCCGACGAGACCGACGACGAAGCAGAGCAGCGCG